>NZ_JBCNNF010000001.1:0-50223 GCF_039594555.1 Inquilinus sp.
CTCCTTGCCGCACCAGTGGCGGATCTCGTGGCTCTCGAAGGGCAGACGCGAGATCACGGCGACGCCGTTGTAGCCCTTCATCCCGGCGATCGCGATGTGGCGGTAGCCGAGGTCGACGAAGGGCTGGTGCGGGAAGCTGTGGTCCGGGGTCTTGGTCTCCTGCAGGCAGACGATGTCGGGCGCGGCCTCGTCGATCAGGCGCAGCACCAGCTCCTGGCGCAGGCGGACGGAGTTGATGTTCCAGGTGGCGATGCGCATGGGGAGCCCTTCGGGAGACGAGGCCGCGACCCTAGAGCAGTTCCGGCCGGGATGGAATCACCGGCTCTGCTGCGGCCCCGGCACATCCTCGCAGTCGTCGTAGCCAGGCTCGCACTCGGCCTCGTCCTCGGGGCGGATGCGCGGGTCCAGCTCGGCCGGGGCGGGGCTGGAGCCGGCGGCCAGGCCGACGAACTGCTCCGCCTCGCCGGCCGCGACGCGGCCGCGCCGGGCCATGCGCCACAGCACGAAGCCGGCGAAAGCCCCGACCAGCACCGCGACATAGACGAACAGGGCGTCCGGCCCGAACCGCTCCATCGCCACCGTCGCCGCCAAGGGCCCGGCGGAGGAGCCGATCGACCACAGGATCAGCAGCGTCCCGGCCAGCGGCACGTAGTCCTGCGGCTTGGCGTGGTCGTTGGCATGGGCGACCGACAGCGGGTAGATCGCCTCCGCCATGCCGCCCCACAGCGCGAACAGCACGATCAGCAGGGTGAAGCTGCCGGCGCCGGCGGCGATGCTGCCGATCGCGGCGACGATGGTGCACAGCGACGCGCCCAGGATCACCCAGCGCCGGTCGATCCGGTCCGACAGCCAGCCCAGCGGCCATTGGCACAACAGTCCGCCGATCTGGGTCGCCGCCATCAGCGTCGCGATCTCGGCGGTGGAAAAGCCGCGATGCACGCCCCAGACCGGGGCCACGCCCTGTAGCGTCGCCGCCACCAGCCCGACCACGACGCAGCCGACCGCGCCGACCGGGGAGTTGCGGTAGGCCTTGCGCAGGATCGGCCGGATCCGGTGCGGCACGCTGGGGTGGCGCGACCGGGTCAGCGTCACCGGGATCAGCGCCAGGGTGAAGGCGGCCGAGGCCAGGACGAAGGGCAGCACGTCGCGGGTGTCGACGACGGTCAGCAGGGCCTGGCCGGCGCCCAGCGCCAGCATCACCACGACGACATAGCTGGTCAGGATGCGGCCGCGCAGATGCCGCGGCGTCAGCTCGTTCAGCCAGCTCTCGGCCACCATGAAGAGGCCGGCGGAGCAGAAGCCCATGGCCAGGCGCAGCAGGACCCAGCCGGGCAGGCCGACGGTCCAGGGCAAAGCGAGGCCGGCGAGGCAGGACGCGGCGGCGAAGGCGGAGAAAGCGCGGATATGGCCGACCAGCCGGATCAGCCGACCCACCACCAGGCAGCCGGCCAGGAAGCCGACGGCGCTGGCGGCCACCACCAGCCCGACCCGGTCGGCCGGCAGCCCGGCCTCGGTCAGCCGGATCGGCACCAGCGTGGCGAACACCCCCTGGCCGAGCGAGACGATGGTGATGCCGGCGAGGATCGCCGCGACGGCCAGGAGCGGGCTGAGCATGGCCGACTCTAGCCTGCCGGAGCGGGCCGCCGCCAGCGCCGGCGGAGGGCGCCGGGACGGCGGGCGCCATGCCCGGCGCGAATGCCGCGGCGGCGGCCGGTTTTGTCGCCTTGACGGGACCCCGGAGCGTCACTAAGGTGCGCGCCGCTTGAGGTGGGGGTGGCCGCCGCCCGAAAGGGTGTCCGACGAAGTGACCCAGAACGACCAAAACCCGCCGCCGCCGCTTTCGGATTTCGACCGTCGCCTCCAGCAGGCGAAGGCGAAGCTCCCGGGGGCGGGGCGCGAGAAGGGCGGGAATGATGGGCGCGATGTCGGCCGTGCTGGCATGGCCGCCGGCTTCCGTATCGCGGTGGAGCTGCTCGCCGCGATCGTGGTCGGTGCCGGAATCGGCTGGGGTCTCGACCAATGGCTCGGCACACGGCCCTGGTTGTTGATTCTGTTCTTCATCCTGGGTGCGGTGGCCGGCTTGATGAATGTCTACCGGACCGGCGTCGAGCTGGACCGGGCGGCAAAGGCGAAGCGGGCCGCCGACCAGGCGGAGCGAAACCGGGGCGGGAGATAAGGCGTGGCGTCGCCAACCGAGCAATTCCAGATCGAAAAGATCCTGCACGTCGACATCGGCGGCCTGGATCTCTCCTTCACCAACTCGTCGCTCTTCATGGTGATCGCCGCGGGCGTCGCCTCCGCGGTGCTGTTCTTCGGCGGCAGCCGCCGGGCCCTGGTGCCGGGCCGGCTGCAATCCTTCGCGGAGATGCTGTACGAGCTTGTCGCCAACATGATCCGCGACAATGCCGGCAAGGAGGGGATGAAATACTTCCCCTTCATCTTCACGCTCTTCGTCTTCATCCTGTTCGGCAACGTGATCGGGATCATTCCCGGCACCTTCACCTTCACCAGCCACATCATCGTCACCTTCGCCCTGGCCTTCGTGGTCTTCCTGGGCGTGACGGTGATCGGCTTTGCGCGGCACGGCGCCGGCTACCTGCGGATGTTCTTCCCGCATGGCGCGCCGCTGTGGACCGCGGTGATCCTGGTGCCGGTCGAGCTGATCTCCTACCTGTCGCGGCCGATCAGCCTCTCCGTCCGTCTGTTCGCCAACATGACGGTCGGCCACGTGCTGCTGAAGGTCATCGGCGGCTTCGTCGTCGCGCTCGGGATCGGCGGCATCGTGCCGTTCGCCTTCCTGGTGCCGCTGACGCTGCTCGAGCTCTTCATCGCCGTGCTGCAGGCCTACATCTTCGCCATTCTCAGCTGCGTCTATCTGCACGACGCGCTGCACCTTCACTGACGGATCGCAAGCCCGCGACCGTTGCGTTCCACCAACAACCCATCCATCCAAAGGAAAAGACCATGGAACTCGTTGCTGCTGCCAAGTTCATCGGCGCGGGCCTCGCTGCGATCGGCATGATTGGCGCCGGCATCGGCGTGGGCAATGTGTGGGCCAGCTACATCGGCGCGCTCGCCCGCAACCCGGCCGCCAAGGAAGAGATCGGCGCCAGCATCTGGATCGGCTTCGCCGTGACGGAAGCCATCGCGCTGTTCGCGCTGATCGTCGCGCTGATCTCGCTGTTCGCCTGACGGTCTCGCTGCCTAACGTCATGGGCCGGCCGCAGCTCTAGAGCTCTAGCGGCCCCGGGGCCGGCCCGGCAGGGGGAGTCAGATGCCACAGTTCAATCCCGAGTGGTTCGCGTCGCAGATCTTCTGGCTCGCGATCGTCTTCATCGCGCTGTACTGGCTACTGTCGCGCCGGCTGCTGCCGCGGCTGGCCGAGACGATCGACCAGCGCGCCGCGAAGATCGCCGGCGACCTGGAGCGTGCCGAGGCTGCGCGCGGCGAGACCGAGGCGGTCAGCCAGGCCTATGAGGCCGCGCTGGCCAAGGCCCGCGGCGAGGCCCAGGCGGCCATGGCCGCGGCGAACCAGGAGATCGCGGAACTGACGGCGCGCCGCCAGGCCGCCTTCGCCGCCGAGCTCGCGTCGCGGACCGCCGAGGCCGAGGCCCGGATCGGCAAGATCCGCGCCGACCTCAAGGCCGATGCCCGCGACATCGCCGCCGAGGTGGCCGGTGTCCTGGCCGCCAAGCTGACCGGTGCCGCGCCGGACCAGGCCGCGGTGACCGCCGCGGTTGACGGCGCGCTGGGAGGCGCCCGATGAGCGTTCTCGACACCATCGCCAGCCACCTGTTCATCGGCGCGGCCTATGCGGCCGAAGGCGCCGAGGGCGGGGACCATGGCGGCTCCGAGACGGTCGAGCTGATCCTCGCCGCGGCGCTGCTGGTGCTGCTGATCCTGCTCGCGGTCAAGGCCCGCGCCTCGATCCTCGGCGTGCTGGACAAGCGCACCGAGAAGATCCGCGAGGATCTGGCCGAGGCCGAGCGGCTGCGCAGCGAGGCGGAGGGTCATCTCGCCCAGGCGCAGGCGCGCCAGCGCGAGGCGGCCGCCGAGGCCGCGGCGATCATCGAGCGGGCCAAGCACGATGCCCAGCGCCATCGCGAGAAGGCGGCCGTGGACATCGAGGAGGCCATGAAGCGGCGCGAGGCCATGGCGCTAGAGCGCATCGCCCAGGCCGAGGCCCAGGCGCTGGCCGAGGTGCGGTCGACCGCCGTCAACGTCGCCGTCTCGGCGGCGCGCGACCTGGTCGGCCGGCAGATCTCGTCCGACCCGGCCAAGGGCTCGGCGCTGCTCGACGAGGCGATCGCGGATCTCGGCGGCAAGCTGCACTGATCCCTGCCGTATCCTGACACGGACGGGCCCGGCATCAGCCGGGCCCTTTCGCTTTGGGCCCGCTGCCCTTATGGTCCGGGCCGATCACGTCTCCAGGGCATCCGATGAGCACTCCCCAGGACCATATCCGCAACTTCTCGATCATCGCCCATATCGACCACGGCAAATCGACCCTGGCGGACCGGCTGATCGAGCGGTGCGGCGGCATCGAGCAGCGCGAGATGAAGGCGCAGCTGCTGGATTCGATGGATATCGAGCGGGAGCGCGGCATCACCATCAAGGCGCAGACCGTGCGCCTGACCTATGCCGCCCGTGACGGCGAGACCTATCAGCTGAACCTGATGGACACGCCCGGCCATGTCGACTTCGCCTATGAGGTCAGCCGGTCGCTCGCCGCCTGCGAGGGCTCGCTGCTGGTGGTCGACGCCTCGCAGGGCGTCGAGGCGCAGACCCTGGCCAATGTCTACCAGGCGATCGACGCCAACCACGAGGTGGTGCCGGTCCTCAACAAGATCGACCTCCCGGCCGCCGAGCCCGATCGGGTGAAGCAGCAGATCGAGGATGTGATCGGCCTCGACGCGTCGGACGCGGTGCCGATCTCGGCCAAGACCGGCCTCGGCATCGACGACGTGCTGGAGGCGATCGTCCATCGCCTGCCGCCGCCGAAGCAGGCCGACCCGGACGCGCCGCTCAAGGCGCTGCTGATCGACAGCTGGTACGACCCCTATCTCGGCGTCGTCATCCTGGTGCGGGTGGTCGAGGGCACGCTGAAGGTCGGCCAGAAGGTCCGCTTCATGGCGACGGGTGCGGCGCGCGAGCTGGATCGTGTCGGCTACTTCACGCCGAAGGCGGTGCAGGTGCGCGAGCTGGGGCCGGGCGAGGTCGGCTTCGTCACCGCCGGCATCAAGGAGATCGTCGAGACCAAGGTCGGCGACACCATCACCGAGGATCGCCGGCCGGCTGCCGCGCCGCTGCCGGGCTTCAAGCCCTCGGTCCCGGTGGTGTGGTGCGGCCTGTTCCCGACCGATTCGGGCGATTTCGAGCGGCTGCGCGACAGCCTGGGCAAGCTCGCCCTCAACGACGCCAGCTTCCATTTCGAGGCCGAGACCTCGGCCGCGCTGGGCTTCGGCTTCCGCTGCGGCTTCCTGGGCCTCTTGCATCTCGAGATCATTCAGGAGCGGCTGGAGCGCGAATTCGACCTCGACCTGATCACCACCGCGCCGTCGGTGGTGTACAAGCTGCATTTGACCAACGGGTCGGTGATGGACCTGCACAACCCGGCCGACATGCCGGAGGTGATGCAGATCGACCGGATCGACGAGCCCTGGATCAAGGCCACGATCATGCTGCCGGACGAGTATCTCGGCGGCATCCTGCAGCTGTGCACCGAGCGGCGCGGCGAGCAGGTGGAGATGACCTATGTCGGCGGCCGGGCCATGCTGGTCTACCGCCTGCCGCTGAACGAGGTGGTGTTCGACTTCTACGACCGCCTGAAGTCGATCAGCCGCGGCTATGCCAGCTTCGACTACCAGATCGACAGCTACCGCGAGGGCGACCTGGTGAAGCTGTCGATCCTGGTGAACCAGGAGCCGGTGGACGCGCTGGCGATGATCGTCCACCGCAGCCAGGCCGACCGGCGCGGCCGGCACCTGTGCGAGCGGCTGAAGGAGCTGATCCCGAAGCAGCTGTTCAAGATCGCCATCCAGGCGGCGATCGGCGGCAAGGTGATCGCCCGCGAATCGATCTCCGCCCTGCGCAAGGACGTGCTGGCCAAGTGCTATGGCGGCGACGTCAGCCGCAAGCGCAAGCTGCTGGACAAGCAGAAGGAAGGCAAGAAGCGGATGCGCCAGTTCGGCGAGGTCGAGATCCCGCAGAGCGCCTTCATCGCCGCGTTGAAGATGGGCGACCAGTAAGGGCGACGCCCGGTTTTCGCTCTGCTGTTGCCGCCATACCCGTCATCGCGAGCCCCGCAGGGGCGTGGCGATCCAGTGGCACCGGCCTATGGATCGCCACGCCCCTGCGGGCTCGCGATGACGATTCGAGAATATCGGGAGCCGTGCCTGGTGGGTTGTTGCCGGGTCCCATAGTCCCTCTGCGACGGAACCGTTCTCCCGCTCCGCTGTTGCATTCAGGCATCCTCGTGATGCGCGCCGCAACTCCCGGGAGGGCCCCGTCATGGCGACCGAGATCGAGCCGGTGATCGTCTATGAGGAGGACGGGCGGCAGAAGCTGTTCAGCCGCGCCGACGAGCTGGTGGACTGGCTTGGCTCCCTGTTCCAGACCGTTTCCGACGACCACAGCGTCGAGCATGAGCGGGCCGGGCTGAAGCGCGAAGAGGTGCTCGGCCGCATCGACGCCCTGCTCAGGGACCTCAAGGGCGACATCGCCGCCGGCAAGCCGCGGATCAGCTTGGCCACCCGCAGCGAGGCCGCCGGCCTCGTCGCCGCCTTCCGCACCGTGCATCCGCCCACCGGCAAGCTGCCTTAGCCGGCGGCGCTCCCGATTCGTTTCCGCTGCGTTCGCGCTGCGTTTCGGTTAGCCTTCCGGGGTCGGTCCATCGCGACTCACCCGGAGACCTGCCATGCCGCTCGACCGCCGCCATTTCCTGGCCTCGGCCCTTGCCGCCGTTCCGGCGCTGCCGCTGCTCGGCGCCCTGCCGCACCCCGCCCTGGCCCGGGCCGTGCCCGCCGCCGGGCCGGTGCCCGGCCTCTACCGCTTCAAGGTGGGGGCCTTCGAGGTGACCAGTATCAATGACGGGATGCTGACCATCGCGCTCGACCAGTTCCCCGCCGCCGACCGCGCGGGGGCGGAGGCGCTGCTGCAGCGCGCCTTCCAGCAGCCCGCGGCGATCCCGACCGCGGTCAACGCCTATCTGGTCAACACCGGCGACCGGCTGGTGCTGATCGACACCGGCACCGCCACGGCAATGGGGCCTGCGCTCGGCAAGGTCGGCGCCAACCTCAAGGCTGCCGGTATCGACCCGGCCGATATCGACCTGGTGGTGCTGACCCACATGCATCCGGACCATGCCAACGGCCTGGTCGACCCCGCCGGCGCCGCCGTGTTCGGCAAGGCCCATCTGGCGGTGGCCGAGGCGGAATACGCCTTCTGGACCGATGACGGCATCCTGTCCCAGGCCCCGGCCGGGGTGCAGCCCTTCTTCCACATGGCCCGGGCGGCGGTGAAGCCCTATGCCGGGCCGGACCGCGTCACCCGCTTCGGCAAGGAGGCTGAGATCATCCCCGGCATCCGCGTCCTGGCGGCGCCGGGCCACACCCCCGGCCACAGCATGGTCGAGGTCACGTCCGGCACCGACCGGCTGCTGATCTGGGGCGACATCGTCCACGCCGCGTCGCTGCAATTCGCCAGGCCGGACTGGGCGATCAACTTCGATGTCGACCAGCAGACGGCGATCGCCAGCCGCAAGCGGGTGCTGGACCAGGTCGCTTCCGACCGGGTGCTGATCGCCGGCGCGCATCTGGCCTTCCCGGGCATCGGCCATGTCGGCCGGGCCGGCGAGGGCTATGAGTTCGTGCCCGCCTTCTGGCAGTCCTGACGCCGGGAGCGGGAGCCGAGCCGTCCGATCGCACCGAGCCCCATTGCATCGTCCCGGCTGATACGCCGTGACGGCATTGGTCGGTGCCGCCCCCGATGGCGATGATGCGCCCGCCGGAGGGGGCTGCCGCCGATCCGGAAAGGTGCGATCGATGGATGCGATGACGACGAAGCCCGCGCGCGCCGCGCCGGTGGTGCATGCGGACGGGCTGCCGGTGCCGCGCCGCTACGGCGCGATGCTGACGATGTCGATCGCCATCGCCATGTCGGTGCTGGACATCGCCATCGCCAACACCGCGCTGCCGACCATCGCCGCTGACCTGCAGGCCAGCCCGGCGGCCTCGGTCTGGGTGGTCAACGCCTACCAGCTGGCGCTGGTGGTGTCGCTGCTGCCGCTGGCGGCGCTGGGCGAGATCATCGGCTACCGCACCATCTATATCGGCGGGCTGGTGCTGTTCACCATCGCCTCGGTGGTCTGCGCCATGGCCTGGTCGCTGCCCAGCCTGACCGCGGCGCGGGTGCTGCAGGGCTTCGGCGCCAGCGGCATCATGAGCGTGAACGCGGCGCTGATCCGCTTCATCTATCCGAACCGGCTGCTGGGCCGCGGCATCGGCTTCAACACGCTGATCGTCGCCATCTTCTCCGCCCTCGGCCCCACCGTCGCGGCCGGCATCCTGGCTGTCGCCTCCTGGCAATGGCTGTTCGCGATCAACCTGCCGCTGGGCCTGATCGCCCTGGCCGTGGCGGTGCCGACCCTGCCGCACACCAACCGCTCGGGCCACCGCTTCGACGCGGTCAGCGCCCTGCTGAACGCCGCCGCCTTCGGCCTGCTGATCATCGCCATCGGCGAGGCCGCACATGAGGCGTCGCCGCTGGAGGTCGGGCTGGAGCTGGCGGCCGCCCTGGTCTTCGGCGGGCTGCTGCTGCGCCGGCAGGCGGCGCATCCGGCGCCGATGCTGCCGCTGGACCTGTTCCGGCGGCCGATCTTCGCCCTGTCGGCAGTCACGGCCGCCTGCTCCTTCGCCACCCAGGGCCTGGCCTTCGTGGCGCTGCCCTTCTACTTCCAGACCGTGCTGGGCCGCAGCGAGGTCGAGACCGGCCTGCTGATGACGCCCTGGCCGCTGGTGGTGGCGGTGATGGCGCCGATCGCCGGCCGGCTGTCCGACCGCTACGCCGCCGGCATCCTGGGCGGCATCGGCCTGGCCATCCTGTGCGCCGGCATGGTGCTGATGGCCCTGATGCCGACGCAGCCGAGCGTGTTCGACATCTGCTGGCGCATGGCGCTGTGCGGCTGGGGCTTCGGCTTCTTCCAGGCGCCGAACCAGAAGGCGCTGCTGGCGGCCGCGCCGCCGCACCGCGCCGGCGGCGCCAGCGGCATCGTCGCCCAGGCCCGCCTGCTGGGCCAGACCGTCGGCGCCGCGCTGGTGGCGCTGTGCTTCAGCCTGGCCGGCACCCAGGGCGGCCCGGCGTTGGGCTTGGCGGTGGGGGCGGGCTTCGCCGGCCTGGCCAGCATCGCCAGCTTCCTGCGCCTGATGCATGACGACCCGAGCCGCCGGCCGCATCCGGTCGAGTCCATGGACCTGGAATGAGGCCCTACCGCTCCGCCGGGAAGACGAAGGGCGGGGGCAGGCGCAGGGTCAGCGCGTCGCCGACCGACACCGCCGGCAGGTCCGGGGTGTAGCGGTCGGCCTCGATCCGGATCGGGTCGGGCGACAGCGGCGTCTCCGCCTCCACCGTCACCGTGGTGGCGCTGTGCAGCACCCGCCGTGCGGTGCCGGCCACCAGCCGGTCGCCTGCCGCGCCCGCCGGCAGCAGCCGGATGGCACGCGGCCGGATGTCGGCGATGGCCCGGCTGCCGGCGGCTAGGCCACGGGTGTCGGCCGGCAGGCGCAGCCCCGCCACCTCCACCGTGTTCGTCTCGGCCACCGTGCAGGGCAGGCGGTTGACGTCGCCGAGGAAGCTGGAGACGAAGGCCGTGGCCGGGGCGTCGACCAGCGCCGCCGGGCTGCCCTGCTGCTCGATCCGCCCGTCGCGCATCACCACCACCTGGTCGGCCAGCTCCAGCGCCTCCTCCTGGTCATGGGTGACGAACAGGCTGGTCAGGCCGGTGCGGTCATGCAGCTCGCGCAGCCACACCCGCAGCTCCTTCCGCACCTTGGCGTCGAGCGCGCCGAACGGCTCATCGAGCAGCAGCAGCTTCGGCTCGATCGCCAGCGCCCGGGCCAGCGCGACCCTCTGGCGCTGGCCGCCGGACAGCTGGCGCGGGAAGCGTCGGCCGAGGCCGGGCAGGTGCACCAGGGTCAGCAGCTCCTCGACCCTTCTCTGGATCTCCGCCTTCGCCGGCCGGGTGGCACCGGGCCGCACCTGCAGGCCGAAGGCGATGTTGCCGAACACCGTCATGTGCCGGAACAGGGCGTAGTGCTGGAACACGAAGCCGATGCGGCGGCGGCGCGGCGGCACGGCGGCGATGTCGGCGCCGTCGACCAGGATCTGCCCGGCATCCGCCCGCTCCAGCCCCGCGACGATGCGCAAGAGGGTGGTCTTGCCCGAGCCAGAAGGGCCGAGCAGGGCGACGAAGGCGCGGTCCGGCACCTCCAGCTCGATGCCGTCGAGTGCGAAAACCGGGCCGAAGCGCTTGGTCAGGCCATGGATGGCGATCGGCATCAGCTCTCCGCGGACTCAGTGCGGTCCGACCGGAACCGCCATTCGAGCAGGGTCTTCAGCACCAGCGTCACCAGCGCCAGCCCGGCCAGCAGCGAGGCGACGGCGAAGGCGCCGACGAAATTGTACTCGTTGTAGAGGATCTCGACCTGCAGCGGCATGGTGTTGGTCTGGCCCCGGATATGGCCGGAAACGACGGAGACCGCTCCGAACTCGCCCATCGCCCGGGCGTTGCAGAGGAGGACGCCGTAGAGGAGGGCCCATTTGACGTTGGGCAGCGTCACCCGGAAGAAGGTCTGCCAGCCGCTGGCGCCCAGCAGCACCGCTGCCTCCTCCTCATCCGTTCCCTGCTCCTGCATCAGCGGGATCAGCTCGCGCGCCACGAAGGGCAGGGTGACGAAGATGGTGGCGATCACCAGCCCGGCGACGGTGAAGATCACCCGGATGCCGTGTGCCTCCAAGAAGGGCCCGAACCAGCCATTGGCGCCGAACAGCAGCACATAGATCAGACCCGAGATCACCGGCGAGACCGAGAAGGGCAGGTCGACGAAGGTGGTCAGCAGGCTCTTGCCCGGGAATTCGAACTTGGCGATGGCCCAGGCGGTGGCCAGGCCGAACACGGTGTTCAGCGGCACGGCGATGGCCGCGACCGTCAGGGTCAGGCGGATCGCCGCCAGCGATTCGTCGCTGCCAATGCCCTCGAGATAGGCGTCGACACCCTTGCGCAGCGCCTCGGTCAGCACCACCGCCAGTGGCAGCACCAGGAACAGGACGAGGAAGACCACGGCGATGGCGATCAGGGCCAGGCGGATGCCCAGCGGCTCCTCCCACGGCCTGTCGGCGGGCTTCAGCCGGGTGCGCGCGGCCGCCAGGGTGCGGGTCAGTCCGCCCATTTGCGGCTCCAGCGCTGCAGCAGGTTGACCACCAGGATGATGACGAAGGCCGCCAGCAGCATCACCGACCCGATGGTGGCGGCGCCGGCATAGTCGTACTCCTCCAGCCGGATCACGATCAGCAGCGGCGCGATCTCCGACACGCCCGGGATGTTGCCGGCGATGAAGATGACCGAGCCGTATTCGCCGACCGCGCGGGCGAAGGCCAGGATGAAGCCGGTCAGGATCGCTGGCGACAAGAGCGGCAGCACCACCCGTCCCACCACCTGCCAGCGCCGCGCGCCGAGGGTGGCCGCCGCCTCCTCGATCTCGCGATCCAGGTCCTCCAGCACCGGCTCCACCGTCCGCACCACGAAGGGCAGGCCGATGAAGACCAGGGCGATGAAGATGCCGGGCGGGCCGAAGGCGGCCTTGATGCCGATGTCCATCAGCGGCCCGCCGAGCCAGCCTTTCGGAGAATACAGCGACGCCAGCGCGATGCCGGCCACCGCCGTCGGCAGGGCGAAGGGCAGGTCGATCAGCGCGTTCATCAGCGGCCGGCCCCAGAAGCGGTAGCGCGTCACCACCCAGGCCACCAGCGTGCCGAACACGACGTTGACGGCCGCGGCCGCCAGGGCCAGGCCGAAGCTGATCTTCAGCGCCGCCAGGGTGCGCGGCGAGGACACCACCCGCCAGACGCCCTCGACCCCCAGCTCCCAGGGCCGGATGACCAGCGCCGCCAGCGGCAGCAGGACCAGCAGCGCCAGATAGGTGAGCGAGAAGCCCAGGGTCAGCCCGAATCCCGGCAGCACGCCGACATGGCGCGCCGCCGGGGGCGGGCTTTCCCTAGCTCTTTCGGTAGATCTGATCGAAGGTGCCGCCATCCGAGAAATGCGTCTTCTGTGCTTTCTGCCAACCGCCGAAGATCGGGTCGTCGACGGTGAACAGGTTAACAGCGGGGAAGGCGTCCTTGTACTTCGCCGCGACCTCGGCCGAGCGCGGGCGGTAGAAGTTCTTGGCCGCCAGCTCCTGCCCCTCGGGCGAGTACAGGAATTCGAGATAGGCCTGCGCCACGGCGCGGGTGCCGCGGGCGTCGACCACCTTGTCGACCACCGCCACCGACGGCTCGGCCAGGATCGAGACCGACGGCACGACGATGTCGAACTCGTCCGGCCCCAGCTCCTTCACCGCCAGGAAGGCCTCGTTCTCCCAGGCGATCAGCACGTCGCCGATGCCGCGCTGGACGAAGGTGGTGGTGGAGCCGCGGGCGCCGGTGTCCAGCACCGGGACGTTGGCATAGATCTTCTGCACGAAGTCCTTGGCCGTCTGTTCGCTGCCGCCGGGCTGCTTCAGCGCATAGCCCCAGGCGGCGAGGTAGTTCCAGCGCGCCCCGCCCGAGGTCTTCGGGTTCGGGGTGATCACCTGGACCCCCTCCTTGGCCAGGTCCGGCCAGTCCTTGATGCCCTTCGGGTTGCCCTTGCGCACCAGGAACACGATGGTCGAGGTGTAGGGGGCGCTGTTGTCCGGCAGGCGCTTGATCCAGTCCTTGTCGATCAGCCCCTTGGCGGCGATGGCGTCGACGTCATAGGCCAGCGCCAGGGTGACGACATCGGCCTGCAGCCCGTCGATCACCGAGCGCGCCTGGGCGCCGGAGCCGCCATGCGAGGCCTCGATGGTGAGATTGTCGCCGGTCTTCGCCTTCCATTGCTCGGCGAAGGCGGCGTTGACCTGCTTGTACAGCTCGCGCGTCGGGTCGTAGGAGACGTTGAGCAGCTTGACGTCGGCCGCATGCGCCGTGGCCGAAGCCAGTGCGATGGCCGCCGCGGCCAGCAGCCGAGTGGTCATGATCCGCATGACTCGACCTCCGATATTCCTTGGGTTGGAGCATATGGCGGCGTTCGCGCACAGTAAGGCGGGGAACTGTGGCGAACGCAATCTCTATTTCACATCAAATGTCACTGATAAGATCGAAAAATTAACAGAATGAATATGATGTTTGAATGTTCGCTTCATTCGTTTTCGCACATGCGAAGCCCGTTGCAGATGAAATCCTGCGCATTCGCAGCGAATTCCGATTGCATCGCACCCGGACCGCAGGCAGATTTTCGTTTACGAAGATCGAAAGCGGCGCGGCCGCGGGCAGAGGCGGGGAAACGTGGCAGAGGTGTACGACCTCCTGGTCATCGGCGGCGGCGTCAACGGCGTCGGCATCGCGCGCGACGCGGTGGGGCGCGGCCTGTCCGTCCTGCTCTGCGAGAAGGCCGACCTGGCCGGGGCCACCTCCTCGGCCTCGACCAAGCTGATCCATGGCGGGCTGCGCTATCTCGAATATTACGAGTTCCGGCTGGTGCGCGAGGCGCTGATGGAGCGCGAGGTGCTGCTGCGCGCGGCGCCGCACATCATCCGCCCGCTGCGATTCGTGCTGCCGCACGACCGGTCGATGCGCCCGGCCTGGATGGTGCGCATCGGCCTGTTCCTCTACGACCATCTCGGCGGCCGCAAGATCCTGCCGCCAAGCCGCGGCCTGCGGCTGCGCGGCGGCCCCATCGGCCGGGTGCTGAAGCCGCATCTGACGCGTGGTTTCGAATATTCCGACTGCTGGGTCGACGACGCCCGCATGGTGGCGCTGGCGGCGCTGGACGCGAAGGAGCGCGGGGCCGAGATCCTGACCCGCACCGCCTGCGTCGCCGCCCGGCGCGAGAACGGGCTGTGGGTGGCGACGCTGCGCGGCGCCGACGGCAGCGAGCGGCAGGTCACGGCCCGCGGCCTGGTCAATGCCGGCGGCCCCTGGGTCAAGCATGTGCTGAACGACACGGTCGGCCTGCCCGGCGCCTCCAGCGTGCGGCTGGTCAAGGGCAGCCACATCGTCGTGCCGAAGCTCTACGATGGGCCCGAGGCCTTCATCCTGCAGAATGACGACCGGCGCATCGTCTTCGTCATCCCCTATGAGGGGAAATTCTCGCTGATCGGCACCACCGACCTCGACTACCAGGGCGACCCGGCCGGCGTCGGCATCACGGCGGAGGAGACGGTCTATCTGTGCGAGGCGGTCGGCCGCTGCTTCGCCGCCGGCCCGACCCCGGACGACGTGGTCTGGAGCTATGCCGGCGTGCGGCCGCTCTACGATGACGGGTCGTCCAGCGCGTCGGAGGCGACGCGGGACTATGTGCTGGAGCTGGACGCGCCGCAGGGCCAGCCGCCGGCCCTGTCGGTGTTCGGCGGCAAGATCACCACCTTCCGCCGCCTGTCCGAGCATGCGCTGGAGAAGCTGGCGCCGGTCATGGGCATCAAGGGCGCGCCCTGGACCGCTTCGGCGCCTCTCCCCGGCGGCGACATTCCGGACGCCGATTTCGAGGGCTTCCTGGTCAAGCTGCGCGCCGCCCGGCCCTGGCTGCCGGAGCCGCTGGCCCGCCGCCTGGCCCGTGCCTACGGCACCCGGATCGACCGGCTGCTGGGATCGGCGCAGAGCCTGGAGGATCTCGGCCGCGACTTCGGCGCCGGCCTGACCGAGGCGGAACTGGACTACCTGGTCGATCAGGAATGGGCGCGCACCGCCGAGGACGTGCTGTGGCGCCGGTCGAAGCTGGGGCTGCACATCCCGGCCGAGGCGCACGGCGCGATCGATGACTGGCTCAGGGCCCGCAACTCCCGTCCCGTGGAAAGGGCCGCGTCGTGACGCTCGTTCTCGAAGGCGTGACCAAGGATGTCGGGGCGGAGACCCATATCCATCCGCTCGACCTCGTGCTGGAGCCGGGCACGCTGACTGTGCTGCTGGGCCGCACCCAGGCCGGCAAGACCACGCTGATGCGGCTGATGGCGGGGCTGGAGCGGCCGAGCCGCGGCCGGGTGCTGGCCGATGGCCGTGACGTCACCGGCACCTCGGTGCGCAGCCGCGACGTCGCCATGGTCTACCAGCAGTTCATCAACTATCCGTCCAAGACGGTCTACGACAACATCGCGTCGCCGCTGCGCCTCAAGGGCCTGGGCCGGGCCGAGATCGACCGCAAGGTGCGCGAGACCGCGGCGATGCTGCGCATCGACCGGTTCCTGGAGCGGCTGCCGGGCGAGCTGTCGGGCGGCCAGCAGCAGCGCACCGCCATCGCCCGCGCCCTGGTCAAGGATGCCGGGCTGCTGCTGCTGGACGAGCCGCTGGTCAATCTCGACTACAAGCTGCGTGAGGAGCTGCGGGCCGAGCTGTCGGAGATCTTCCGCCGCGGCCGGTCGGTCGTGGTCTACGCCACCACCGAGCCGGCCGAGGCGCTGATCCTGGGCGGCCGCACCGTCGTGCTGGACGAGGGAAGGCTGCTGCAGCAGGGTCCGACCGTGGAGGTGTTCCAGCACCCGGCCTCGACCAAGGTGGCCGAGGTGTTCAGCGACCCGCCGATGAACATCGGCCCGGCCGAGGTCAGCGGCAATGTCTTGCTGCTGGGCGATGGCGTCGCCGTGCCGCTGGCCGGGCACCTGGCCGGCCTGGCCGCCGGGCCCTGCACCGTCGGCGTGCGGCCGGGCCATCTCCGCCTCGGCGCGGCCGGGCCGGGCGAGGCCTCGATGACCGCGCCGGTCGAGCTGGCGGAGATCAGCGGGTCGGAGACCTATGTCCATTTCCATTTCGGCGGCCGGCCCTGGGTGGCGCAGCAGCCCGGCGTGCAGAAGTATCCTCTGGGCGAGCCGGTGACGGTCGCGCTCGACCCCGCCCGGATCTACGTCTTCGACCCGGCCGGGCGGCTCGCCGCCGCGCCGGCCCGGACCAGGTGACAGCATGGCGCGCATCGACCTCAAGGCCCTGGCGCACAGCTACAGGCCAAACCCGACGGATCCGGCCGACTACGCGCTGCGGCCGATGGACATGGTCTGGCAGAGCGGCCGCGCCTATGCGCTGCTCGGGCCCTCCGGCTGCGGCAAGACCACGCTGCTGAACATCATCTCCGGCCTGGTGACGCCCAGCCAGGGGCAGATCCTGTTCGACGGCCGCGACGTCACCCAGGCGTCGCCGGAACAGCGCAACATCGCCCAGGTGTTCCAGTTCCCGGTGGTCTACGACACCATGACGGTGGCCGAGAACCTGGCCTTCCCGCTGCGCAACCGCAAGCTGCCGAAGCCGGAGATCGAGGCCCGCGTGGCCGAGGTTGCCGAGATGCTGGAGCTGACCTCGGTGCTGAAGCGCCGGGCCCGCGGCCTGGACGCCGACCAGAAGCAGAAGATCTCGCTCGGCCGGGGCCTGGTGCGCAAGGACGTCGCCGCCATCCTGTTCGACGAGCCGCTGACCGTCATCGACCCGCATCTGAAATGGCAACTCCGGCGCAAGCTGAAGGAGGTGCACGAGCAGGTGCGGACCAGCCTGATCTACGTCACCCACGACCAGCTCGAGGCGCTGACCTTCGCCGACGAGGTGATCGTGATGTATGACGGCCAGGTGGTGCAGCTGGGCACCCCGCAGGAGCTGTTCGAGCGGCCGGCCCACACCTTCGTCGGCTATTTCATCGGCAGCCCCGGCATCAACCTGCTGCCCTGCGTCGTCGACCAGGGCGACGCGGTGATCGAGGGTGGCCGCATCCCGCTGTCGGCCCCGGCGCGGCAGGGCGTGGAGGCCTTCCTGGCCGGCGGCGCCGGCACGCTGGAGCTGGGCATCCGGCCGGAGTTCCTGGAGGTCGCGGACAGCGGCGTGCCGGCCACGGTGGCCGGGGTCGAGGACCTGGGAACCCACCTTATCGTGACGCTGCGGCTGGGCCCGGCGACGGTGAAGGCCAAGCTGGCCGAGGGCCGCAGCCTCGGCGGCGACACCGTGTTCCTGCGCTTCCCGCCGGAGCGCACCCTTCTCTATGCCGACGGCAGGCTGGTGGGCTGAGCGATGGACAAGACCCGCAACAACGCCGCCTGGTTCCTGGTCGTCCCGGTCGTGCTGCTGGTGGCGTTCAGCGCCATCATCCCGCTGATGACGGTCGTGAACTATTCGGTGCAGGACATCTTCGGCCCCGGCCAGGGCGTGTTCGTCGGCACCGAATGGTTCGAGCAGGTGCTGCAGGACGACCGGCTGCAGGCGGCGCTGGGCCGGCAGATGATCTTCAGCCTGTGCGTGCTGCTGATCGAGATCCCGCTCGGCGTGCTCGTCGCGCTGTGCATGCCGGCGCGGGGCTGGGCGGTGTCGGTCACGCTGGTCGTGCTGGCGCTGCCGCTGCTGATTCCCTGGAACGTGGTCGGCACGATCTGGCAGATCTTCGCCCGGCCCGACATCGGCCTGGCCGGCGTGCTGATCAACCGCCTGGGCATCGACTACAACTACACCGGCGACCCGTTCGACGCCTGGATCACCGTGCTGGTGATGGATGTCTGGCACTGGACGTCGCTGGTCGCGCTGCTGGGCTATGCCGGGCTGCGCTCGATCCCCGACGCGTTCTACCAGGCGGCGCGGATCGACGGCGCCTCGCGCTGGGCGGTGTTCCGCTACATCCAGCTGCCGAAGATGATGGGTGTGCTGCTGATCGCGGTGCTGCTGCGCTTCATGGACAGCTTCATGATCTACACCGAGCCCTTCGTGCTGACCGGGGGCGGGCCCGGCAACGCGACGACGTTCCTGAGCCAGGAGCTGACCAAGATGGCGGTCGGCCAGTTCGACCTGGGGCCGGCGGCGGCGTTCTCGATCATCTACTTCCTGATCATCCTGCTGTTCTCCTGGCTGTTCTACACGGTCATCACCAATCTCGGGAAAGCCGACGCGTCATGAACCGCCGCACCCGTGCCGTCATCCTGATCGCGTACATGGTCTTCCTGGCCCTGCCGATCTACTGGCTGGTCAGCATGTCGCTGAAGCAGAACCAGGAGATCCTGTCCGGCTTCACGCTGTTCCCGCAGAGCATCACCTTCGCCAACTACGCCACCATCTTCACCGACCGGTCCTGGTATTCGGGCTACATCCATTCGATCACCTACGTGCTGATGAACATGGTGATCTCGGTGCTGGTGGCGCTGCCGGCGGCCTATGCCTTCAGCCGGTACCGCTTCGTCGGCGACACCCACATGTTCTTCTGGCTGCTGTCGAACCGGATGTCGCCGCCGGCGGTGTTCCTGCTGCCCTTCTTCCAGCTCTATTCCGCCTTCGGGCTGGTCGACACGCCCTATGCCGTGGCGCTGGCGCATTGCCTGTTCAACGTGCCGCTGGCGGTGTGGATCCTGGAAGGCTTCATGTCCGGCGTGCCGAAGGAGATCGACGAGACCGCCTATATCGACGGCTACTCCTTCCCGCGCTTCTTCCTGACCATCTTCGTGCCGCTGATCCGCGGCGGCATCGGCGTCACCGCCTTCTTCTGCTTCATGTTCTCCTGGGTCGAGCTGCTGCTGGCGCGGACCCTGACCTCGGTCGAGGCCAAGCCGATCGCCGCCACCATGACCCGCACGGTCAGCGCCGCCGGCATGGACTGGTCGCTCTTGGCCGCCGCCGGCGTGCTGACCATCGTGCCCGGCGCGATCGTGATCTGGTTCGTCCGCAACTACATCGCCAAGGGCTTCGCCCTGGGCCGGGTGTGAGGAGGAGGCGCCATGACCCTCGACTGGATGGCCTGGACGCCGCCCACCGCCTGGTTCTTCTGCGGCATCGCGGCGCTCTTGGCGGCAATGACGGTGTGGCAGCTGGTGTCGCCTTCGGTGCCTCGGCGCGGCTTCCTGCCGCTGACGACCACCCGCGGCGACCGGCTGTTCATCGGCCTGCTGGGCGCCGCCTACATCCATCTCGCCTGGATCGGGCTGGCCTCGGGCAGCCTCTGGTACGGCTTCGCGATCGCCGTGGCGTGGATGATCGCGGTGATGCGGTTCGGATGAGCTGACGCGGGTTCCGGACCGGCCCCGACAAGGGGCAGGAAAGTGATGGTTCAACATCTGTCTAGACGGGGAGAGATCATGACCAAGATGCTGCACGGGCCGGGCGGGTTCCCGGTCCACCGCCGTGACCTGCTGCGCGGCGCCTCCGCCCTCGGCGCCGCGGTGGCCCTGCCGGGCTTCGCCTGCCGCGCCTTCGCCGCCACGGTGGAGGAGCTGACCGCCAACGCCAAGAAGTGGATCGACACCGAGTTCCAGCCTTCGACGCTGACCAAGGATCAGCAGATGAAGGAGATGGAGTTCTTCATCAAGGCAGCCGAGCCGTTCCGCGGCATGGACATCAACGTGGTGTCCGAGACGCTGACCACCCATGAATACGAGTCGAAGACGCTGGCCCGCGCCTTCTCCGAGATCACCGGCATCAACCTGAAGCACGACCTGCTTCAGGAAGGCGACGTGATCGAGAAGCTGCAGACGCAGATGCAGTCGGGCCAGAACATCTACGACGCCTTCGTCAACGACAGCGACCTGATCGGCACGCATTTCCGCTACGGCGACGCTGTCCCGCTGTCCGACTACATGGGCGGCGAGGGCAAGGACGTGACCCTGCCGACGCTCGACGTCGACGACTTCATGGGCAAGAGCTTCACCACAGGCCCGGACGGGAAGCTGTACCAGATCCCGGACCAGCAGTTCGCCAACCTGTACTGGTTCCGCTACGACTGGTTCACCGACCCGAAGCTGCAGGAGCAGTTCAAGGCGGCGTACGGCTACGACCTCGGCGTGCCGGTCAACTGGTCGGCCTATGAGGACATCGCCGACTTCTTCACCAACAAGGTGAAGGAGATCAACGGCGTCCGCGTCTGGGGTCACATGGATTACGGCAAGAAGGACCCGTCGCTGGGCTGGCGCTTCACCGACGCCTGGCTGTCGATGGCCGGCGCCGGCGACAAGGGCATCCCGAACGGCCTGCCGGTCGACGAATGGGGCATCCGGGTCGAGGGCTGCCGCCCCGCCGGCTCCAGCGTCACCCGCGGCGGCGACACCAATGGCCCGGCCGCGGTGTACGCGCTGACCAAGTACATCGAGTGGCTGAAGAAGTACGCCCCGCCCGAGGCGGCCGGCATGACCTTCTCCGAGGCCGGGCCGGTGCCGGGCCAGGGCAACATCGCCCAGCAGATCTTCTGGTACAGCGCCTTCACCGCCGACCTGACCAAGCCGGGCCTGCCGGTGGTGAACGAGGACGGCACGCCGAAATGGCGCATGGCGCCGTCGCCGCACGGCCCGTACTGGGAGGAGGGGATGAAGCTGGGCTACCAGGATTGCGGCTCCTGGACCCTGATGAAGAGCACCCCGCCCGACCGGCGCAAGGCGGCCTGGCTGTACGGCCAGTTCTGCATCTGCAAGTCGACCACGCTGAAGAAGCTGCAGGTCGGCCTGACCCCGATCCGCGACAGCGACATCCGCTCCAAGGCGATGGACGAGATGGCGCCGAAGCTGGGCGGGCTGGTCGAGTTCTACCGCAGCCCCGCGCGGGTGGCGTGGACCCCGACCGGAACCAACGTTCCCGACTATCCGCGGCTGGCGCAGCTGTGGTGGCAGAACGTGGCCGAGGCGGTGACCGGCGAGGTCACGCCGCAGCAGGCGATGGACAACCTGGCCAAGCAGCAGGACCAGGTGCTGGCGCGGCTGGAGCGGGCCGGCAATCTCGGCGATTGCGGGCCGAAGCTGAACGAGGAGAAGGACGCCAAAGAGTGGTTCGACGCCCCCGGCGCGCCGAAGCCGAAGCTGGAGAACGAGAAGGAGAAGGGCCAGACCGTGGCCTATGACAGCCTGCTGCAGGCCTGGAAGGAAGGGAAGGTCCGGTAGAGATCATTTGTAAACGCTACTGGTGCGGCCGCCTGGCGGCGGTTCCTCCGCTTCCGGTGCTCATGGGCCAACCCCCGCTGCGCTCCGGCTCTCGGAACCACCGCCAGTCGACTCGCACCAGCGCATTTCCAAATGATCTCTGAGGCCCCTCCATTGTCATTGCCGGGCTTGACCCGGCAATCCAGAGAGCGTCGAGACCTTCTGGATGCCCGGGTCAAAAGCCCGGGCATGACATTTTTGGGGGATAGGTTGGCCCCTCAAATCCCCGGGTCGAAGCCCGGCTTGGCCGGGGGCGGGACGGTTTCGCTCTTCAGCATCGCCTCGGCCACTTCGGCGCATTGCCGGCGGATGTCCGGCACCGCCGTGATCTCCCAGAAGGCGCCGCGGGTCGGCGGCCCCAGCGCGTAGAGCCGGGGTGAGGGCTGGCCGTCATGGCCGATCAGCCGGCCCCCGGCATCGACGTCCAGGCCCAGGCGCAGCCGGTCCGGCCGCACAGCACCACCGGCCAGCAGCGACCGCAGCAGCGGGTCGTCGGTCCGCGCCGGGTCGGTCTCCGGCCCGCTGGCCAGCACCAGGCGGCAGATCGCCCGGGTCTCATCCTGCGCCGCGCCGCGCCGGCGCCAGGTCACCGACAGCCCGTCCTCCACCGCCGCCACACTGCGCAGCCGGCCCGCCAGGACCTGCAGCTGGCCCGAGGCGATCATCGCCCCGACCCGGTCGGCGATGGCCGGCGCCACCCGGTGCCGGTGCACGTCCCACCACGGCCGCAGATGGCGCAGGAAGCGCCCGGCCTGGGTCTCGTCCCAGGCCTGCCACAGCTTCTGGGTGAAGGGGCGCAGCCCGTCGATCACCGCCCGCCAGTCGCCGCCCCCCGCCTCGGCCTCGCGGCACAAGGCGCGGACCCGGCGCAGCACCGCCAGGGCGGGCCGGCCGACGAACTCCGCCGGGTCTAGCGCCGCCGGCTTGCTGGCGATGTCGCGATGCGGCCGGGGCAAGAGGCCGCGGCGCGAGAGCGCCAGGACGCGGCCGCGATGCTCCTGCGCCGCCAGCCCGGCGGCGATGTCGATCATGGTCAGGCCGGTGCCGAGGATCAGTACCGTCTCGTCCGGCAGGATCGAGGGCAGGCACGCATCCTCCGGCCCGACCAGGATCCGCCCCGGCGCGTCCGGCAGCGCCACCGGCGAAGAGGGCGGCGCGTTGCCGGTGCACAAGGCCGCGATGTCGGCCCGCTCGGTCCGGCCGGAGGCCAGGCGCACCGTCACGCCGTCGGCGTCGCGGTCCAGCCCGACCGCGCCGTCGGCCAGCATGGTCAGCCCGCCGGGGAAGTCGCGGCCCGCCGCCGCCAGGGTCTCGCCGATATAGTCGCCATAGAAGCGGCGCGGCAGATACGGCTCCTCGCCGCCATGGGCCCGGGCCCAGCGCAGGAAATCCTCCGGCTCGTCCGGGAACGCGCTCATGTTGGCGGTGCGGACATTCAGCAGATGCGCCGGGTGCGGCGTGCCATAGGCCATGCCGCGGCCGGGGGGGCCGCCCCGCTCGATCAGCACGACCTGCGCCGCCCCGGCCGAGCGGCGCAGGAGCTGGACCGCGAGCAAGCAGCCGGTGAACCCGGCCCCGATGATGGCGATGCGCATGATCCTCCCGGCGCTGCGTCGACCGGCGGCATCGTAGCCACCTCCTTCCGCTGGGGCCAACCTCGGGATGGCGACAGCCGCAGCATGCGCTATCCCGCCTCGCCGCCGCCATCGTGCCGCCCTATGCTGCGGGCGGGATCGAAGACGGGACAACGGGGACGATGCGGATCGTTGCGGTGCTGGCGGTGATGGCCCTCGCGGGCCTGGCGGCGGGGTGCGTGCCGTCGCGCGACAAGGTCGAACTGCCCGATTCGGTGCCGGTGGACCGGGCGCTGTCGGCCGATATCCGCTACGTCTTCTTCCTGCCGGGCAAGGTTGCGATGGCGCCGGACGGCACCGCCGCCATCGCCGCAGCGGTGGTCGAGGATGCGCGGCGGCGCGCCAAGGGGCCGGCGCCGCGGCTGGTGGTGACCGGCCACGCCGATGCCGGCGGCGACCCGGCGGCGGCCCAGCGCCTGTCGCTGCGGCGGGCCCGGCTGGTGGCGGCCCGGCTGCGCGCCGCCGGCATCGCGCCGGACCGGATCACGGTGGCCGGCATCGGCGCGGCCGACCCGCTGCTGCCGGCCCCGGCGGGACAGGCGGAGCCGGCGAATGACCGGGTCGAGATCGGATTCGAATCCTCGGCCGTGTCGCGATTGGACGCGACACCGGGGCGTCCCATATAGTCTGTTGGGGAGACACGGGCGCCGCGCGGTGCCCCCGCCAGCGGAACGAGGTCATGTACACTGCGGAAACCCGGGCGATCGAGGTGTCGGTCGAGCCGGTCTATCTCGAGGACCAGTCCTCGCCGGACGAGAACCACTACGTCTGGGCGTACCACGTCCGCATCGTCAACCACGGGCGGGAGCGGGTGCAGCTGCGCAGCCGCTATTGGCGGATCACCGATGAATTCGGCCGGGTGCAGGAGGTGCGCGGCCCCGGCGTGGTCGGGGTCGAGCCGGTGATCGAACCCGGCAAGGCGTTCCAGTACACCAGCGGCGCGCCGATCGCGACGCCCTCGGGCATCATGGTCGGCACCTATCAGATGGAGACCCCGGCCGGCGAGCGCTTCGACGTCGCGATCCCCGCCTTCTCGCTGGACAGCCCGAACCGAACGATCCGATTGAACTGACGTGACCAAGATAACCCCAGGATCCCGCACGGCCCCGGCCGAAGCGACGGACGCCACCGCCATCGACAACCGCCCGGGAGAGGCCGGTACCATGACCCGCAACCCGTTCACCCCCGTGGTGGCCAATGCCGCGGCACAGCCCGCGCCCGCCTCCGTGCAGCGCCCGAGCCGCTCCGAGGCCGAGGAGGCGGTGCGCGTGCTGCTGCGCTGGGCCGGCGAGGATATCGGGCGCGAGGGGCTGCGCGACACGCCGAAGCGCGTGGTGAAGTCGTATGAGGAATTCTTCCGCGGCTACGATCAGGATCCGGTCGAGCTGCTGTCCCGCACCTTCGACGAGGTCGAAGGCTATGACGAGATGGTGCTGCTGCGCGACATCGACTTCGAGTCGCATTGCGAGCACCACATGGTGCCGATCATCGGCAAGGCGCATGTCGCCTATCTGCCGGACCGGCGCGTGGTCGGCATCTCCAAGCTGGCGCGGGTGGTCGACGCCTATGCCAAGCGGCTGCAGATCCAGGAGCGGCTGACCGCCCAGATCGCCGGCGCCATCGACCAGGTGCTGAAGCCGCGCGGCGTGGCGGTGATGGTGTCGTCGCAGCATCACTGCATGACCACCCGCGGCGTGCACAAGCACGGCACCCAGATGGTCACCAGCTACATGATCGGCGCCTTCCGCGACGAGCCGCAGCTGCGCCGCGAATTCCAGATGATGATCGGGATGCCGGTCTGACCGGGCTTGGGATCGGACGATTTGTCCCGCCGCGATCCCAGAGATCCCGCGCTCGCATGAGGGGTTGGACGGTCCGCAGGCGGGAGAGCGTCGGGACTGGTTCGAGCAGGCTGGGCCGAGGGGCTGTCAGGCAGCGGTGGCTTCGGGTCTCGGCTGCCGCACCGCCTTCACCCGCGTCACGCTGCGGCGGCCGTCGATCGCGGCCGGGATGTCGCCGGCGATGGTGGCGCGGCGCACCACGCGGCGCCGGTCGCCATAGTCGTTGACCGCGTAGTGCTGGGTGGCACGGTTGTCCCAGATCGCCACGTCCCCGGCCCGCCACTGCCAGCGCACCGTGTTCTCCGGCCGCGTCACATAGGCCTGCAGCGTGGCGAGGAGCTGCGCCGATTCATTCGCCGAGAGGCCGAGGAAGCGGCGCACGAAATGGCCCAGTACCAGCGTGCGCTCGCCGGTTACCGGATGCACCCGCACCACCGGATGCTCGGTCTCGTACACGGTCGAGGTGAACACCTCGCGGTGGTGGCGCAGCCGCTCGGGCGTCGCCTCCGGATGCGCGGCGGCATAGTCGTAATCGTTGCTGTGCAGGGCCCAGAGCTGGTCGGCCAGGCCGCGCAGCGGCGCCGGCAGGTCGAAATAGGCGGTGGCGGTGTTGGCCCAGATGGTGTCGCCGCCGAACTCCGGCACCGTCACCGCGCGCAGAATCGAGGCTTGGGGGTACGCGTCGACGAAGGTGACGTCGGTGTGCCAGGAGTTGGCGCGCTGGCCGCGGGCGGAATCGAGCTCGAGCAGGAAGTCGGCGCCGACCGCCACCGGCTGGGTCGGATGCGCCACCGGGTCGCCCAGCGCGCGGGCGAAGGCCTCCTGCCCGGCATCGTCGAGGTCCTGGTCGCGCAGGAACACCACCTTGTGCCGATGCAGCGCCGCGCGGAGGCCGTCCAGGGTCGCGGCATCGAGGCTGCCGGAGAGGCGGAGGCCGCGGATCTCGGCGCCGATGCGGCCGGCGACCGGGCGCAGGTCGAGGCCGGCCACGGCGTCGGGGTGAAGGTCGGCCATGCAGTGCTCCTGTTCATTCACATCGCGGCGTCGGCCATATCTTAGATATACATTTTTATTGAGATCAATGTCTGTAATTCACATTTCCTATAGAGATTACAGATCCGGGACCCTTGGATGCCATGAACGCCGTTCCGCGCCGGCGCGGTCCGTCGTACAGGACGGACATATCGGAGGGGCAGTGGATCGATCGGACATCATCGCGGCGGAGCGCGCCGGCTCGGGGAGGCATCATGGCCTGCCCGACCGCCCGGTCCTGGCCAGCTTCCTGGCCGTCGCCGTGCTGTGCGCCCTGCTGGTCGCCTTCGCCGACCGCCCGGCGGCGCTGTGGTTCGAGGCGCATCGCGGCTCGCCCGTCATCGCCGCGGTCAAGGTCTTCACCGATCTCGGCCTCGGCGTGTGGTGGTACGCACTGGCGATCCTGGGCTGGCTGGGCTTCCGCCTGGCCGCCTTCCTCGCCGCCTATGGCGATGTCCGGGCCCGGCGGCTGAAGCGGGCCCGCGGCTTCAGCTTCATGCTCGCCGCGCTGTTGGCCACCACCGTGACCAACTGGCTGCTGAAGGCGGCGATCGGCCGGCCGCGGCCGCGCCATCTGTTCCGCCAGGACGCCTTCGCGCCGCATCCCTTCGGCTGGGACCTGTTCTCGAACAGCTTCCCGTCCGGCCACGCCCAGACGATGGCCACGGCGATGACGGCGCTGTGGATCCTGTTCCCGCGCTGGGGCTGGGCCTTCGGCCTGCTGGGCGGGCTGGTGGCTCTGAGCCGCGTCGTCGTCACTTCGCACTACCCGGCCGACATCGTCGCCGGCGCCTGGCTGGGCGTGGTCGTGGCCCTGGCCGTGCGCCGCTGCCTGGAGGCGACCGGCGGGCCGGTGACGATCGCGCGATGATCGAGCTGATCACCGCCCTGGTCCCGGTGCTGGCGCCGGTGATCGCCTCCGCCGCCGTCGGCTATGTCTGGGCCCGGTCGCGCCACCCCTTCGACCTCGGCTTCGTCACCC
Source organism: Inquilinus sp. (assembly GCF_039594555.1). Classification (GTDB taxonomy): domain Bacteria; phylum Pseudomonadota; class Alphaproteobacteria; order DSM-16000; family Inquilinaceae; genus Inquilinus. Next base: position 26,630 of record NZ_JBCNNF010000001.1, read on the forward strand.
GGCTGGTGACCTATGTCGGGTCGCCCTGCCTGGTGTTCTCGACCCTCACCAAGTTCCACGTCCCGGCCGGCGAGATCGTCGGCCAGGCCGGCCTCGCCATGCTGTCGGTCTTCGCCTGCGGCCTGGTCGGCGGGCTGGCGCTCTACGCCACCGGCCGGGCGGTGCGGCCGCTGCTGCCGACGGTGATGCTGCCCAATGCCGGCAATCTCGGCCTGCCGATCGCCTATTTCGCCTTCGGCGACGAGGGGCTGGCGCTGGCCCTGCCCTTTTCCGCCGCGATGACGCTGCTGCAGTTCACCGTCGGCGTCTCCTGCGCCTCGGGCCACAGCCGGTGGACCGAGATCCTCAAGACGCCGACGATCTACGCTATCCTCCTGGCCATCGCCTTCGCCGCCGGCGGCATCGACACGCCGCGCTGGCTGGGCAACGCGACCGAACTCCTGGGCGGCGTCACCCTACCCCTGATGCTGATCGCGCTGGGCGTGTCGCTGGCCAGCCTGCGCATCGCCAATCTCGGCCGCGCCTTGTGGCTGGCGGCGCTGCGCCTGGGCCTCGGCCTCGCCGCCGGATATGGGGTGGTGTGGCTGGCCGATATCCCGCAGCCGGCCGCGGCGATCCTGATCCTGCAGTCGGCGATGCCGCCGGCGGTGTTCAACTACCTGTTCGCCGCCCGCTATGGCGGCCCGGTGGAGGAGGTGGCCGGCGCCGTCGTCGTCGGCACCATCATCAGCCTGCTGACCCTGCCGGTGCTGCTGGCTGTGCTGATGGGATAGGTCGGGCGATGGAAGGCCTCCCCTTGGTGTCATTGCCGGGCTTGACCCGGCAATCCAGGGGCCACCCAGTGCGGCATCAACAGTCTCTGGATGCCCGGGTCAAGCCCGGGCATGACAGTGTGGGACCAAGGCAAGGCAAACCTACCCCTGCTCGATCTCCTTCCGCCGCGCCTCGTAGGTCGCCGGATCGATCAGGCCGCGGCGGCGCATGATCTCCAGCGCCACCAGGGCCCGGCCGCGATTGTCGTCGCCGACCGAGCCGCTCTCGGCATCCGTATCGCCGCCGGCCGCGCCGGGCCGCGCCTTCTCCGCCATGATACCATCCGTCCGTTCTGCGACGCCGCGCGCGCTTCCGTCCGGAAGCCGCAGCGCCTATGACGGCTGACCATGACTCACGCGAGAAGGCCGGTCGAGATGTGGAGGAAGCGGATCCTGCGGTCCCTGGCGCTGGCGGTGCCGGCCATCGCCATCGCGGCGGCCGTGGCCTTCTGGCTCGGCCCCCCCGGCGGCCGCGGCGTCGTCGGCCAGTTCGGGTCGGTCGGCGGGCCGATCGCGCTGGTCGACCAGGCCGGCAAGCCGGTGACCGAGAAGGACTTCGCCGGCAAGGACGCGCTGATCTTCTTCGGCTTCACCAACTGCCCGGATGTCTGCCCGACCGAGCTGTCGACCATGGCGGCGGCGCTGGACACGCTGGGCGTGAAGGCCGAAGGCGTGGTGCCCGTGTTCATCACCGTGGACCCGGAGCGCGACACGCCCGAGGTGGTGGGCCAATACGCCCAGGCCTTCTATCCCGGCATGGTCGGGCTGACCGGATCGGCCGAGCAGATCGCGGCGGCGGCCAAGGCCTTCCGCGTCTACTACAAGAAGGCGCCGCAGCCGGACGGCTCCTACTCCATGGACCACACCGCCTTCACCTATCTGATGGGGCCGGACTGGCAGGTGCTGGACGTGCTGCCGCCGCAGCTGTCGCCCCAGCAGATGGCGGAACGGATCGGCAAACAGCTCTGACCGGCCACGAAGCGGGTTGCGTTCCCGTCCGCCGTGCTATCGTGGCCCCGACCTGATCTTCGCTCTCGGAGTTGCCCCCATGACCCTTCGCCATGCCGTCCTGGCCGGGATCGCCTTCCTCGTCCTCAACGGCTGCTCCGAGCGCGAGGCGCGGCAGCAGCAGGCGCTGACGGCCCAGAATGACCTGGTCGGGCTGAGCGAGGCACGGCTGTTGTCCTGCGCCGGCACGCCGTCGCGCACCCGCGCCGACGGCAACACCCATTACCTGACCTATCAGAGCGCCGGCATGTCCGCGGACGAGGCGGCGGGCGTCGGCGGCTTCGGCGGCACGGGCGGCACCGACATGGGCATCAGCCCGGTCAATGCCGGCATCGGCCAGAAGATCGGCACCAGCGCGCTGGACCCGAATTACTGCGAGGCCACCTTCACCCTGGTCGACGGCCGCGTCACCGAGGTCCGCTACCGCACCTCCGGCGGCTATCTCCGCACCGCCCAGTGCTCCGACATCGTCGCGCCCTGCATGGGCGGGCCGACATTCGACCCCGGCCAGCCGAAGCCCTAACCGCATCGCCGTCGGCGGCGGGCCACAAACCGTCGCGGATCGGATGGACCCGGGCCGCGGAATCCGGGCCTCTGGTCGCTATCTGCCCGGGGCGGTTGCCGATCCCGCCCTTGGGCACTAAAAGCGTCATACTGCAGCGCGAAAAGCGCGCCGTCCCATGGAGTGCGAGGCGATGAAGATCCTGGTCCCGGTGAAACGGGTGATCGACTTCAACGTGAAGGTCCGGGTCAAGGCCGACGGGTCCGGCGTCGACATGGCCAACGTCAAGATGTCGATGAACCCCTTCGACGAGATCTCGGTCGAGGAGGCGATCCGCGCCAAGGAAGCCGGCAAGGCGACCGAGGTGGTGGCCGTGTCGGTCGGCCCGGCCCAGGCGCAGGAGACGATCCGCACCGCCCTGGCGATGGGCGCCGACCGCGGCATCCTGGTGCAGACCGATGTCGAGCTGCAGCCCCTGGCCGTGGCCAAGATCCTGAAGGCGCTGGTCGACAAGGAGCAGCCGCAGCTGGTGATCCTGGGCAAGCAGGCGATCGACGACGACGCCAACCAGACCGGCCAGGCGCTGGCCGCCCTCTTGGGCTGGGGCCAGGCGACCTTCGCCTCGAAGCTGGTGCTGGAGGACGGCGCCGCGCTGGTGACCCGCGAGGTCGACGGGGGCCTCGAGACCATCCGGGTCAAGCTGCCGGCGATCATCACCACCGACCTGCGCCTGAACGAGCCGCGCTACGCCTCGCTGCCGAACATCATGAAGGCGAAGAAGAAGCCGCTCGACACCGTCAGCCCGGCCGATCTGGGCGTCGACCCGGCCCCGCGGCTGAAGACGCTGAAGGTGGCCGAGCCGCCGAAGCGCAAAGGCGGCGTCAAGGTCGCCAGCGTGCAGGAGCTGGTGGCCAAGCTGAAGACCGAAGCGCGCGTGATCTGAGGGCGGGGGACCAAGACATGTCGATCCTGATCGTTGCCGACCACGACAACGCCACCCTGAAGCCCGCCACGCTGCACGCCGTCACCGCGGCGCAGAAGATCGGCGGCGACATCCATGTGCTGGTCGCCGGTGCCGGCGCCCGCCCGGCGGCCGACGCCGCGGCCAAGGTGGCCGGCGTGGCGAAGGTGCTGCTGGCCGAGGCCCCGGCGCTGGAGCACCAGCTGGCCGAGGCCGTGGCGCCGCTGGTCGTCGACCTGGCCAAGGGCTACAGCCATGTGCTGGCCACCGCGACCAGCGCCGGCAAGAACCTGCTGCCGCGCGTCGCCGCCCTGCTCGACGTGCAGCAGATCTCCGAGATCACCGCCGTCGATTCGCCCGACACCTTCGAGCGGCCGATCTATGCCGGCAACGCCATCGCCACGGTGCAATCCTCCGACCCGATCAAGGTGATCACCGTGCGCGGCACCGCCTTCGAGGCGGCGGCGGCCGAGGGCGGCTCCGCTTCGGTCGAGGCGGTCGAGGCCAAGGCCGATGCCGGGCTGTCGAGCTTCGTCGGCCAGGAGCTGAGCAAGTCCGAGCGGCCAGAGCTGACCTCGGCCCGGATCATCATCTCCGGCGGACGCGCCCTCGGCTCCTCCGAGAACTTCAAGATCCTCGAGGGCATCGCCGACCATCTCGGCGCCGCGATCGGCGCCAGCCGCGCCGCGGTGGACGCCGGCTACGTGCCGAATGACTACCAAGTCGGCCAGACCGGCAAGGTGGTGGCGCCGGACCTGTACATCGCCGTCGGCATCTCCGGCGCGATCCAGCACCTGGCCGGCATGAAGGACAGCAAGGTCATCGTCGCCATCAACAAGGACGAGGAGGCGCCGATCTTCCAGGTCGCCGATTACGGCCTGGTCGGTGACCTGTTCAAGGTGATCCCGGAGCTGGAGGCCGAGCTGAAGAAGGCCTGATCCGGCCCTTCGGACCACCATTCGCGACGCTGGAAGGCGCATCCCCCGGGATGCGCCTTTTTGCTGCCGGCCGGCGCATAGCGGGATAGGGTCGCCGGCCCTGCGGTTCCGCTTGACAGGACCGGCCGGTTGTCCGCCGATAGGGCGTTTTCGACCATCGATTGCGGATCGCCGATTTGCACACCGTGCTGCGCCACAGCGAAGGGACCTCCGGCCGGCGCCGGGCAGAATCGCTCGCGCGACCGCAGAGCCCCGGAAGGATTCGCCCGCATGGCGGATGAGACGCAGCGCTACTCCGTCTTCATCGAGGGCGAGACCCTCGACCTCTGCGTCCCGTCCGAGGCGGCGATCACCGATGGCTGGGCCGACTGGTTCAATGACGCGAAGACGACGCGCTGGCTGGCCCAGGGCATCTATCCGAACCATATCGAGGACCAGCGCGGCTTCCTCGAATCGATCCGCAAGCGCGACCGCTTCGCCGCGCTGATCTGCGGCAAGGGCGGCGGGCCGCTCTACGGCATCATCTCGCTGTCGGCGATCGACTGGGTCGCCCGCTCGGCCCAGATCTCGCTGGTGGTCGGCAAGCCGCTGCCGGGGCGCCAGCTGGTGCAGCTGGAGGCGATGGCCCGGGTGACCGATCATGCCTTCCAGCGCATGGGGCTGGACCGGGTGTGGGCCGGCCAGGCCCATCCCGGCCTGGCGCGCTGGAACCAGTGGCTGGAGCTGCTGGGCTACTACACCGACGGCATCATGCGACGCGGCTTCGTCAAGGGGCGCGAGACGGTCAGCAACGCCGTCATGATCTGCTGCCTTTATGAGGACTACGCGGCGCTGAAGGCCCGGCGCGGCGGGCAGCTCTGGCCCGGCAACGACGCCATGCTGAAGCTGGTCGCCGCGCTGCCGCGCCAGGGCTTCGCCACCCGGCTGGGCGACTTCCTCGACCGCGAGCTGCCGCTGTACAAGGCGGAGATCGAGGCGCTGGAGCGCCGCGTCCTGGAGGATGAGGGCACCGACGCCGCGCCGAAACGCCGCCTGGCCGGATCTTGAGCGCAGCCCCTACCCCCTGGCGCGGCGCGGCGGCGCTGGGTCTCGGCACCGCCCAGTTCGGGCTCGACTACGGCATCGCCAATGACCGCGGCATCTGCCCGCCCGAGGATGTGGCGGCGATCCTGGAGACCGCCGCGGCGGCCGGCATCGGCGTGCTGGACACCGCCCCGGCCTATGGCACGGCCGAGCAGGTGCTGGGCCAGGTGCTGCCGGCGGCGCATCGCTTCCGCATCGTCACCAAGACGCCGCATCTGGGCGGGCTGCGCCACGCCGATGAGATCGGGCAGGCGGTGCGCGACGCCTACGCCGCGTCGCGGGTGAAGCTGCGCCGCGACCGGCTGGCCGGCCTGCTGACCCACAACGCCAACGACCTGCTGCGCCCCGGCGGCCCGGCGCTGTGGGCGGCGATGGCGGCGCTGCAGCGGGCCGGCGAAGTCGAGCGCATCGGCGCCTCCGTCTACAGCGCCGGGCAGCTCGCCGCCGTGCTGGAGCGCTATCCGCTGGACCTGGTGCAGCTGCCCTGGAACGCGGTCGACGGCCGCATCGGCCCTGGCCTGCTGGCGGCGCTGGCCGAGCGGGGCATCGAGCTGCACGCCCGGTCGGTGTTCCTGCAGGGGCTGCTGCTGGCGCCGCCGGCCCAGGCCGCCCGCGTCTCGCCCGCGGCCGAGGCGCTGGTCGGGCGCTGGCGCGACGCGGTCGGCACCGCCGACCCGCTGGCCGCGGCGCTGGGCGCGGTGATCGGCCGGCCGGAGATCGGCACCGCCCTGGTCGGTGTCACCCGGCCGGAGGAGCTGGCCGGCATCCTGCGCGCCGTCGCCGCCGCGCCGCCGCCAATGGCGCCAGTTCAATCGACCGACGACCTGGTGCTGAACCCCGCCCTGTGGCCGTCCGGCGGCCGCCCCGCCGCGATCCTGACCGGCACCGCCGTGGCGCTGCGGCCGGCCGCGTCCGGCACGACGGCGATGCTGGCGGTGCAGCCGAAGGCGGGCGGCGATGCCCGCGGCGCCGTCCGTCTCGGTCCCATCGACCGCGCCGCCGGCGAGGCCGCGGTCGCCCTGGAGGGCGTCCCCGACGCCTGGCGGGAGGAGGCGGCGGCGCTGGTCGCGCGGATAGCCTTCGAGCAGATCGGGCTGCGCCGCCTGGTGGCTGCGGAGCCCTTCGCCGGCTGGACCGCGGCCGCGGGGCGCTTCATCCTGGACGACAAGAGCTATTGGGAGCGGACATGACGGTGCTGGCGATCCTGCAGGCGCGGATGTCCTCGTCGCGGCTGCCCGGCAAGGTGATGGCCGACCTGCTGGGCGAGCCGATGCTGGCGCGCCAGGTCGAGCGGCTGCGCCGCTGCCGGACGCTGGACCGGCTGGTGCTGGCCACCAGCACCGAGCCGGCTGACGACGCGCTCGCATCCTTGGCCGCCCGGATCGGCGTCGACTGCTTCCGCGGCAGCCTGAATGACGTGCTGGACCGCTTCCACGCCGCCGCGGCGGGCAGCGGCGCCGACCAGATCGTGCGCCTGACCGCCGACTGCCCGCTGGCCGACCCTGCGGTGATCGACCGGCTGATCGGGCTGCATCTCGACGGCGGCTACGACTATTCCTGCAACACGCTGACGCCGCGCTGGCCCGACGGGCTGGACGCCGAGGTGATGCGCGCGGAGGTGCTGGAGGCAGCGTGGCGCGAGGCGACGCTGCCGTCGGAGCGCGAGCACGTCACCCGCTTCATCTATACCCGGCCGGAGCGGTTCCGCCTGGGCAGCCTGGTCGGCGACGCCGACCTGTCGGACCAGCGCTGGACCGTCGACACGCCGGAGGACCTGGCCCTGGTGCGGGCGGTCTATGCCGGGCTGTACCCGGCCAACCCGGCCTTCGGCACCGACGACATCGTGCAGTTCCTGGCGGCGCATCCGGAGATCGCCGCGCTCAACCGCGTCCACCGGCGGAACGAGGGCCTGGAGCGCTCGCTCGCCCAGGACGCCGCCCTGACCAAGTCGTGAGGATCAAAGTGTCAGAACGCTATGCGGCATCCGAGGCGATGCTCGACCGGGCCCGGCAGACCATTCCGCTGGGCGCCCAGACCTTCAGCAAGAGCATCACGCAATATCCGCTCGGCGTGTCGCCCTATTTCGCCGCCCGCGGCCAGGGCAGCAAGCTGTGGGACGTCGACGGCAACGAATACATCGACTTCATCAACAGCCTGGCCTCGGTGACGCTGGGCTACAACGATCCGGACGTCACCGCCGCGGTCAAGGCGCAGGTCGATCACGGCACCATCTTCAGCCTGTCGAGCCCGCTGGAGGCCGAGGTGGCGGAGCGGCTGGTGGCGATCGTGCCGTCGGCCGAGATGGTGCGCTTCGGCAAGAACGGGTCGGACGCCACCGCCGGCGCGGTCCGCGTCGCCCGCGCCTATACCGGCCGCGACCATGTGCTGGTCAGCGGCTATCACGGCTGGCAGGACTGGTATATCGGCGCCACCGCCCGCAACCGCGGCGTGCCGGAATGGACCCGGGCCCTGACCCACAGCTTCCCCTACAACGACCTGGCGGCGCTGGACCGGCTGCTGGACGAGCATGCCGGCCAGGTGGCCGCGATCGTCATGGAGCCGATGAACGTCGCCTACCCGGCCGAGGGGTATCTCGAAGGCGTGCGCGAGCGGGCGACGAAGCACGGCGCGGTGCTGGTGTTCGACGAGACCATCACCGGCTTCCGCGTCGCCAATGGCGGGGCGCAGGAGCTGTTCGGCGTCACCCCCGACCTGACCACGCTGGGCAAGGGCATCGCCAACGGCTATCCGCTGTCGGCGGTGTGCGGCCGGCGCGAGCTGATGATGGAGATGGAGGAGATCTTCTTCTCCTTCACCATGGGCGGCGAGACGCTGTCGCTGGCCGCGGCCCGGGCGACGCTGGACAAGGTCGTGCGCGAGCCGGTGACCCGGCACATGGCCTCGCTGGGCACGGCGCTGCGTGACGGCACCGCGGCGCTGGTCGAGCGGCACCGGCTGGGCGAGGTGCTGTCCCTGTCCGGCCATCCGTCCTGGACCTTCCTGCTGATCAAGGACCAGCCGGACACCAGCGCCTTCGAGATCAAGACGCTGTGGCTGCAGGAGATCTTCGCCCGCGGCCTGCTCTCGCTGGGCAGCCACAATATGAGCTATGCCCACAGCCAGGCCGATGTCGACCGGGTGCTGACCATCTATGACGAGGTCTTCGCCCTGCTCTCGGCCGCGATCGGCCAGAAGCGCGTCCGCGCCGAGCTGCGCTGCGAGCCGCTGGTGCCGCTGTTCAAGGTGCGCTGAGAGCCGCTCCAGAATTCCAACATCGTCATTGCGAGCGCAGCGAAGCAATCCAGGGGCCAGCGCGAACCGGCCCCTGGATTGCTTCGTCGGCTTCGCCTCCTCACAATGACGGCGGAGACATGGCGCCAAGTCTCCGCGTCAGTGCCCAAAACGAGACCACCCCGCCGGCCGGGATCGCTCCCGGGCCGACGGGGTGGCTCTTTCGTCGCCCCTGCCGGCGACGACTCAGTCGGGCATATGTCAGTTGCCCGTACCGGTGCTGGTGGTGCCCGTGGTCCCGCCCGTCGTGCCGGCGGCCGGCGCCGCGGGCGTCTCGGCCTTGTGGCCTTCGAAGGCGGGCAGCGCTTCCAGCTGCTCCTTGGTCATGGCGGTCTTCACGCCCTCATCGGGCCGGGCGCCGATGGTCAGCTTGTCGAGCGGGATCGCCACGGATTTCGAGCCGATGCCGAGGAAGCCCCCGACATCGATGACCACGGCATCCACGGTCTTGCTGCCCTTGTCGACCAGGACATCCGAGGTCTTGCCGATGGAATCGCCATTGGCGTTGGTGACGCTGGCGCCGATCAGGTCGGAGCCGAGGATATGCGAATCGGGGAGCTGCTGCTGCCCCTCAGGGACCGTGCTGCCCGTCGTCGCCGCGGGCGCGGTCGTCGAGGGGGTGGTCGTCGTGGTGGACGGCTGGGTCGTCGTCTGCGCCATCGCCGGCAGGGCCAGCAGGGCGACGGCGGAAACAGCTGAAATCAGGGTCTTGCGCATGATCGGTCCTCCTTGAGGATCGCCTGGAGATATCCGAGCAACAGGAGGGGTCGGGACACGGTTCCCCGAAACGACGAAAGCCCGGCGCGGAGCCGGGCTTTCGCTGGAGTCTGGGTGGTTACTCGCCGCTCGGCGGCTCGGTGGCCGGAGCGTCCTCCGCTGCCTTCACCTTGCGCGGCCGGCCGGGCCGGCGCTTCGGCGCGGCCGGAGCCTCTTCCGCCGCGACGCCGGGCAGGCCCGGCTGGGCCGAGGCCTCGGGCTGGGCGGCCGGCGGCACCGGCGCCTCGACCGGAGCGGCGGGAGCCGCCGGCTGCTCCGATGACGCCGCCTCGACCGCGGGAGCGGCCGCGCGCGGCGGACGGCCCCGGCGCGGCCGGGCGATGATCGAGGCCGGCAGCGCCAGCTCGGTGTCGATGCCGCTGTCCTCCTGGTCGCGCGGATCGGCGCCGAAGCTGGCCGAGGACGCGGCCATGTCGACCGGCGCCGGATCGAGCGGGCTGGGGATGTGCGGCTGCGGCGCGTTCAGCTCCACCGCTGGCTGCGGCCGGTCGCCGCGATAATCCTGGCGGTTGTCGCGCGGCTGGCCGCCGAAGCGGTCGCGCTGGCCCTGATCGCGATTCTGGTCGCGGAAGTTCTGGTCACGCGGCGGGCGGTTGTCGCGGTAGCCCTGGTCGCGGTCGCGGAAGCCCTGGTTCTGGCGGTCGCCGCCCTCGCCCCGGCCCTCGAACTCCCGGCGCTGCGGGCGATCGCCGCGGTCACCGCGATCGCCGCCTTCGCGCTGGTCGTATTCACGCCGCTGCGGCCGGTCGCCGCCCTCGCGCGGCTCGAAGTCCCGGCGCTGCTGGCGGTCGCCGCCATCGTTGCGCTGGTCGAATTCGCGGCGCTGCGGCGGCGGGCTGGTCAGCGGATCGTAGTCGGCATCGACGCCCGGCTGCTCGCGGCTGCTGTCCTGGCCGCCCTGCGGCTGGTGCGGCTGGCCGCCATAGGCCTCGTTCATGGCGTTGATGATGCGGACGTAATGCTCCGCATGCTGCTGGTAGTTCTCGGCCATGACGCGGTCGCCCGACGCCTGGGCGTCGCGCGCCAGCCCCATATACTTGTCGTAGACCTGGAAGACGTTGCCGCGGATGCGGATATCCGGCCCGTTGCTGTCGATGGTCTGGTTGCGGTTGGGCAGTGCGTTCGGCCGGCGCTGCTGGCCGCCGCCACCGCCGCCGCCTCCACCACCGCCGTTCCTGCCGCGCGCACGCCGCGAATTCGGTCCTGGTCTCATCAGCCTTGCTTCTGCAGATCGCTGTTTCCGCGCTGCCGTCCCTCGCCGCCGCCTGATGCGGCCGGGCCCAGCGTCATCGTCGCTTCCAGCGCCGGAATGGCGGCCGCCTCAAGCGGTCAAGCCCGGAAATGACGGAATAAGGGGACCCTAACGGCAATCAGGCGTCGGGCCAATGCTTTTTTTACCGCGACGTCGCGATCACGCAACGCGCTATGCCTGCCAGATCGTGCGGCGTGCCGACGATGTCAAGGCCGGCGCCACGGAAGAGTGCCGACACATCCGCTGCCTGGCCGATGCCGAGCTCGACCACCGCAGTGCCGCCCGGCGCCAGCAGGGCCGGCAGCGCCGCCGTCAGGGCGCGATAAGCGTCGAGCCCGTCGGCACCGCCGGACAGGGCTAGGCGTGGGTCGTGCTCGCGCACCTCTGGCTCCAGCGCCGCGATGTCGGAATCCGGGATATAGGGCGGGTTGGACAGGACCAGGTCGAAGCGGCCGGACAGCGCCGTGGCCCAGTCGCCGACGGCGAAGGCGGCGCGGCCGGAGAGTCCAAGCGCCCGGGCGTTGTCGCGCGCCACCCGCGCCGCGTCCTCGCTGCGGTCGACGCCGATGCCGAAGGCCGCCGGCCGGTCGTGCAGCACGGCCAGCAGCAGGCAGCCGGTGCCGGTGCCGAGATCGAGCACGCGCAGGGGCCGGTCCGCGGGCATGGCGGCCAGCGCCGCCTCGACCAGGGTCTCGCTGTCCGGCCGTGGGTCGAGCGTCGCCGGGCCGAGGGCGAAATCGAGGCTCCAGAACTCGCGACGGCCGAGGATGCGCGACACCGGCTCATGCGCGGCGCGGCGGTCGAGGTATCCGGCGTAACGCGCCACGGCCTCCGCCGGCATCGCCTCGCCGGCGCGGGACAGGAGACCGGTGCGGTCGATGCCGAGCGCGTGCATCAGCAGGATGCGGGCATCGGAGGCGGCACCGTCGATCCCGGACGCGGCCAGCCGGGCGGTGCCGTCGCGCAGGGCTTCGGCGAGTTTGGGAGGGCGGGGGGTCACTGCCCGACCATCCCGCAGCGAAGAGAGATCTCGAACGAGAGAACGCGTTGCCTCTCCCGCTTGCGGGAGAGGTCGGGCGTCCGCAGGGCGACCGGGTGAGGGCCAAGCGATGCCGCCACCCTCGCAGAACTCGCCGGAAGAGAGCGTGCGCCCAGCCCCATCCTGACGCGATCATTCCGGGCCCGAGGCCGGCTGGCCCTCACCCGGAGTCGCTTCGCGCCTCCGACCTCTCCCGCAAGCGGGAGAGGCCACGCGATCTGACGGCCATGCGATGCACGTGCCGGCAGAGCGAGGCGGGCGGGAATCACGGCTGGTCGGCGAGGGCGGCGAGGCGGGCGGCCTCGTCCTCGGCGATCAGCGCCTCGATCAGCTCGTCCAGCGCCTCGCCCGCCATCACCCGCTCGATCTTGTAGAGGGTCAGGTTGATGCGATGGTCGGTCACCCGGCCCTGCGGGAAGTTGTAGGTGCGGATCCGCTCCGACCGGTCGCCGGAGCCGACCTGGCTTTTGCGGTCGGCGGCCCGCACCGCGTCCTTGGCCGCGCGCTCCGCCTCGTACAGCCGGGCGCGCAGGATCTTCATCGCCTTGGCGCGGTTCTTGTGCTGCGATTTCTCGTCCTGCATCACCACCACGATGCCGGTCGGCAGATGGGTGATGCGCACCGCGCTTTCGGTCTTGTTGACGTGCTGGCCGCCGGCGCCCTGGGCCCGGAACACGTCGACCCGCAGGTCCTTGTCGTCGATCTGGACGTCGACCTCCTCCGCCTCCGGCAGCACCGCCACGGTGGCGGCGGAGGTGTGGATGCGGCCCTGGGCCTCGGTCTCCGGCACCCGCTGGACGCGGTGGGCGCCGCTCTCGAACTTCAGCCGGGCGAAGACGCCGCGGCCGCTGATCTCGGCCGACGCCTCCTTGTAGCCGCCCAGCGGCGTGTCGGCGATGTCCATCACCTCGAAGCGCCAGCCGCGGATGGCGGCGTAGCGCTGATACATCCGGAACAGGTCGGCGGCGAACAGCGCCGCCTCGTCGCCGCCGGTGCCGGCGCGGACCTCGAGGATGGCGTTGCGGTCATCGGCCTCGTCCTTCGGCAGCAGCAGCACCTGCACTCGCCGCTCCAGCGCCGGCAGGCTGTCGCGCAGGGCGAACAGCTCCTCCTGCGCCAGGGCCTTCATCTCCGGGTCGGTCTCAGCCGCGGCCATGGCCTCGAGCTGGGCCAGCTCGGCCCGGCCCTTGTGCAGCGCCGCGATCTCCTCGGCGATCGGCTCGAGCTCGGAATATTCCTTGGAATAGGCGGTGAACTGGTCCGGCGACAGCTTGCCGGAGCCCATGCCGTCGCGCAGCTCGGCCACGCGGGACAGGACGCGGTTCAGATTTTCGTCGAGTTGCACGGAAGGCTCAAATCAGGGGAACGGGGCCGGTCGGTCAACAGTCGACGGGCCCGCTAGCGGCCGTGCAGGCGGCTCATTCAGCCGCCTGGGCCGCAGCCGCCTCGGCGGCGGCGCGATCGGCCTCGATCTGCTTGGCCTTGTCCTCGACCAGCGACACCAGATGGTCGACGATGCCCTCATCCTTCAGCCGGTGATTCGGCAGGCCGTTGATGTAGACCTGATGCGTGCCCTTGCCGCCGCCGGTGAAGCCGATATCGGTCATCGTCGCCTCGCCCGGGCCGTTGACCACGCAGCCGATCACCGAGACAGTCATCGGCGTGGTGATGTGGGCCAGGCGCTGCTCCAGCACCTCGACAGTCTTGATCACGTCGAACTGCTGCCGGGCGCAGGACGGGCAGGAGATGATGTTGACGCCGCGATGGCGCAGGCCGAGCGACTTCAGCATGTCGAAGCCGACCTTCACCTCCTCCACCGGATCGGCGGAGAGGGAGACGCGGATGGTGTCGCCGATGCCGGACCACAGCAGCATGCCGAGGCCGATCGACGACTTCACCGTGCCGGTGCGCAGGCCGCCGGCCTCGGTGACGCCGATATGCAGCGGGTAGTCGCAGGCCTCGGCCAGCGCCTGATAGGCCGCCACGGCCAGGAACACGTCCGACGCCTTGCACGAGATCTTGAAGTTGAAGAAGTCGTGGTCCTCGAGGATGCGGATGTGGTTGAGCGCCGACTCGACCATCGCCTCCGGGCAGGGCTCGCCGTACTTCTCCAGCAGCTCGCGCTCCAGCGACCCGGCATTGACGCCGATCCGCATCGAGCAGTTGTGGTCCTTCGCCGCCTTCACCACCTCGGCCACCCGCTCCTTCGAGCCGATGTTGCCGGGGTTGATGCGCAGGCAGGCGGCGCCGTTCTGGGCCGCCTCGATGCCGCGCTTGTAGTGGAAATGGATGTCCGCGACGATCGGCACGGTCACTTCCGGCACGATGTGCTTCAGCGCCGCGCTCGACTCCTCGTCCGGGCAGGACACGCGGACGATGTCGGCCCCGGCGATCTCGAGCTGCCGGATCTGGTCGATCGTCGCCTGGATGTCCGTGGTCCGGGTGTTGGTCATCGACTGCACGGTGATCGGCGAATCGCCGCCCACCGGAACCTTGCCGACATGGATCAGGCGGGACTTCCGGCGTTGGATCTGGCGATAGGCGCGGACAGCGGCGCTCATGACGGAACCTTAGGTGATGCGGCGTTCGTTGCGCGACACCATGGCCCTTTCGCGCCGATCCCGCAATCCGGGAGGCGGCATTGCGACCATGTGCGACGGCGTCCCCTCAGCGCCCGTCTCAGTTCACCGACGCCCGGTCGCGCAGCTTCTGCGGGTCGAGCTGGATGTTGCGCACCACCTGGCCGGGGCCGCCGAGCGACGCCACCGGCTGGCCGTCGACCTCGACCTGCAGTCCGCCGGCATTGCCGGTGGTCAGGCGCTGGCCGTCCTGCGGCAGCACGGCATAGGTCTCGCCTGCGCCCATCACCCGGGTCATCACCAGGCCGCCCTGACGGTCGCGGATCTGGACCCAACTGTCGGCGCTGGCGCGCAGCGTGATGCGGCTGTCATTGGGGCCGGGCACAGGCGCGGCCGGCGGCTCGCTGGCCAGGGCGGCGCCGAGCGGGCGGTCCAGCGCCGCAACGGCCGGGAGCTGCGTCTGGGCGGCCGGCGCCGGGGCGGGCTGGGCCGCCTGGGGCGCCGCCGCGACCTGGGGCGCGGTGCCGGCCGGGGCGGCGGGCGGCACCGTCGCCATCTGCGACGGCGCGGCCGGGGGCACCAGCGACGGCAGGGCCGGGGTGCCGGCCGGGGCGGTCGGGCCCGGCACGTTCGGGCCGGGGGTCATGCGCTCGCCCGGCCCGGGCTCGGCCGGCGGGGCCGCGGCCTGCAGGCTGGGGCCGCTGTTCGGGGCGGCCGGCTGCACCACCGGACCCGGCGTCGCATCCGGCTGGGCGTTGCCGTCGAGCAGGGCGGCGAAGCGCGCGGGCAGGCCCGCGATCTCGTTCGCCATGTCGCGATTGGCCGAGGAGAGATAGTACCAGCCGGCATAGGCCAGGCCGCCGATCAGGACTGCGATCATCAGGATCGCGCCGCCCGGAACGCGGCTGCCTTCCGGCACCGGCGCCGGGAAGATCAGATCGGGCTTCTTCTCGACCGCGGTGGATTCGCGCTTGAACCGCGCCACCACCTGGTCACCGTCGAAGCCGAGGAATTCGGCATAGGTGCGGACGAAGCCGATGGCGTAGACCGGACCGGGCAGGTCCTGGTGGCGCCCCTCCTCGATCGCCTGCAACAGGCCGTGGCGGATCCGCAGCGTGGCGGCCACGTCGTACAGGCTGTAGCCGGCGATCTCCCGCGCCTGGGCGAGGATGCGGCCGACGGGGGCGTTCATGTCGATCACAGCTTCCGCCGCCCCCGCATCGTGAGGGTTGTCCGGGGAGTCCGCGGTCTCATGCACCACGGCAAGGTGTTTGCGATTGCTCTGGGCCATGTCGTTCGAGCCGCTTTGTGCTGACCGAGGTGTTACAGATGAAAGCCGGCACGCCGCCCTGTCATGATGTCGAGGCCCACTCCCCCACGACCGAGACGACTGTCTTTATTTATGACGATTCCGGCGGCACAGCAAAACGAATCCGAGTTTGAACCCACTATATTGCAATGTCATGATCACGGGCATAGGCGCGGATGGCGGGGCGCAGCGAGCCGCGAGCATTGGCCCGGATCTGTGACAACCAGCGCGAGAAATCGCCGAGATCCAGGCTGCGGACCATAGTCCTGACCGCGCCGATCGACGTCGCCGGCATCGACAGGGTGCGGAATCCCAGCCCCAGCAGGGTCATCGCCTCGATCGGCCGCGACGCCATCTCGCCGCACAGGCTGATGCGCCGGCCGGCGGAGTCGCAGCGGGCCACCGCCTCGGCCAGGGCGCCGATCAGGCCGGGCGACAGCGTGTCGTAGCGCTGCGCCACCCGGGTGTTGGTGCGGTCGGCGGCGTAGAGATACTGCATCAGGTCGTTCGAGCCGACGGCGACGAAATCGGCGGTGCGCAGCACCTGGTCGAGCTGCCAGAGCAGCGACGGCACCTCGAGCATCACGCCGACGCGGATCTCGCCCGACACCGGCATCCCCTGGGCCGCGGCGCGCGCTACCTCGCGGTCGAACAGGTCGCGGGCGGCATCCAGCTCGGTCACCTCGGACACCATCGGGAACATCACCCCGAAGGGCCGCCCGGCGGCGCCCTGGATCAGCGCCCGCAGCTGCTGCCGCAGCATCGCCGGCCGGTCGAGGCCGATGCGCACGGCGCGCCAGCCCAGCGCCGGGTTGTCCTCGTCGATCTCGGCGAAATAGGGCAGCCGCTTGTCCCCGCCGACATCGAGGGTGCGGAACACCACCGGCCGGCCCTCGGCCAGGTCGATCACCCGGGAATAGAGGTCGGTCTGGGTGGCGACGCTGGGATATTCCGACCGCACCATGAACGGGATCTCGGTGCGGTAGAGGCCGATGCCGTCGGCGCCGACCGCGTCGAGATGCGGCATGTCGGACAGCAGGCCGGCATTCAGCATCAGCGAGACGGAGGTGCCGTCGCGCGTCACGGCCGGCAGCCGCGCCTCCTCGGCATACAGCTTGCGCTGCCCGGCCTGGACCTGGATCGCCTTGGTGATGGTCTCGATCACGTCCTCGGACGGGCGGACGAAGACGTTGCCGTGATCGCCGTCGACCACGATCGGGTCCAGCGGCTCGATCAGCCGCATCGCCTCGACGCAGCGGCCGACCACCGGGATGTCCAGCGCCCGGGCGATGATCGCGACATGGCTGGTCGCCGATCCCTCCTCCAGCACCAGGCCGCGCAGCTTTCGCCGGTCGTAGTCGAGCAGCTCGGCCGGGCCGATGGCGCGGGCGATCAGCACCATGTCGTCCGGCAGCGTGCCCAGCGCCGCGGCCGAGGTGCGGCCGGCCAGGTGCAGCAGCAGGCGGTTGGCGAGGTCGTCGAAATCGACCAGGCGCTCGCGCAGATAGGGGTCGGTGACCCGGGCCATGCGCGCCGCCATGTCGTTCTGCACGCGCTGCACCGCCGCCTCGGCCGACAGGCCGGTGTCGATCGCCTCGTGGATCCGGCTGAGCCAGCCGCGATCCTCGGCGAACATGCGGTAGGTCTCGAGGATCTCGCCGCCCTCGCCGATGCCGCCGGCGCGGTGGTCGGCCACCAAGTCGTCGATCGAACGGTGCATGTGCTCGACCGCCTGGCGGAACCGCTCCGCCTCCACCGCCGGGTCGTCGGCCACCATCTGGCGCACGGTGATCTGGGTCCGGTGCAGCACCGCCAGGCCCTGGGCCAGGCCGCCGCTGAGGGCGATGCCGTGCAGCCGGGCCGGCAGCGACACCGCCGTCGGGCTCGCCACCTCACCCGGCCGGGCGATCTCGCCACCGACGATCAGCTCGGCCACCACCATGGCGATGGTCTCGAGCGTCTCGACCTCGTCCTCGGAGTAGCTGCGCTTCATCTGGTTCTGGATGATCAGCACGCCGCGCACCTTGCCGCCGCGCAGGATCGGCACGCCCATCCAGGATTCGTATGGGTCCTCGCCCGTCTCCGGCCGGTAGGCGAATTTCGGATGCTGGGGCGCGTTGGCGATGGCCAGCGGCCGCGCCGTCGCCGCGACCTCGCCGACCAGGCCCTCGCCGACCCGCAGGCGGGTGCGGTGCACCGCGTCCGGGTTCAGGCCGATGGTGGCGAACAGCTCCAGCACGTCGCCCGGGCGGGAGACGTAACAGGAGCAGACCTCGGCCACCATCTCGGCCGCGATCAGGGTGACGATCTTGTCGAGGCGCGACTGCGCCGTGCCCGACCCCGCCATGACGTCGCGCAGGCGGGCGAGGAGGCGACGCGACGGCCCGATGCCCGGGGCGGGCCCGCCCGCCGGCCGGGTCATCAGGCCCGCTCCATCAGGCCTTGTCCAGGCCGTAGGCGGTGTGCAGGGCCCGGACCGCCAGCTCGGTATACTGCTCGGCCACCAGGACGCTGATCTTGATCTCCGAGGTCGAGATCACCTGGATGTTGATGCCGTTCTCGGCCAGCGCCTTGAACATGCGCTGGGCGACGCCGGCATGGCTGCGCATGCCGACGCCGATCACCGAGATCTTGACCACGTTCTCGTCCGGGATCAGGTGGCTGTAGCCCAGCGTCTCCTTGTGCTGGGACAGCACCTTGACCGCGCGCTCCAGGTCCGCCTTGCCGACGGTAAAGGTCAGGTCCGTCGCCTGGCCGTCCTCGGAGATGTTCTGGACGATCATGTCGACATTGATGTTCGCGTCGGTCAGCGGCCCGAAGATCGACGCGGCCACGCCCGGCCGGTCCGGCACGCGCACCACGGTGATCTTCGCCTCGTCCCGGCTGTACGCGATCCCGCTGACGACCTCTTTCTCCACGATCTCGTCCTCGTCCACCACCAGGGTCCCTGGCACATCCTCGAAGCTGGACAGCACCTGCACCCGCACCCGATGGTTCATCGCCATCTCGACCGAGCGGGTCTGCAGCACCTTGGCGCCGAGCGACGCCATCTCCAGCATCTCTTCGTAAGTGATCTTATCGAGCTTGCGCGCCTTGCGCACGATCCGCGGATCGCAGGTGTAGACGCCGTCGACATCGGTGTAGATGTCGCAGCGGTCCGCCTTCAGCGCGGCGGCCAGCGCCACCGCCGAGGTGTCGGACCCGCCGCGGCCCAGCGTGGTGATGCGGCCGGCATCGGAGACGCCCTGGAAGCCGGCGATCACCGCGACCTCGCCACGGGCCATCGAGTCCTCGAGCTTCTGCGCGTCGATGCCGAGGATGCGGGCCTTGGCGTGCGCGCCGTCGGTGTGCACCGCCACCTGCCAGCCCTGGAACGATCGGGCGGGCAGCCCGATCTCCTGCAGCGCCAGCGCCAGCAGGCCGGAGGTGACCTGCTCGCCCGAGGCGACCACCGCATCGTATTCGCGCGGATCATGCAGCGGCGCGATGTCGTTGCAGTACTTCACCAGCTGGTTGGTGACGCCGGACATCGCCGACACCACGACCGAGACCTGGTTGCCGCGCGCGACCTCCGCCTGCACCCGACGGGCGACGTTCTTGATCCGCTCGACATCGGCGACCGACGTGCCGCCAAACTTCTGAACAATGCGCGCCATCGGCCGCCGCGGGTTTGAAGTGACAGGAGCGCCGCGGGCCGGAATGCCGGCATTGCGGCCGTGAGGCCCGCTACCCATACTGCGTCGCCGAGAGCGACGCAACGTCCCCTGTGCTGCGTCGCTCTCACGACGCCAAGGTTTGGCGCAACCGAAACACGAGGACTGTTCTTCATGGCGCAAAGCCCGGCGGCGACAATCGATTCCGCCGAGATCGCCCGCTTCGAATCGATGGCGGCGGACTGGTGGGACCCGGACGGCAAGTTCCGGCCGCTGCATCGCATGAATCCGCTGCGCATCGGCTATATCCGGGACCGGATCTGCGCCCGGCTGGGCCGCGACCCGCTGGCGCCGAAGCCGCTGGCCGGCCTCTCCGTCCTCGACATCGGCTGCGGCGGCGGCCTGCTGTCCGAGCCGATGGCCCGGCTGGGCGCCGCGGTCACCGGCGTCGATGCCGGGGCCGAGGCGGTCGGCGTCGCCCGCGCCCATGCCGCCGAATCCGGCTTGGCCATCGACTATCGCTGCAGCAGCGCCGAGGACCTCGCCGCATCCGGCGCCCGCTTCGACGCGGTGCTGGCGCTGGAGATCGTCGAGCATGTCGCCGATGTCGACGCCTTCTGCGCCGCGCTGGCGGCGCTGCTGCGGCCGGGCGGCACGCTGGTGATGTCGACCCTGAACCGCACCCGCCGCAGCTGGGCCGTCGCCATCCTCGGCGCCGAGCACCTGCTGCGCATCATCCCGCGCGGCACGCATGAGTGGCGCAAGTTCCTGAAGCCGCACGAGCTGGCCGCGGCGCTGCGCCGCGCCGGCCTCGAGGTCGGCGACATCGCCGGCATGGTGCCCGACCTGCGCGGCGGCGGCTGGCGGCTGGCGCCGCAGCATCTGGCGGTGAACTACATCGTGACGGCGGCCAAGCCGGGATGATCGTCGTCACCGGCGCCGCCGGCTATCTCGGCTCCCGCATCGTCACCTCGCTGCTCTGCGGGTCGATGGCAGGAGGGGGCCCAGTGGCCGGGGTCGACCGGGCCGAGGCGCCGACCGTGACCCACCGCGCCGACATCCTGGACGGGGTGATGCTGCGCCGGGCCTTCCGCGGCGCCCGCGCCGTGATCCACACGGCGGGGTTGAACGGCGGGCCTGGCGCCCCGGCCCTGACCGGGGAGATCCGGCGGATCAATGTCGGCGGCACCGAGGCGGTGATCGCCGCGGCGCGCGACGCCGGGGTGCCGCGGTTGGTGCTGCCCAGCACCACTGCGCTGTATGGCGGCGCGATCCACGGCGCCGAGGCCGCGGTCTGGGTGACCGAGGCGCTGCCGCCGACGCCGGAGACGGCCTATGAGGAGAGCAAGCGCGACGCCGAGGCGCTGGTGCTGGCCGCCGCCGGGTCGTTCCCCGAGGGCTGCCTGATCCTGCGCTGCGGCCGGTTCTTCCCGGCGCCGCCGAACGAGACGGTGAACGACCGGCTGTATCGCGGCGTCGACCCGCGCGACGTCGCCGCCGCCCATATTCTGGCGGCGGAACGGCCGGGCGGCGGCACCGCGGTGCTGAACATCGCCGCCGCCAGCCCGTTCGCGCCGGAGGACTGCGCCGAGCTGCGCCGCGATGCCCGGCCGGTGCTGCGCCGCCGCCACCCCTTCGTCGAGGGCGCCTACCGGCAGCTGGGCTGGCGGCTGCCGGCCACGATCGACCGCGTCACCGCCATCGACGCCGCGCGGCGGGCCATCGGCTATGTCCCGCAACATAATTTCCGCGAGGCTCTGGCCGAGCAACTGTGGCTGGACGCATGGCCACGCCGATCCGAGGCGGCGCCGGAACCCTCCTGACCCGGCCTTTTCGGCGGAATTTTGTTTTTGCCGCCACTCTCCCGCGTGCTATCTAATTTTCGCTATCGAGCCAAGAACATTGGCGCATAATATATTGTGCGATCCCGTTGGTGAGGCCGCATGAACATCGGAATTTTTACCGAATTGTATCCTCCGAGCATTGGCGGCCAGGAGATTCGCTTTGCCGAACTGGCGCAAGTGTTTCGAGACCGCGGTCACAATGTCTCGGTATATTGCATCGCACACAAGAGAGATTTGCCGAAGCGCGAATCCCTGGGTGGTATTGAGGTCAATCGCTATCCGGTGGATGAGCACTATCAGAGGCCGCAGTCCCGCCTGCTGCCTCGGAATCCGATTACCATACTGAAGTATGCAACCTGGGTGCGAGGTGTGCTCAAGGCCCGCAGCTTCGACCTCGGTCTGTACAACCAATGGCCCCTGGCCCATATCGCCTTCGCGCCGCGCAGCGCCCGGCAGCGTGCGATTCTCGACTGGTGCGAGGTGCGGGACGCCGGCTTCTACCGCGTGATGCAGCGGATGCTGCCGCGGCTGAGCGGGCAGAACATGGGCGTCGGCCCGGCGGTGTGCGACCGGATCGGCGCCGCCTCCGGCCGGCCGGTCTTCTACCTGCCGAGCGGCATCCGCCGGTCCGCCTATCGCAGCCTGCCGGCGGCCGAGCGCCGCGACATCCTCTATCTCGGCCGCATCACCGCCCACAAGAACCTGACCTTCCTGGTCGATGCTTTCGCCCGGCTGAAGGCCACCGGCCACAACCGCCTGGGTCCGTTGGGCGACGACCAGCTGGTGATCGCCGGCGACGGGCCGGAGCTGCCGGCGCTGCGCGCCCACGCCGCCGCCTCGCCCGCCGCGGACCAGATCCGGATCCTGGGGCCGGTCAGCGAGCAGCAGAAGATCGAATTGCTGGGCGGCGCCCGGCTGCTGGCGATCTCGAGCCGGCGCGAGGGCTTTCCCCGCATCGTTGCCGAGGCGATGGCGAGCGGCCTGCCGACCGTGACCGCCCGCTTCCTCGAGAACGGCACCAGCGACGTCATCGACCATTATGGCTGTGGCGTGGTGACTGAGCCGGAGCTGGAGGCCTTCACCGGCGGGCTGGTCGCCGCGGCCGACCGGTGGGAGGAGCTGTCACGCCGTGGCCTGGACCGGGCCGACGAGCTGGACTGGCAGGCGCTGGCCCAGGAGATTGAGAGCCGGGCCGTGACTGGAATTTCGAAGATGAAGGTTCAGGATTCATGCGCATTTTGATCACGGGCGCTGCCGGGTTCATCGGCAGCCAAATCACCCGCCGCCTGGCCCGGGACGGCCACGAGATCCTGGCCATCGACAACCTCTCCTTCGGCCGAGAGAGCTCGCTGCCCGAGGAGGCGGTGTTCAAGCGCCTGAACCTCGGCACCTGCAGCAGCCCCGAGCTCCTCGACGTGGTCGAGGAATTCCAGCCGGACGGCGCCATCCATTTCGCCGCCATCCATTTCATTCCCTATTGCATGAGCCATCCGGACGAGACCTTCGCCACCAATGTCCGGGGCACCGAGCTGGTGCTGCGGGCGCTGGAGCGGACGCCGGCGCGCAAGGTCGTGTTCGCCTCGACCATGGATGTCTACGCCCCGGTCGACCGGGTGCATCGCGAGAGCGACCAGGCCGCCCCGGTCAACGCCTATGGCCTGTCCAAGCTGCTGGGCGAGGACCTGCTGGCCTATGCCACCCGCACCAATGACCGGCTGTCCGGCGTGGCGCTGCGCTTCGCCAACGCCTTCGGGCCGGGCGAGACCAACCCGCATCTGATTCCCGACGCGCTGAAGCGGATGAGCGACCGGTCGCAGCCGGAGATCCGGATGGGCTATATGGGCGCCACTCGCGACTTCATCCACGTCTCCGACATCGCCGACGCCGCCATCGCCGCGCTGTTCCAGGACACCGGGCGGTACGAGGTGTTCAACGTCGCCTCCTCGGTGCCGACGCCGGTGCGCGACGTGGTCGAGACCATCCGCCGACTGGTCGGCGACCCGCGGCCGGTGGTCGAGGACCAGAAGCAGTTCCGCAAGTTCGACCGGCCGTCGCTGTCGGCCGACACCACCAAGATCCGCGCGGCCCTCGGCTGGGCCCCGAAATGGTCGCTGGAGGAGGGGCTGCGCGACCTGGTGCGGCGGACCTTCGCCGCCGAACCCCGCCCTCTGGTCAGCAAGATCGCCTAAGCCGAACGATCGCAGGTCTCCTTTCGCGTAGCCTCTCCCGTAAGCGGGAGAGGCTACGCGTTACACCACTCGCCACCGCACAGGACGAGGGGACGGAGTGATCCGGCCTCAGCCCCGGCGACGGCGGCTGCGGTCGAGGCGGTGGGCGATGACCATGCCGGCCAGCAGGCCCAGCAGCCCGGCCAAGGCAAGGATGCGGGCCTTCTTCGGCGAGCTCGGCTCCGACAGGATCTCCGGCTGCTCCAGCGCCTCGGCGGCGAAGGGCAGGTTCGGCTGGATCAGCATCAGGATCTTCTCCTGGTCCAGGATCAGGCCGATCAGGGTCTGGCGGTAGTCGTTGACGGTGACGTTCTGCAG
>NZ_JBCNNF010000010.1:0-39892 GCF_039594555.1 Inquilinus sp.
TGAACATGCAGTACCGGTCGCTGCTGCGGCGCGGGTTGATGGGCGCCGAATACGCGCTGCTGCGGCGCGGGGCGATGACCATGGCGCCGTCGCAGCTGGGCGCCTTCACCCGCTCCTCGGACCGCCATGCGACGCCCAACCTGCAGATGCACATCCAGCCGCTGTCGCTCGACAAGTTCGGCGACGCCATGCACCCGTTCCCTGCCATCACCACCAGCGTCTGCAACCTGCGGCCGACCAGCCGCGGCTCGGTCCATGCCCGCTCCCCCGACCCCGCAGCCCCTCCGGTGATCGCCCCGAACTACCTGGCGACGGAGGAGGACCGCCGGGTGGCGGCCGAATCCATCCGCATCGTCCGTCGGATCATGCGGCAGCCGGCGATGGCCCCCTATGCGCCGCAGGAGTTCCGGCCGGGCCTGGATCTGACCTCCGACGACCAGCTGATCAGGGCGGCGGGGGATGTCGCCACCACCATCTTCCATCCGGTGGGCACGGCGAAGATGGGCCTCGACAGCGATCCGATGGCCGTGGTCGACGGCACCCTCCGCGTCCGCGGTGTCGACGGCCTGCGGGTGGTCGACGCGTCGGTGATGCCGGCCATCACCTCGGGCAACACCAACTCCCCCACCATCATGATCGCGGAAAAGGGCGCGGCCATGATCCTCGACGCGGCCCGCTGAGGCGCGGTCGCTCTTTCAAAATCATGCACGATCCATGATGCATGATTGACTCTCTCCCGCTCCAGCCGCTATCAGGCCGGTGTGTCGGGAGGATCGCCATGCCGCCGAAAGCCGCCATCTCCCGCGTCGCCTTGGCGGACCAGGTCATGCGGGTGCTGCAGGAGCGCATCCTCGACCGGGTCTATGAGCCGGGCGCGCGGCTGAACATTGATGCGTTGTCGCGCGAGCTGGAGGTCAGCTCGTCGCCGATCCGCGAGGCGCTGACGCGCCTCGCCGCCGACGGCCTCGTCGCCGCCTCCTCCTTCGCCGGCTTCTCGGTGGCGCCGGTGCCGCCGCGCGACTGGTTCGAGCAGCTGCTGGCCTATCGCGTCCTGGCCGAGGGCTGGGCGGCGCGACAGGTGGCGCGCCGCCAGCCGGCCGCAGCGATCGGCCGGATGCGCGAGAGCCTGGAGGCGATGGAGGGCGGCCGGCTGGGCCGCAAGGCGCGCGACTACCTGACCGCCAACCAGGCCGACCAAGCCTTCCACGAGGCGATGCTGGACGGCGCCGGCAACGAGATCCTGGCCCGCAGCGTGCGCGACCTTCATCCCCACCTGCACCACGCCCGGCTCTTCGCCAAGGTGCCGCAGGACATCGCCCCCGCACTGGCCGAGCACCGCGCCATCCTGGCCGCCATCGAGGCCGGCGACGAGGGCGGCGCCGCCGCCGCGCTGGAGCGGCATCTGCGCGCCTCCTGGCAGCGCTATGACGGCTGGACGGCCGACGAGCCGGCCTGACCATCCCTCCTTACCGCAGAGGACATCCCCCGTGGCCAAGATCGTTTCCGTCGAGATCCTGCAGGCCGACCTGAAACCCAAGGTCAAGCGCACCGACGCGGTGCAGGCCTTCGAGCTGCAGGAGACGCCGATGGTCGGCATCATCGATGCGGACGGCGCTGTCGGCACCGGCTACAGCTACACCATCGGCACCGGCGGCTCCTCCGTCGCCCGGCTGCTGGACGACCATCTGGCGCCGCAGCTGATCGGCCGCGAGGCGGACGATATCGAGCGGATCTGGCGCGACCTGTTCTACCGGGTCCATGCCACCACGGTCGGGGCCTTGACCTCGATCGCGCTGGCCGCCATCGACACCGCGCTGTGGGACCTGCGCAGCCGCCGCACCGGCATCCCGCTGCACCGGCTGGCCGGCGGCGCCAAGGACAGCATCCAGCTCTACTACACCGAGGGCGGCTGGCTGCACCTGGACCAGGCGGCGCTGGTCGAGGAGGCGCTGCAGGCCAAGGAGAAGGGCTTCGGCGGCACCAAGGTCAAGGTCGGCCGGCCGCATGTGGCCGAGGACATGGCCCGCCTGACGGCGGTTCGCGAGCAGGTCGGCGACGCCTGGGAGATCATGACCGACGCCAACCAGGGCTTCACCCTGGACGAGGCGGTGCGCCGGGTGCGCAGCTTCCAGGAAGTCGGCATCGCCTGGTTCGAGGAGCCGATCCACGCCGACGACGTGCGCGCCCATCAGCGGCTGGTGGCGTCGACCAGCGTGCCGATCGCGGTCGGTGAGTCGATGTACAGCATCTCGCAGTTCAAGGACTACCTGCAGAGTGACGCCTGCTCGATCGTCCAGGTCGATGTCGGCCGGATCGGCGGCATCACGCCCTGGCTGAAGGTCGCGCATATGGCCGAGGCCTTCAACGTGCCGGTGTGCCCGCATTTCCTGATGGAGCTGCACCTGCCGCTGTGCTGCGCCGTGCCGAACAGCCGCTGGCTGGAATACATCCCGCAGCTCGACCTCGTCACCACCGAGGACATCCGGATCGAGAACGGCCGCGCCATTCCGTCGGACAAGCCGGGGCTGGGCATCGAATGGGATTGGCAGGCGCTCGACCGCGTCATTGTCCACCGCAACCGGCACACCGGCTGATGGCGGCGCTGTATGACGCTGCAGCGCTGACCGGTTTTGCCCGCGCCCTGCTGGGCGAGGCCGGCATGCCGGCCGACAAGGCGGCGGATGTCGCCGAGGTGCTGGTCGAAGGCGACTGCCTGGGCAAGACCACCCACGGCCTCGCCCTGCTGCCGCATTACCTGCGCGAGATCGACTCCGGCGGCATGCGGCTGGAAGGCGATCCCGCCGTGGTCAACGACCTGGGCGCCTGCCTGACCTGGGACGGGCGCAAGCTGCCCGGCCCCTGGCTGATGCGCCGCGCGGTGGATGAGGCGGTGGGCCGCGCCGGGCGCCTCGGCCTCGGCGCCGTGGCGGTGCAGCGCAGCCACCACACGGCCTGCCTGGGCGCCTATCTGCGCCGGGCCACCGATCGCGGATTCCTGCTGCTGATCGCCCTGACCGACCCGGCGCATGCCAGCGTGGCGCCGTTCGGCGGCATCACCCCGGTGCTGACCTCGAACCCGGTCGCCTTCGGCGCGCCGACCGAGGGCGACCCGGTGCTGGTCGACATGGCGACGGCGATGCTGACCAACGGCACCGTCGCCGGGCACCGGCAGCGCGGCGAGCCCCTGCCTGCCCCCGACCTGCTGGACAACCAGGGCAACCCGACGACCGACCCGAATGTCATCGCCACCACGCCGCCGGGGTCGATCCTGCCGCTCGGCGGGCTGGCGGCCGGGCACAAGGGCTTCGCCCTCGGCCTGATGGTCGAGCTGCTGTCCGGCTGCCTCAGCGGCCATGGCCGCGCCTCGCCGTCGGAGGGCTGGAGCGCCGCAGTGCTGCTGCTGGCGATCGACCCGGCGGCCTTCGGCGGGCGCGAGGAATACCGGCGCCAGGTCGACCGGCTGGTGGAGGCCTGCCACGCCTCCGCCCCCCGCCCCGGCTTCGACCGGGTGGTGCTGCCCGGCGAAGCGGCGCAGCAGCGCCGGCGGCAGCGGCTGCGCGACGGCGTGCCGGTGGCCGCCGAGCTGATGGCGGATCTGGCTGCGCGGGCGGCCCGGGCCGGGATCGCGATCCCGGCCGGCCGCGCCGGGCCGGCCTGACGACGCGACATCACAAGACAAAGGAAGGGAGGAGCACGACATGAGCGACGCAGCCATCCGCGCGCGGGCCGAGGCGCCGCCGGTGGACAAGGCGGGAATCCGTAAGGCGATCACCGCCGCCACCATCGGCACCGTCATCGAGTGGTTCGACTACGCGCTGTACGGCGCCGCCTCGGGCCTGGTCATCGGCAAGCTGTTCTTCCCCGACCTGACCGGTGTCGGCGGCCAGCTGGCGGCCTTCGCCACCTTCGCGGTCGGCTTCTTCTTCCGGCCGCTGGGCGGCATCGTCATCTCGCATTTCGGCGACCGCTTCGGCCGCAAGCCGGCGCTGATCTTCACCATCGCGCTGATGGGCCTGGCCACCGTGGCCATGGGCCTGCTGCCGACCTATGCCCAGATCGGCATCGCCGCGCCGATCCTGCTGGTGCTGATGCGGCTGCTGCAGGGCTTCGGCGCCGGCGCCGAATATGCCGGCGCGGTGACGCTGGTGGCGGAATACGCGCCGCCGCGCCACCGCGGCGTCTATACCGCGATC
The DNA here is from genome assembly GCF_039594555.1 of Inquilinus sp. GTDB lineage: Bacteria > Pseudomonadota > Alphaproteobacteria > DSM-16000 > Inquilinaceae > Inquilinus. The sequence goes on from NZ_JBCNNF010000010.1 coordinate 4,194, forward strand.
CTGCAATCGGCGACCGTGGTCGGCATCATGCTGGCGACCTTGTGCTTCCTGGCCGTGTCGTCCCTGCCGGACGAGGTGCTGATGGGCTGGGGCTGGCGCGTGCCCTTCCTGCTGTCGGCCCTGCTGTTCGGCGTCGCCCTCTACATCCGCAAGCGGCTGGACGAGACACCCGAATATGTCGCGGCGATGGAGCGCGCGGCGCAGCAGAAACGCGAGGCCCACGTGCCGCTCGGCGAGCTGCTGCGCCAGTCGCCGAAGCAGGCGCTGTTCGGCTTCCTGTCGGTCACCGGCCACAACGCCAACGCGTACATCCTCAGCGCCTTCTGCCTGAGCTACATGACCAACACGCTGCACATGCCGAAGACGCAGGCGCTGACCGCCCTGGTCATCGCCTCCTTCACCGGCGTGGTGGTGACGCCCTTCATGGGCGCCGTCGCCGACCGCATCGGCAACGCCAGGGTCTATGCCTTCGGCGCATTGTTCACCGGCGCCTTCGCCTTCCCGCTGTTCGCGCTGATCGACACCGGCGACGTGGTGCTGGCGACGCTGGCGATGAGCATCGGCTACGGCATCGGCTTCGGCGGGCTGGCCGGCGCGCAGGGCGCCTTCCTGGCCAACCTGTTTCCGACCCGCACCCGCTTCTCCGGCATCGCCCTGACGCGGGAGCTGAACAGCATGCTGATCGCCGGGCCGACGCCCTTCATCGCCTCGGCCTTGGTCGCGGCGGCGGGCGGCACGCCCGAATACGTCGCGATGTATCTGGTGGCCTGCTGCGCCATCACCTTCATCGCCGTGCTGGCGATCCGCAACCGGTCGGTGGCCGGCGCGGACTGAACGCCATGGCGGGCCTAGTCGACGACGTAGCGGCGGTAGCGCTCAGGCAGCTGGTCCAGCAGCACGAAGGCGCGGTCGACATGGTAGACCAGCCGCGCCTCGGCCTCCGCCGCGTTGCCGGCATCCAGCGCATCGATGATCGCGAGATGCTCCTCGACCACCAGCGGCAGCCGGTCGGGGCTGCCGAACAGCCGCATGAAGCGGGCCAGCCGGGTCCAGGCGGTCTGGATCGTGGTCCACACGCCCTCGCGGTTGGCGAAGCTCATCAGCAGATGGTGGAACTCCTCGTCCGCGGCGTGGAAGCCGTCCGAATCGCCGGCCTCCAGCAGCACCCGCTGCTTGGCCGGCACCGCCCGGGCCGCGGCGCTCATCGCCGGGGTCCAGATCTCCGCCGTCTCGCGCAGCACCGCCACCTCCAGTGCCCGGCGGACGAAATGCGCGTCGCCGATTCCGCCCAGCCGGATCGGGGCGACGAAGCTGCCCTGCTGCGGATAGACGTCGATCAGCCCCTCCTCCGCCAGCCGCTGGATCGCTGCGCGGATCGGCGTGCGCGACACGCCGAACTGGCGGCTGATGCTGTTCTCGCTGATCGGGGTGCCGGGCAGCAGATGGACGCCGACGATGGCGTGGCGCAGCGCCTCATGCACCTGGTCGGCGACCGGCAGGCGGCGGTCGAGGTCGAGGCGAATCGCCTGCAGCCCGCCCGACGCCTCTTCCGGCTCGGCGGAAACGGCCGACGACGCCTCGGATGGTTCGACCAGCGGCATCTCATCCTCCCCGAACGGCGCAGTCCCCGGCCATTTGTCCGACCTGTTCGGTCGAACCGGCCACAATTCGATTGCGCCTTGCACACTTGGATACTAGCGTTCCACCGCGCCGTTCAAGTGCGCCGATGCCTTGGCGGCCTCAAGAAACCTCAGGGAGGAGCTCGGAAGATGTCCCGACATGTCCGGAGTGCGGTTCTGGCCGGCCTGGCGCTGCTGGCGGGGGCCGGCGCGGCCGCCGCCGACGACACCCGCGTCGCCTTGGTTCCGGGCGGCCCGCACCCGTATTTCGCCGCTTGGGAGCAGGCTGGCAAGGACGCCGCCCGCGACTTCAAGCTGGCCGCGGCAGACTACAAGGTCCCCCAGAAATGGGAGCTGAGCACCCAGAACCAGCTGCTCGAGAGCTTGGTGACCCAGGGCTACAACGCCTTCCTGGTGTTCCCCGGCGACCCGGTCGGCAGCGTCAGCACCGTGGCCGAGCTGGCGGATAGCGGCGCCCCGGTGATCGCCACCGCCGGCTGCCTGAAGGACCCGTCCGAGGCGCAGTTCTGCCTGGGCACCGATGTCGGCAACTCCGCCTATCTCGGCACCAAGGAGCTCTTGAAGGCGATGGCCGGCAAGAAGCGGATCCTGCATGTCACCGGCTTCCTGGTCGACCCTAACACCCAGCTGCGCATCGACGCGGTGGAGAAGGCGGCGAAGGAAGAGGGCGCGCAGGTCGTGCAGGTGATCGCCGACATCGACGCGCCGGAGCCGGCGGAAGAGAAGATCAACGCCTATCTCGCGGCCCATGCCGCCGATGTCGACGGCATCGTCAGCACAGCCTGGGTGCCGTCGGTCGTCGCCGCCAACGCGCTGCGCCGGATCGGCGACAAGCGCATCCAGATGGTCGCCATCGACCATGATGAGGTGGTGCTGAAGGCGATCAAGGACGGCTTCCTGCACGGCACCATGCTGCAGAACCCGTACGGCCAGGCCTATATCGGCTCCCACGTCGTCGACCGGCTGCGCAACGGCTGCACGATCAAGGCCGACGCGCCGTGGAAGACCAACGCGCTGACCAATCACTTCGTCGATTCCGGCACCGTCTTCGTCGGCGCCGACAAGGTCGACACCTATGTCAGCGCCATGCAGGACATCACCAAGAACCTGCTGGCCAGCTTCGACGCGACCTATCTGAACTGCAAGTCCTGAGCGGCCATGTCCGGCCGGGCCTTCGCGGTCCGGCCGGGTTCCGCAGACCGTTTCCCAGAGCCGACCGATGCATGCCGAAGACAGCGCCGCACCCCCGTCCCATGCCGGGTCCCCGCAGGCGACGCCGCGCGCGGCGTCCGGCCGGCCGCGCTTCTGGCTTACCAACGAGTTCGGCCTGATCGTGCTGATCGCGGTGTTCGTCACCGCCTTCGGCCTGCTGACCCCCGGCTTCCTGTCGCCCTTCAACCTGTTCACGCTGGGCCGCACCGCCGCGATCAACGTCATGATCGGCCTGTCGATGATGGTGGTGATCGTCACCGGCGGGCTGAACCTGGCGGTCGGCGCCATCGGCGTCAGCGCCGCCATGGCCTGCGGCTGGCTGATCCAGGATGCCGGCCTGCCCTGGCCGCTGGGCATCCTGGGCGGGCTGGCGCTGGGCGCGGCGCTGGGCGTGGTCAATGGCTGGACCATCGTCCGCTCCGGCCTGCACAGCTTCATCATCACGCTCGCCAGCATGAGCATCTTCTTCGGGTTGATGATCTTCCTGACCCGGGGCGAATCCTATCGCGAGCTGCCGGCGGTGTTCTCCGGCTTCGGCCGGCTGAAATTCCTGGGCAACACGCTGTCGCCGCTGCTGCTGGTGGCCGTCGTCGTCGCCGTGCTGCTGGTGGTGCTGTACCGCTTCACCGTGGCCGGGCGCGAGATGCTGGCCGCCGGCGCGAAGCCGGAGGCCGCCGCCCTGTCCGGCATCCGGGTCGACCGCGTCTTCATCGCCTGCCACGCGCTGTCGGGCCTGCTGGCCGGGATCGCCGCGCTGATGCTGGTGGCGCGCAACGGCGCCGCCCTGCCCTCGATGGCCGGGCAGCTGGGGCAGGACTGGCTGCTGCCCGCTTTCCTCGGCCCCGTCCTGGGCGGCACGCTCTTGTCCGGCGGCCGGGTGTCGGTGGTGGGCACCTTCCTCGGCGCCTTCCTGGTGACGCTGCTGACCAGCGGCCTCTTGCTGCTGCAGGTCGGCGAATTCTGGGTCCAGGCCTTCCTGGGCCTGCTGCTGCTCCTGGCCGTGCTGATGGACATGGCGCGCCGCTCGTTCCTGGCGCGCCGGAGGATGGTGTGATGGGTGCCCTCTCCCGCTACGCCCGGACCGACTGGTTCGGCCCGCTGCTGGTCACAGTGCTGGCGATCGTCATCGTCGGCGCCTTCAACCCGTCCTTCCTGTCGCCGCTGAACATCCAGGTGCTGCTGCTGGCGATCTCGATCAACGCGCTGATCGCCTTCTCGCAGATGATCATCATCGCGGTCGGGCAGATGAACCTGTCGGTCGGCGCCATCGGCGGGCTGGCCGCCATCAGCTTCGCCGGGATGATGCAGGTCTGGGGCCTGCCCGCCCCCGTGGCCGCCGTGCTGGCCCTGCTGATCGGCCTGGGCGCCGGGATGGTCAACGGCGCGTTCATCGCCTGGACCGGGATCAGCGCCTTCGTCATCACCCTGGCCAGCCTGTCGATGTTCAAGGGCATCAATCTCGGCATCACCCAGGCCCAGCCCTTCTACGGCATCCCGGATGCGGTGAAGGCCTTCGGCAACACCACCTTCATCGACCCCCTGCCCTGGCTGGTGCTGCCGACGGCGGTGGTGGCCGTGGGCCTGTGGTTCCTGCTGAACCGCCAGGCGCTGGGCCGCTTCATCCTGGCGGTCGGCGGCAATTCGCACGCGGCGGAGCTGTCGGGCATCTCGGTCGGCTTCACCGTGGTGGCGGCCCATGCCATCTCCGGCCTGCTGGCGGCGCTCGCGGGCATCCTGCTGGTGGCGCGGCTGCAGATCGGCCAGCCGACGATCGGCGACGACTGGCTGATCCTGTCCTTCGCCGCGCCGGTGATCGGCGGGGCGGTGCTGTCCGGCGGCCATGTCAGCGTGTCGGCGACGCTGCTGGGCGTCGTCATCGTCGCGATCATCACCCAGGCCCTGGTGCTGTTCAACATCGACCCCTTCCTGGTCCAGGTCGTGCTCGGCGTCCTGATCCTCTGGGCGGTCGGCATCAACCGCCTGCGCGAGCTGCGGCTGCGCAAGGCCGCGACGGCGGGAGCTTGACCATGCCGGTGTTCGAGGCGCGGGGCGTCAGCAAGTTCTTCCCCGGCGTGAAGGCGCTGCAGGGCGTCTCCCTGACCCTGGAGCCGGGGTCGATCCACGCCCTGCTGGGCGAGAACGGCGCCGGCAAGTCGACGCTGATCAAGATCATCACCGGCGTGCACCGGCCCGATGAGGGACAGCTGCTGCTCGATGGAAAACCCGTCGAGTTCGGCGGCCCGCGCGACGCCACCGCCCACCAGATCGGCGTGGTGCATCAGGAACGCAACCTGATCCCGCGCTTCTCGGTCGGCGAGAACATCGCGCTGGAGCAGCTGGCGGGGCATCCGCTGCGCCGGGTCGACTACGTCAAGGTCAATGAGACCGCGCGGCACTGGCTGAAGGTGCTGGACCTCGACATCGACCCGCGCATCCCGGTGTCGCAGCTCAGCGTCGCCAAGATGCAGCTGGTGGAGATCGCCAAGGCGCTGTCGCTGAAGTCCCGCGTGCTGCTGCTGGACGAGCCGACGGCGGCGTTGACCCCGCACGAGACCGACATCCTGTTCGGCCTGTTGCGCCGGCTGCGCGACGAGGGCGTCAGCATGCTCTTCGTCAGCCACAAGCTGGAGGAGGTGCAGGCGATCTGCGACCGGGTGACGGTGCTGCGCGACGGCCGCAACGCCTGCGAGAGCCGGTCGATGGAAGGGCTGGGCCGACCGGACCTGGTGCGGCTGATGATCGGCCGCGGCGAGCTGATCGCCGACTGGCCGTCGCGCGACCACAGCCAGGCCCTGGCGACTCTGCGGCTGCAGGGCGTATCGACCGGGCTGGGCCACCGCGACGTCGACCTGACCCTGCGCCGGGGCGAGATCGTCGGCCTGTACGGGCTGGTCGGCGCCGGACGGACCGAGCTGGCGAAATGCATCCTCGGCCAATTCCCGGTGACGGCCGGCACAATCGAGGTCGAGGGCAAACCGGCGAAGATCCGCGACGTCGCCGACGCCATCCACCGCGTCGGCATCGGCTATGTCAGCGAGGACCGCAAGCAGGAAGGCCTCGTGCTGATGCATTCGGTGCTGGAGAATGCCGGCATCACCGTGTGGCGCCGGCTGGCCGGCCGCCTGGGCTTCCTGACCGACGGCATGGTGCGGGCGAAGACCGAGCCCTTCATCAGGCGCCTGGCGGTGCGCACCCCGTCGCTGGGCCAGCTGGTCGGCAATCTGTCGGGCGGCAACCAGCAGAAGATCAGCGTCGCCAAATGGCTGGCCGCCGGGGTCAGGGTGCTGATCGTCGACGAGCCGTCGGTCGGCATCGACATCAAGACCAAGGCCGAGCTGCACCAGCTGCTGCGCGAGCTGTCGGAGACCGGCACCGCGATCCTGCTGATCACCAGCGACATGCCGGAGATGATCACCCTGGCCGACCGCATCGTGGTGATGAACGCCTACCGGATCGAGGGCGAGATCACCAACACCCGCGACTACCGGGCGATGAGCGAGGGGATCATGAACCTGATCCACCGGGTGGAAGCCGCGTAGCGGGTCGTCCGGTTACAGGCGTAGCGAATTGCGGCGGTGCAGCGCTTGACGGTTGGCGGCCCGCCGCGTCAGGCTGGCCACCGCCGTTTTCTTCATGCCGATTGAGTGCCTGGATTGCCTTCGCCGATGAGCCGCGACACCGCAGAATGGACCGGCGCCGTGGGGGTCGGTCCGGGTTGGGGGCGGATCCAGCCCGGCCGGCGCCGCTGGTACCGGCTGCTGGCGCTGCTGCTGGGGGCGGCCGTCTTCGTCGTCGACACCTACACCGACGTTACCGGGGCCATCGCCGTCCTCTACGTGCTGGTGATGCTGGTCGCCGCCGACGCCATCCCGCGGCGCGGCCTGATCCTGCTGGCGCTGGCCTGCGCCGGCCTGACGGTCCTCTCCTTCTGCCTCTCGCATGGCCTGGGCGCGGATGTCTCCGCCATGACGCGCCTTGGCATCTCCCTGGCGGCCATCATCGTCACCGCGGCCCTGCTGCTGCGCGACCAGACGTCGAAACGGTCGCTGATGCGGGCGCACACCGCCTTGGCCCGCAGCGAGACGCGCTACCGGTCGATCTTCGAGCAGGCCCGGTTCTCGCTGTGGGAACAGGACTTCTCCGCGGTCCGCGACCGTCTCGCGGCGCTGCGCGACCAGGGCGTCCGCGACCTGGCCGCCTATGCCCGGGAGCATCCGGAGTTCACCCGCGACTGCGCCCGGCTGATCCGCACCGTCGACATCAACGACGCGACGGCCGAGCTGTTGCGGATCCGGTCGCGCGCGGAGGGATTGGGGTCGATCGAGCGCTTCCTGCCGGCCGGCGACCCCGCGCTGCTGGAGGTCCTGACCGCGGTCGCCAAGGGCCACGGCCGGTTCGAGGGCCGGGCGAAGCTGGTCGCAGCGGATGGCTCGGTGCGGACCGTCCTCCTCGGCATCTCCTTCCCCGAGGAGGCGGACGAGTTCGGCCGCGTCGTCGTCGGCATGGTCGACGTGACCGAGCGCGAGCAGCTGCAGCAGACCCAGATGGCGGTTCAGGCCGAGCTGGCACGGGCGTCGCGCGCGGCAACGGTCGGCGCGCTGTCGGCCTCGATCGCGCATGAGATCAACCAGCCGCTGGGCGCCGTGGTGATGAACGCCCAGACCTGCCTGCGCTGGCTGGGTAAGGACCCGCCCGATGTCGAGGCCGCGATCCGGGCGGCCGAACGGACGGTGCGGGACGGGCGACGGGCAGCGGAGATCGTGCAGCGCACGCGCGGCCAGCTGGTGCGGGACGAGCGCAGGGACGCGGCGATCGACCTGCCCGCGCTGGTCGAGGAGACGCTGGCGCTTCTGGACACCGAGCTGAAGTCCCATGCCGCGCGGGTGGTCACGCGTTTCGCACCGACAGTGCCGCCGGTCCGCGCCGACCGGGTGGCGCTGCAGCAGGTGCTGATCAACCTGGTGACCAACGGCGTCCATGCCATGGCCGACACGCCGGCCGCGGCGCGCGAGCTGACGGTCGGCGTCGACGGCCCGGCCGGGCCGGATGCGCCGGAGGTGCGCGTCTCGGTCCGCGACCGTGGCCGCGGCATCGCCGACGATGCCCAAGCCAGGCTGTTCGAGCCTTTCTTCACCACCAAGCGCGGCGGCATGGGGATGGGGCTTGCGATCTGCCGCTCGACGGTCGAGAGCTATGGCGGCCGGTTGACCGCGGCAAACCACGAGGAGGGGGGAGCGGTGTTCGCGTTCGCGCTGCCGGTGGACCGGGACGCCGTACAGGCATCATGACAGCACCAGCCAAACCCGCGGCCGCCGAAAGGCCGCTCGTCCTGATTGTCGATGACGATGAGGCCATCCGCGAGGCGCTGACCGACCTGCTGCGCTCGGTCGGGATCGAGGCGAAGAGCTTCGGGTCGACCCGCGAGCTGCTGGAGGCCGCCCCGACGGACCGCCCCGGCTGCCTGATCCTTGATGTCCGCCTGCCGGGGCTGAGCGGGCTGGACCTGCAGGCCCAGCTGCAACGCAGCGGCAACACCCGCCCGATCATCTTCATGACCGGCCATGGCGACATCCCGATGAGCGTGCGGGCGATGAAGGCAGGGGCGTTGGATTTCCTGACCAAGCCCTTCCGCGACCAGGACATGCTGGACGCGGTGACCGCCGCCATCGACCAGGACCGGGCGCAGCGCCAGGACGCCGCGGCGGCGAAGCAGGCGGCGGCGCTGGCTGCCACCTTGACCCCGCGCGAAGCCGAGGTCATGGCGGCGGTGGTCAAGGGGCTGATGAACAAGCAGATCGCCGGCCAGCTCGGCATCAGCGAGATCACGGTCAAGCTGCATCGCGGCAACGTCATGCGGAAGATGGAGGTCCGCTCCGTCGCCGACTTGGTGCGGAAGGCGGAGCTGCTGCAGCGCTGACCGCTGGATCGGGCTGAACGGACAGCCGCTTCGTCCTGCACCTATGTATGGTATCCGGCCGGGGACATCGCGCCTATCTAAGACAGGCGGGCTTGAGGCCCAATCTGTCGTCCGCCGAGGTACCGTGTCCCAGCCCCCCGTCATTGCCGTCATCGACGACGACCACGCGATCCGCGAGGCGCTGGAGGATCTCCTCTCCTCGCTCGGCTATCGCGCGCTGCCGTTCGCCTCGGCGGAGGACTTCCTGGGCTTCCCCGGGCGGAACGCGGTGGACTGCATGGTGGTGGACGTGCGCATGGGCGGCATGACCGGGCTGGACCTGCAGGCCCGGCTGAACGCCGAAGGTGCGCCGTCGCCGATGATCTTCATGACCTCCTACACCGACGACGCGACGCGGTCGAAGGCCCTGGCCGGCGGCGCCCACGGTTTCCTGGAGAAGCCCGTCGACGCTGATGTTCTGATCGGCTGCCTGGCCTCGGCGCTGCACGAGGCACGGCCGTACTGATGCCGAGACCGCAGGCGACCTATACCTAGGTCTATCCGCCGCCAGCGAAACGCCTGCCGCCGCAAACCACAGTGGAATGGGCCGGCGCCGGCACCTCCGCCATCCTGTGACTGTCCGAACGACACAGGAGACGGCGATGTTCTGGAGCGGATCGGGTGCCTTCATCCGGCGCCAGGCCGAAACCGGCGATGCCCAGTATTTCGATTGGCGGCTCTCGGTCTCGTCGAACCCCGACGCGTCGGGCCGCCGCCGGCTGGACCTGCTGCACCTGTCCTGCGCCCGGCACCCGCTCGGCGCGGCGGAGGAGATGCCGGCGGCCGGGTTCGAGATCCGGCTTGCGCTTCGCGACCGGGCCGGCATGGACGGGATGACGGACCGCCTCCTCTGCCTGCGCGCATCGGCGCGGGCCGTCGACCTCTGGATCGCGGCTGCGGGGCCGGAGCCCACGCCGCTGGCCGACGGCGGCACGATCGTCCTCGACGGCACCGCCGAGGTCTGCCACGGCTGACCGGAATCCGCAAAAGCAGAACCGCGGGGCAAGCGATCGCCCCGCGGTTCATCGGCATATTTGATGGAAAGCGGCCGCGGCTGACCCGGCGCCCGGCCGCTCAGCGGCGCGACGCTATCACCGTGGGACAGCCCGAAGGATCGAACGGCGCGGCGTCCGCGAAAGCGGCGAGATCGGCGGCCGGCGGCTGGGTGATGACGGCGATGGGCGCCTCCCCGGCCGGCGCGTCGGTGAAGACCGAGAAGCCGAGCACCATGACCATCGCCAGCGTGGCGAAACCGCAGATCGCAGCCGTGAGGCGGGTGGCCTGCGGCTGCGGGAGGGGATCGGTTGTCCGTGCCGGCTCCATGACGTGCCTCCTCTCCTGGCCTGGCGCCCGGCATCGGTTCGGCGATGCGCGGCGCCTTGTCTTCGATCAGAGGCTAGGGCGAAGCGGCATGCCGCTCCATCGCACCTAGGGTCTAGAGGACTCTGCGATCGTTGGCCGGACCTATACCTTGGTTTGGGATGGAGGCCGCGCGGAGCGCCCGTTAGCCGTCGTGAGGCGTTGTCAGGCGGTCCAAGGCGGCAGCTTCCGAGACTGGCTGCCCTCCGCGAAAAAAGGCCGGGCGCTTGAATGATGCTCCCCGGCCTCGCAGGATGGATTTGGATAGACTCTCATCAGGCGGCCCGACATGTCGAAGCCGGTGGATCCGGAGAGGTCCGGTGCGCGCGGCAGGGCGACGCTGGCCGATGTCGCGGCGGCGGCCGGCGTCGGGGTGGCGACCGTCGACCGCGTGCTGAACGGCCGGCGCCCGGTGCGCGAGGCGACGACGGAGCGGGTCCTGGCCGCCGCGGAGCGCATCGGCTATCACGGCTCGGGCCTGATCCGGCAGCGCCTGCTGGCGGCGACGCGGCCGCGACGGCGCTTCGGCTTCCTGCTGCAGAAGAGCGGCGACCCTTTCTACCAGGCGATCGGGGCCGCCGCCGGCCGCGCCGCGGCCGAGGCCCGGGACGTCCGCGGCGAGGCGGCGGTCGTCTATGTCGACGAGCTGGCGCCGCGGCGGATCGCCGACGAGCTGCTGCGCCTGGGCGGCCACTGCGACGCCGTCGCCTGCGTGGCGGTCGACCACCCGCATGTCACCAGGGCCGTGTCGGAGCTGGCCGCCCGCCAGGTTCCGGTCTTTACCCTGCTCTCCGACCTGTCGGCGCCGGACCGGGCCGGCTATGTCGGCCTCGACAGCCGCAAGCTGGGGCGGACCGCCGCCTGGCTGGTGGCGCGCACGGCGGCGCGGCCCGGGCCGGTCGCCGTCTTCGTCGGCAGCCACCGCTATCTCGGCCAGGAGATGTGCGAAATCGGCTTCCGCTCGTATTTCCGCGAGCATGCCCGCGACTTCCAGCTGCTGGAGACCGCGGTGAACCTCGATGATCCCACCGTCGCCTACCCCTTCACCCTGGAGCTGCTGCAGCGATACCCCGATCTGGTCGGGCTGTACGACGCCGGCGGCGGGCGGGAGGGCATCATCCGCGCCCTGCGCGAGGAGGACCGCGGCGGCCTCGCCGTGGTCTGCAACGAGCTGACCGAGGTGACCCGGGCTGCGCTGATCGACGGCACGATCAGCACCGTGCTGGCCCTGCCGGTCGACGAGTTCTGCGCCGCCGCCGTCGCCGCGATGATCGAGGCGACCGCGGGCGGCCCGCTGGCGGGGCTGCGCCAGCGCATCCTGCCGTTCCGGATCTATGTCCCGGAGAATGTCGACCCGGCGTGAGGCGTGGCGGGAATCCATCATCGGCATCGCGTCGCCGTGATGAAGCCGGATAGATTCGATCACCCCCGCATTGAGCCGGCCGCGCCCCTCGGATTACGCTTTTCCCGACACCCGCGGCAGGCGGGGCGATGCGGGAGGATGCGATGCCCGGGGAGATCGGCCGGAGGGATTACAGCCTGGTCGGGGCGGAGGCGCGGCGGGCGGTCGAGGCCGGGCTGGCCGGCGCCGCCTGGTACGCCTGCCCGATCCCGCGCAAGGAGCTCAAGGAGTTGATGCGGCGGTCGGACGGGCCGGCGATCCGCGACACGCTGATCTGGTTCGCCGCCCTGGCCGTCACCGGAATCTTGGGCGGCGTGTTCTGGGGCAGCTGGTGGGCGGTGCCGTTCTTCCTGGCCTATGGCGTGCTGTACGGCTCCGCCTCCGACAGCCGCTGGCACGAATGCGGCCACGGCACCGCCTTCAAGACCCGGTGGATGAACGACGCCGTCTACCACATCGCCTGCTTCATGATCCTGCGTGAGCCGACGGTCTGGCGCTGGAGCCACACGCGGCACCACACCGACACCATCATCGTCGGCCGCGACCCGGAGATCGCCTCGCCGCGCCCGCCCAGCCTGCTGAAGATCGCCCTCAACATCTTCATGCTGAAGGCCAGCCAGGTCGCGATCCGCAAGCTGTTCCTCCACGCGGCCGGCCGGCTGACGGCGGAGGAGGAGACCTTCATCCCGCGGATGGAGCGGCCGAAGGTGTTCCTGGTCGCGCGGATCTACCTGGCGATCTTCGCCGCGGTGATCGCCGCCTGCCTGGCCTTCGGCAGCATCCTGCCTGCCATGTATGTGGGGCTGCCGACCCTGTATGGCGGGGGCATGACCCTGTTCTTCGGCCTGACCCAGCATGCCGGCCTGGCCGAGGACGTGCTGGACCACCGGCTGAACAGCCGCACGGTCTATATGAACCCGGTGTTCCGGTTCCTGTACTGGAACATGAACTATCATGTGGAGCACCACATGTTCCCGACCGTGCCCTATCACGCCCTGCCGAAGCTGCACGCGGCGATGAAGCATGACTGCCCGCCGCCCTATCCGAGCTGCTGGGCCGCCTATCGCGAGATCATCCCGACCCTGATCCGGCAGCGGCGCGATCCGCGCTATCATGTGGTGCGGACCCTGCCGGCCGGGGCGTCGCCGGGCCCGGCGCTCGGCGCCGCCCAGCCGGCCCCGGCGGAATAACAGAGAGGGAGGACGGTCATGGCCGAGAATGCCTGGATCGATGCCTGCGCCACGGACGACATCGAGCCGGAGGATGTGATCCGCTTCGATCACGGCGGCGCGACCTTCGCCATCTACCGCACCGCGGACGACCGCTACTTCGCCACCGACGGGCTGTGCACGCATGAGTTCGTCCACCTCGCCGACGGGCTGGTGATGGACACGGTGATCGAATGCCCGCTGCACAATGGCCGCTTCGACTTCACCACCGGCGAGGCGCTGAGCCCGCCGGTCTGCGCCGCGCTGCGGACCTTCCCGGTCAAGGTGGAGGGCGGCCGGGTCTATCTGCGGGCCGGGTCCTAGACGGATGAACGGGATGGTGATCGTCGGCGCCGGCGAGGCCGGGGCGCGGGCGGCGATCACCCTGCGCGAGCAGGGCTGGGACGGGCCGGTCACGCTGATCGGCGCCGAATCTCGCCCACCCTATGAGCGCCCGCCTTTGTCCAAGGCGGTACTGCTGGCCGAGGACGAGCCGGCCCCGGCCACCGTTCTGGATCGCGACCGCGCCGCCGCACTGGGGATCGAGCTTATCCTGGGCACCGAGGTCACGGCGATCGACCGCGCCGCCCGAAGCATCACCCTGGCCGGCGGGCGCGCCCTGCCCTATTCCCGGCTGCTGCTGGCGACCGGAGCGCGGCCGCGGCGGCTGGCGGTGCCGGGCCATGAGCAGGCCCGGTATCTGCGCCGCTTCGAGGATGCGCTGGCGCTGCGGCCGCGGCTGCGCCCCGGCGCGCGGATCGCCATCATCGGCGGCGGCTTCATCGGGCTGGAGCTGGCGGCGGCCGCGGCGGCGCGGGGCTGTGCGGTGACCGTCATCGAGGCCCTGCCCCGCATCCTGACGCGCGGCGTCCCGGCCGAGTTGGCCGCCGCCATCGCCGACCGTCACCGCGCCGCCGGGGTCGCGCTGTGCACCGGCATCGGCGTCGACCGGATCGAGCCGGACGGCGCCATCGTCCTGGCCGATGGCGGCCGGATCATCGCCGATACGGTGATCGCCGGCATCGGCGCGGTGCCGGAGACGGCGCTGGCGGAGGCCGCCGGCCTGGCCATCGACAACGGCATCGCCGTCGACGCGACGCTGGCCACGAACGATCCCGACATCTTCGCCGCCGGAGATTGCGCCGCCTGCGCCCATCCGCTCTATGCCGGCCGCCGCATCCGGCTGGAGGCCTGGCGCAACGCCCTGGACCAGGGCGTGCTGGCCGCGCGGACCATGCTGGGCGGTGGCGAGGCGATCGCCGCGGTGCCCTGGTTCTGGTCGGACCAGCACGAGCTGACGCTGCAGATCGCCGGCCTGGCCGATGAGGGCCCGGTCACCGTGGCACGCGATCTCGGCGACGGCGCGCGGCTGCTGTTCCATCTGGCGGCGGATGGCCGGCTGGTCGCCGCCAGCGGCCTCGGCCCGCTCGGCAGGATCGCGCGCGAGATCCGCCTGGCCGAGATGCTGATCGCGCGGCGTGCCGCGCCCGACCCCGGCGCGCTCGCCTCTCCGGCGGTCCGGCTGAAGTCGCTGCTGGCCGCCTGACCGACCGGATCGGCCTCACCGTCGAAGCGAAGATCGACTGTCGGCGCATGCTTGCGGCGATCGTCCCGGCCACCGGCGTCCCGCGGCGCGGCCGATCCATGTTGACTTCCCCTCGGCCCAAAATATGATTTTGCAAATAATTTTGCGGCAGCAGGGGCCGCCGGGAGCAACGCCATGGCCGAGCGCTCATTCGCACGGGAGGTCGAGGACCTGAAGCTCGGGGACGGCGACGTCTTCCGCGGCGAAGGCATCCTGGCGATCACCAAGGCGCTACTGCAATCCGGCGTTGCCTATGTCGGCGGCTATCAGGGCTCGCCGATCTCCCACCTCATGGACGTGCTGTCCGACGCCCGGGACGTGATGGAGGATCTCGGCGTCCATTTCGAGACCTCGGCTTCCGAGGCGGCGGCCGCGGCGATGCTGTCGGCCTCGGTGATGTATCCGTTGCGCGGCGCCGTGACCTGGAAATCCACCGCCGGCACCAATGTCGCCGCCGACGCGCTGTCGAACCTGTCCTCCGGCGGCGTCACCGGCGGCACGCTGATCATCATCGGCGAGGATTACGGCGAAGGCTCCTCGATCATGCAGGAGCGCAGCCACGCCTATGCGATGAAGTCGCAGATCTGGCTGCTGGACCCGCGCCCGAACCTGCCGTCAATCGTGCGGGCGGTTGAGGCCGGGTTCGAGCTGTCCGAGGCCTCCAGCACGCCGGTGATGCTGCAG
The DNA here is from genome assembly GCF_039594555.1 of Inquilinus sp. Lineage (GTDB taxonomy): Bacteria > Pseudomonadota > Alphaproteobacteria > DSM-16000 > Inquilinaceae > Inquilinus. The sequence continues at coordinate 19,240 of NZ_JBCNNF010000010.1, forward strand.
GTCCGCATCCGCACCTGCCATGTCCACGGCCAGTTCACCGCGAAGGACAACCGGCGCCCGGCCTTCACCCTGAAGCAGGCGATGGAGAACCCGGTCCGCGACACCAACCGGATCGTGCTGCCGCCCGCCTCCTTCCTGCACGAGAAGGAGAAGATCGAGCGGCGCTGGCCGGCGGCGGTCGAGTTCATCAAGGAGCGGAGGCTGAACGAGACCTTCGGCCCGGCGGGCGGTGATGTCGGCATCGTCGTGCTGGGCGGGCTGTACAACTCGCTGATGCGCTCGCTGCAGCTGCTGGGCCTGGCCGATGTCTATGGCCGCTCGCTGATGCCGATCCATGTCCTCAACGTCGCCTACCCGCTGATCGACGACGAGTTGGCCGCCTTCTGCGCCACCAAGCGCGCGGTGCTGATGGTCGAGGAGGGCTCGCCCGACTATATCGAGCAGTCGCTCAACGCCATCCTGAAGCGCCGCGACATCCAGACCCGGGTGGCGGGCAAGGACGTGCTGCCGATGGGCGGCGAATACACCGCGCCGGTGCTGATGAAGGGCCTGTCGGCCTTCCTCGAGGCCCATGCGCCGGCGCTGCTCGGCAACCGCCCGCCACCGCCGGATGCCTCGGCCGTGCTGGCCGACCCACGGGTCAAGGCGCTGGCCGAGGTGGTGCCGGCACGCCCGGCCGGCTTCTGCACCGGCTGCCCCGAGCGGCCGATCTTCGCCGCGCTGAAGCTGACCGAGAAGGAGCTGGGGCAGCACCACGTCTCGGCCGATATCGGCTGCCACCTGTTCTCGATCCTGCCGCCCTTCAACATCGGCGCCACCACCATGGGCTACGGCCTCGGCCCCGCCTCGGCCTCGGCCTTCAATGTCAAGGCCGACAAGCGCGCGATCTCGGTGATGGGCGATGGCGGCTTCTGGCACAACGGCCTGGCCTCCTCGATCGGCAACGCCGTGTTCAACAAGCATGACGGCGTGATCCTGATCGTCGACAACTACTATTCCGCCGCGACCGGCGGGCAGGACATCCCCTCCTCCCGCGCCGACAATCCGCGGCGCCAGACCAACAATGCGATCACCGATGCGGTGCGCGGCGTCGGCGCCAAATGGGTGCGCCAGATCGACCGGACTTACGATGTCGGCCGGCTGCGCGACACCTTCCGCAAGGCGCTGACGACGCCGGAGCCGGGGCCGAAGATCATCGTCGCCTCCTCCGAATGCATGCTGAACAAGCAGCGCCGGGTCCGGCCGCTTCTGGCCCGCGCGGTGAAGGAAGGCCGGCGCGTGGTGCGCCAGCGCTTCGGCGTCGACGAGGATGTCTGCACCGGCGACCATGCCTGCATCCGCCTGTCCGGCTGCCCGTCCCTGTCGGTCAAGCACACCGACGACCCGCTGAAGGACGATCCGGTGGCCGCCATCGACCAGTCCTGCGTCGGCTGCGGCAATTGCGGCGAGGTGTCGGAGGCGGCGATCCTATGCCCGTCCTTCTACCGCGCCGACATCATCCAGAACCCCAGCCGGGTCGACCGGCTGCTGGCACGGCTGCGCGGGGCGGTGATCGGCTGGCTGCAGCGCCGCCGCGAGAGCCGCCGGATCGTCTTCGCCGAATGAGCGCCATGACCGATACCGAGCGCTCGCTGCTGTCGCAGGACCGGCCGCTGGCCGTCGCCATCCTGGCCATGGGCGGCCAGGGCGGCGGGGTGCTGGCCGACTGGATCGTCGCGCTGGCCGAGAGCCAAGGCTGGGCCGGCCAGTCGACCTCCGTCCCCGGGGTGGCGCAGCGCACCGGCGCGACGATCTACTATATCGAGATGATCGCCGCGAAGCCGGGGGCGACGCCCGTGCTGGCCCTGATGCCGACCCCGGGCGATGTCGACGTGGTGATGGCCGCCGAGCTGATGGAGGCCGGACGCGCTGTGCTGCGCGGCCTGGTCACGCCGGAGCGCACGACGCTGATCGCCTCGACCCACCGCTCCTTCGCCGTGGCCGAGAAGGCGAAGCCGGGGGACGGCACGGCCGACCCGATGGCCGTGGTCGACGCCACCGACTTCGCCGCCCGGCGCACCATCGCCTTCGCCATGGAGGCCGTGGCCGCAGGCAGCGGCAGCGTGATCTCCGCCGCCATGTTCGGCGCCCTGGCCGGGGCCGGCGCGCTGCCCTTCCCGCGCGAGGCGTTCGAGGCGACGATCCGCGCCGGCGGCCGGGGCGTGGAGCCGAGCCTCGCCGCCTTCCGCGCCGCCTGCGACCGGGCCGCCGCTCCGGCCCCCGAGGCCGTCACCCGCGCGCCGGGAAAGCGCTTCGACGCCCTGCCGACCGCTGCCGGGCATCCTGCTCTCGACCGCCTGGTCGCCCGCATCGCCCGGGAGTTTCCGGCCGAGGCGCATCCGATGCTGTTCGCGGGGGTGAAGCGGCTGACCGACTACCAGGACCCCGCCTATGCCGACGAGTACCTGACCCTGCTGGCCCGGCTGCACGCCGGGGACCTGACCCATGGCGGCGCCGCGAAGGGCTGCACCTTCACCCTGGCAGCGGCGAAGCATGTGGCGGTCGCCATGGCCTATGACGACCCGATCCGCGTCGCCGATCTGAAGGTCCGGTCGCGCCGGTTCGAGAGGGTGCGCCACGAGGTCGGCGCCGGGCCGGACCAGATCGTCTATGCGACGGAATACATGCATCCGCGGATGGAGGAGGTCTGCGGCACGCTGCCGAGGCCGCTCGGCGCCTGGATCGAGGCGCGGCCGGCGCTGTTCGCGCGGCTCGACCGGCTGGTCAGCCGCGGCCGGCGCGTGCGCACCGGGACGGTGTTCTGGTTCCTTGGGCTGCAGGCCGTGTCGGCGCTGCGCCGGGTCCGCCGCGGCACGCTGCGCCATGCGCGCGAGACGGCGCATCGCGACGCCTGGCTGGCCACCGCGATGGACGTGCTGCGGGTCAACTACGATCTCGCGGTCGAGGTCCTGGAATGCCGGCGGCTGGTGAAGGGCTATTCCGACACCCATGCCCGCGGCGAGTCGAAGTTCGAGCGGGCGCTGTCCGGCCTGCCGCTGCTGGTCGGCCGCGACGACGGCGCCGCCTGGCTGCGCCGGCTGCGCCAGGCGGCGCTGGCCGATGAGGATGGCACGGCGCTGGATGGCGCGCTGAAGACGATCGCGACGCTGTAACGGCGGGGCTTCCGCCCTCAGCCGGTCAAATCTCGTGCTTGCGGATGTTGCGCAGGATTTTGTGCAGGGTGGCGACGAAGGCGACGTATTCGTCGCCGTCGACGCCCTCGAACATCTGCGTCAGCAGCGCGTACATGGTCGGCCACACCGCATCGAACACGGCGCGGCCGTTCTCGGTGATGGCGATGTCGCGCACCCGCATGTCCTCGGCCCGCGGCTGCCGGCGGATGTAGCCCTGCTCCTCCAGCGCGTCGAGCGTGCGGCTCATGGTCGACTGCTCGGTCACTGCATAGACCGACAGCTCGTTGATCGTCAGCGGCGAAGAGATGCTGAGGATGGCGAGCGCCCGCATCTTGGTGGTGGTCATGTCGTGCGCCTTCAGCGCGTCCGACATGTTCGCGTTCCACCGCGCCATCACCCGGTTCATCAGATAGGGCGCGAACTGGTTGAGGCCGATCTCGCCCAGAGTCGGGCGGGTGTCGCCTTGGTCCGGCCGACGCAGCACCGTTCCGGCAAATCTGTCGGTCATCGCTCCCATCTGCTTCCAGTCGTCGGGCCTGCCGGCCCTACCCTGCCCGCGGCACCAGCGCAAGCGCACGCACGGGCGAGCCGGTGCCGCCGACGAATTTCAGCGGCGCCGCGATCAGCACCGCCCCCTTCGGCGGCAGCTCGTCGAGATGGCACAGGCTGGCCAGGCCGTAGCGGTTGGCCTTGTGCAGCAGGTTGTGGGCCGGGAAAGGCGGGGTCATGCCGCCGGCCGAGCCGGCATCGGTGCCGACCGTCTCCGAGCCCCAGCCGACGATGCCCTTGGACAGCAGGTATTCGATCGCCTCCGCCGTCGGGCCCGGCGAGTGCGGGCCGGTCTGGTCGGCGTTCAGGAAGGTCTCGGACGACCCGTTGCGCTTGTACCAGTCGGTGCGCAGCACGACCCAAGACCCGGCCTCAATCGCGCCATGCTCGGCCTCCCAGGCCTTGATGCTGTCGACCGTCAGCAGATAGTCGGGGTCGGCCGCAGTCTCCTTGGAGCGATCGATCACGTTGACCGGCGCGACGAAGCTCTTCGGTGGGATGCGGTCGGTGGTGCCATCGGCATGGTCGCGCCCGGTGATCCAATGGACGGGAGCGTCGAAATGCGTGCCGGTGTGCTCGCCCAACTCCAGCCAGTTCCAGGCCCAGAACGGGCCGTTCTGGTCATAGTGTGAGATCTGGTGGACCTTCACCGCCGGCGTGTTCTTGCCGATCTGCGGCGGCAGCTGGATCACCGGCGTCTCCGGCCCCAGCGGCGCGGTCAGGTCGACCACCCGGATCGAGCCGTCGAGCAATGACGCCGCCAATCCGGCGAGATGATCAGTTGCCATGGATGCCTCCCGTTTGGTTCTGCCCGGCCGCCCGGCTCCCTCTCGGCGGGCGTATCGCGGATGCAGCCGAACCTTAGATCGGAATATCTGCAATCACAACTATCTCAGCCAAGTGTTCCAGCACACGGCCGATCTGAAGCATGGAATTGCATAGGAGAAGCTTCAGGCATAAAACAATGCGGTTGATCGGGGACACCCTGCATGATCACCTAGCGCGACCAATGAGGCGGCGTTCCAGCCTGCCCGCCCAGCCGGCGGACGGCCATCGGCCGGGGCAGCGCCAGCCTCTTCGGCGACGACAAGAATGCCCGCGATGCGGGCCGACAGAGGAGGCAACACAATGAAGCTGTTCGGGACGTTGGGGCTGCTGGTCGCGTTCGGCGTGGCGGCGGCGTCCGCGGCGCAAGCCGAGACCATCACGGTCGGCGCCTACCCCGCCAACCCGCCCTGGGAGTACAAGACCGACAGCGGCGCCTTCGAGGGCTTCGAGGTCGACGTCGCCAAGGAAGTGGCCAAGCGCCTCGGCGTCGATGTCGAGTTCCAGGATCTCGGCTTCCAGGCACTGTTCGCCGCCACCAGCTCCGGCCGCATCGACTTCGCCATCTCCTCGATCTCGGTCACCAATGAGCGGCTGCAGAACCAGGCCTTCACCCAGCCCTATTACGACAGCGACGGCACCATCGTCGGCAAGACGGACTCGCCGATCCATTCGCTGGATGACCTGAAGGGCAAGACCATCGGCGTGATCTCCGGATCGACCGGCGAGGCCTTCGCCAAGGCCAATGGCGAGAAGCTCGGCTTCGCCGACGTCAAGAGCTACAACGCCCAGCAGGACCTGCTGCTGGAGGCGCAGAACGGCCGGATCGACGGCGGCGCCGGCGAGCTGGCCGGGTTCCAGTACGCGATCAAGCAGATGCCGGCGCTGAAGATCCTGGTCCGCATCCCGACCGGCGAGCGCTTCGCCATGATGACGCGCAAGAACCACCCGCTGCTGCAGAAGGTGAATGACGCGATCGGCGCGATGAAGACCGACGGCACCTTGGCCGCGATCCACAAGAAGTGGTTCGGCGTCGATCCGGAAGCCGGCACCAGCACGGTGACGCCGGGCCCGATCCCGCAGGCCCAGTAACGGCCGACACCGGGCCGGGCGGCATGCCCGGCCCTTCCGCCGAGCCACCGGGTCCGGACATGGAACTGATCGACACCTTCTTCAACGGCCCGGTGCTGCTGCGCGCGGTGCCGATCCTGCTGCGCGGCCTGGGCAACACCATCCTGCTGGGCCTGGTCAGCATCGTCTGCGGCACGCTGGCCGGGCTGCTGGTGTGCCTGGTCCGGCTCTACGCGCCCCGGCCGCTGCGGCTGCTGGCGATCTTCTATATCGACGTCTTCCGGGCGCTGCCGATCCTGGTCCTGCTGATCATGATCTACTACGCCCTGCCCTTCGTCGGCATCCGGCTGTCGTCCTTCCTTTCCGCCACGCTCGCTTTGTCGATGGTGCTGGCGGCCTTCACCGCCGAGGTCTGCCGCGCCGGCATCGAGAGCATCCCCCGCGGGCAGTTCGAGGCGTCCTCCGCCCTCGGCCTGCCGTTCTGGCTGGCGATGCGCAAGGTGATCCTGCCGCAGGCGATCCGCGTCATCATCCCGCCGCTGACCAGCAACTGCGTGTCGGTGTTCAAGGACACGGCCCTGGCCTCGGTCGTCGCCATGCCGGACCTGCTGAAGCAGGCCACCGACGCCCAGGCGCAGATGGCCAACCCGACGCCGCTGATCGGCGCCGCCATCCTCTACCTCGCCTTCCTCTGGCCGCTGGTGCGGCTGATCGGCCATCTCGAGACCCGCGCCAGGCTGCGCGCCGGCCGATCCTGACTCAGGCTCTTCCAGGAGATAGTCCGTGACCCAGGCATCGACCGACGCCCGCGCCTTCCCGATCGACGCGGTGCGGGCCCAGTTCCCGGCGCTGCAGAAGGCCGGCGACTTCGTCTTCCTCGACAATGCCGGCGGCGCGCAGATCCCGCAGAGCGTGCTGGACGCCGTCACCCGCCACCTGGTCGACCACAACGTCCAGCGCGGCGGCCGCTACGACAAGAGCCGCGCCGTCGACCGCGCGGTGGCCGAGGCGCGGGAGAGCGTCGCGCTGCTGGTCAACGCGGTCCAGCCGGCCGAGATCTGCTTCGGCATGAACGCCACATCGTTCATCCGGCTGGTCAGCCTCGGCATCGGCCAGATGCTGGGCGAGCGCGACGAGATCGTGGTCACCGACATGGATCACGACGCCAACATCGCCACATGGCTGGCGCTGGAAGGCGCCGGTGCCAAGTTCGCCTGGTGGCGGATGCGCGAGGACGGCACGCTGCATGTCGAGGACCTGGTGCCGCTGCTGTCGTCGCGCACGCGCCTCGTGGCCTGCACCGCCACCGCCCATTCGATCGGCACCATCGTCGACATCGCCGCGGTGTCGAAGGCCGCGCACGCCGCCGGGGCCGAGGTGTTCGTCGACTGCGTCCATTACGGCCCGCACGGGCTGATCGACATCCAGGCCTGGGGCTGCGACTACCTGGTCTGCTCCGGCTACAAGAACTTCTCGCCGCATATGGGCTTCCTGTGGGGCCGGTTCGACGCGCTCAAGCGGCTGCCGACCTTCCGCGAGGACTTCATCCCGGACGAGCCGCCCTACAAGGTCGAGGCCGGCACCTTCGTCTATGAGAACGTCGCCGGCATGGACGCGTCGGTGCGCTATCTCGAGGCGCTCGGCCGCGGCTTCACCTGGCCGTCGAACGGGTCCCGGCGCGACGACATCGTCGCGGCCATGGCCGCGATCCGGGCCTATGAGGCCGGGCTGTCGCGCGAGATGCTGCGCCAGTTGAAGTCCTGCGGCGCCACCATCTACGGCATCGCCGACGAGGACCGGGTGGAGGGACGCGTGCCGACGATCTGCTTCAACATCCCCGGCCATTCGCCCCAGGCCATCGCAGACGCAATGTCCGATGCCGGCTTCGGCATCCGCGACGGCCACATGTACGCGCCGCGGCTGATGCAGCGGCTGGGCCTGCCGATGGCCACCGGCGCGCTGCGCGTCTCCATGGTCCATTACAACACGGTCGCTGAGGTGCAGCGCTTCGGCGAAGCGCTGGCCGACCATCTCCGGCGGGCCGCCTAGCCCACCGGACCTAGCCCTTGACGCTGCCGCTGGTCAGGCCGGAGACGATCGAGCGCTGCAGCAGCAGGCCGACCAGCACCGGCGGCGCGGCCGCGATCACCCCGGCCGTGGCCAGGAGGCCATAATCGGAGACGCGGCCGCTGGCCAGGTTGGCGATCACCACGGTCAGGGTCTGGGCCCGGCTGTCGCTGGTGAACAGCATGGAGTACAGGAACTCGTCCCACACGATCAGGGCCGAGAACAGCAGGGTGGTGCCGATCACCGGCCGGGCCAGCGGCAGCGTCACCCGCAGCAGGATCTGCCACAGCGGCGCGCCGTCGATCCGCGCCGCCTCCTCCAGGTCCACCGGGATGTTGTCGATGCCGCTCTTCAAGAGCCAGGTGGTGAAGGGCAGCACGATGGTGCAGTCGGCGATCATCAGCGCCCAGGGCGAGTTCAGCAGGTCGAGCGACGACAGGATGCGGTACAGCGGCACCACGAACATCAGCGGCGGCAGCATGTAGGTCGCGACCACCAGGTAGAGCAGCCAGCTGAGCCGCCGCGGATAGCGCGAGAACACCCAGGCCGCCGGCACCGACAGCAGGAAGGAGATCACCGTGGTGCCCAGCGCCACCAGGCAGGTGTTGCGCAGCGCCGCCAGGAAGGCCTGGCCGTCGCCATTGTCGGACAGGCTGAGCAGGCGGCTGTAGCGCGAGAAGTCGAGCTCGCTGGGGATCCAGGCCAGCGGCAGAGTGGTCAGGTCGCGGGTCGAGCTGACGCTCATCACCAGCAGCCACACCACCGGCACCAGCACGACGAAGCCGACCAGATACATGGCGCCATAGGCGGCGATCCGGGCAGGCAGGGACATCCGCATCGCTCAGGCCCTCGGCTGGTTGCGCAGGACGCGGGTGTAGCCGGCGATCAGCAGCAGGCTCAGCGCGACCGACAGCATCGCCAGCGAGGCGCCATAGCCGGCATGGCGGAACGAGAACGCCTCCTGGTAGATCAGGATGCTGAGCGACTTGGTGCTGTCCAGCGGCCCGCCGCGGGTCATCACCCAGATGATGTCGAACACCTTCACCGCCTCGATCATGCGCAGCACCGCGGCGATGCTCAGCGGCAGCAGGATCACCGGCATCGTGACCGCGCGAAACCGGGCGAAGAAGCCGGCGCCGTCGATCGTCGCGGCCTCGCGCAGCTCCTTCGGCACGCTCTGCAGCCCGGCCAGCGTGATCAGCGCCACCAGCGAGAAGGTCTTCCAGATGTCGGCGGCGGCGATGGCGAACAGCGCCGTCGCCGGGCTGCCCAGCCAGCTCTGATACTTGTCGATGATGCCGAGTTGCAGCAGCAGCGCGTTCAGCGCGCCGAAATCCGGGTTGTAGATCACCCGCCAGGCCATGGCGTTGACCACGGTCGGCAGCGCCCAGGGCACGATCAGCAGGAAGCGGAAGAAGGCGCGGCCCTTCAGCTCCATGTCCAGCAGCAGCCCGACGCAGAGGCCGAGGAACAGCTCGATGCTGACGGTCAGCACCGTGAACAGCGCGGTGATGCCGAGCGCTTTCAGGAAGCCCGGCGCCCGCAGCGCGCGCAGATAGTTGTCGATGCCGACGAAATTGCCGCTGGCATCGCCCAGCTTGGCGTCGGTGAAGCTGAGCCAGACGGTGTCGAGCAGCGGCCAGCCGATCACGGCGGCGAGGACGAGCAGCAGCGGCAGGATCATCATCAGCCGGCCGCGGAGCGTCAGCGCCCGCCGCTTCCGGCCGAGGCCCGCGCCTGCCGCCGCCCGCACGGAGGCGGACGACGGCAGGGACGAGGTGCCTCCGGTTCCGGACAAGCTCAACCGCCGGCCGCCAGGTCGGAGGCGGCCGACTTCAGCGCGTCCTGGGCCGAAGCCTGGTCCAGCAACGCCTGCTGCAAGGCCTGCTGCAGCCGGGTCGAGAACTGCTGGTAGTCGACCACGAAGGGCCGGGCGAACAGCTTGGCAAAGGACTTGGCCTGCGCCTCGAGCAGCGATGCGTTCGGGCCGTTCTTCACCGCCGGGTCCTCATAATAGGACTTCCAGATCGACGGCGCGGAGGTCGAGTACTTGGCCTCCACCTCGGGCGAGGCGAGATAGCTGATATAGGTCCAGGCGGCATCCTGGTTCTTGCTGCCGGCCGGGATGCCCAGGCCCATGGCGCCGTTGACGGTCGAAACCGTGCTCTTCCCCTCGACGCCCGGCGGCGCCATGACGCCGACCTGGCCGGTGACCTGCGATTCCTTGGCGTTGTTGTTGGCCTGGTCGTACATGTAGGTCCAGTTCAGCGCGAAGGCCGCCTGGCCGCTGGAGAAGACGCGGCGGACATCCTCCTCCAGATACTCGGTCGAATGCGGGTTGGTGGTGCCGTTCTTCAGCGTGTCGACCATGAATTTCAGCGCGTCGAGGCCGCCGCCGCTCTGGAAGCTCGGCTTGTTGTTGCCGTCGACGAAGCTGCCGCCGAAGGCCTGCACCAGCACGGCGTAGTCGCAGATGATCGCCTCGGCCTGGCTCCAGCTCCAGACGATCGGGTATTCGACGATACCCTTCTGCTTCAGGATCTCGGCGTCCTTGATCACCTCGGGCCAGGTGGCTGGCGGCTTGGCGATCCCGGCCTTCTCCAGCATCGCCTTGTTGTAGAAGAACAGCTTGCTGTCCATCAGCCAGGGCATGCCGTAGGACTTGCCCTTGTAGTCGACCGTGGTCCAGGCGCCGTCCTGTACCCCGGTGCGGGTCTTGGTGTCGATCCGGCCGGTGACGTCGGCGAGGACGTTGTTGGCGGCGAACTCGGCCGGCCAGATCACGTCGAACAGCACCACGTCGTAGCCGCCGCCGGAGCCGGAGGCGAGGGTGATCTTGTCGTGCAGCGCCTCATAGGGCACGAATTCCAGCTTCACCTTGATGTCCGGATGCGCCTTCTGGAAGGCGTCGGTCATCCCGCGAATATCCGATTCCGAATAGCCCGCCTGCGCCATGAACAGGGCGTTCAGCGTGGTCTCCGCCCGGGCAATGCCCGGCAGGCTCAGCAGCAGCGCGGCGCCCAGCGTCGCGCCGGCCCGGCGACCGATCCATCCCATGTGCCACCTCCCCTTTTCACGGACCTCTGGCGATCTGATCCGCTGATCACCGCCGGTCCGATTAATGAAACAGTGTTTTATTAATCTCGCCGGCCGCCAGCCTTGTCAACCGGCTTCGGCGGCTCAGCCGACCAGCAGGGCCAGCGCTGGATTCTCGGTGCCGAGCGACCCGGCCAGCGGCGACAGGCTGGACTGCAGCAGCACCGCCACCGGCAGCGCCGCGGCGCCCATGGCCGGCAGCTCGGCTGCGTGCTCGGCCGGCAGCAGCCGCGGCAGGCTGCTGGAATGGCGATGGGTCATGCTCGGCAGCAGCGGCTGGGCCGACTCGATCAGCCCGTCCATAAGATCCGCGGGCATGGTGCCGCCGATGACGATGGTGTCAGGGTCGAACATCGCCTCGATGTTGCGGATGGCGATACGGAGGTACTGCCCCGCCTCCTGCCGCCAGGCCAGCAGCCGCGGGTCGCCGGCCCGGACCAATGCCGCCAGCTCCTCCGCCGGCACCTCGTCGGGCGTCCGCTCCGGCCCGCACACCGCCTCGGCCGCGGCGTAGTAGGACAGGTACTGCTCCAGGCAGCCGCGGCTGCCGCAGCCGCAGGGCCGGCCGCCGGGCTTGACGATCATGTGGCCGATCTCGCCGGCGCCCCCGAATCGGCCGCGATAGGGCTGGCCGTCCACGACGATGCCGCCGCCGAGGCCGAGGTTGAAATGCAGGTAGAAGAAGCTGGCGGCGCTGCGGCCGACGCCGTACAGCCGCTCGCCGATCGCGGCGGCGGTGGCGTCGTTCTCGACCAGCGTCCACAGCCCGGTCTGCCGCTCCAGCTCCGTCGCGAGCGGGAACTTCCCCCAGGCCTCGGCCTCCTGCACCTTGTCGTACCAGGCGGTGCCGTTCTCGACCGTGCCGGGCACGCTGCAACCCAGGCCCCAGACCTGGTCGCGGCCGATGCCGGAGGCTGCCAGCAGGTCGCCCGCCTGCGCCGCCAGCATCTCCGTCACCGCCTCCGGCCCGCGCGCCGACAGCGGCCGCGAATCCTGGGCCACGACCTGGCCGGCCAAGTCGGCCAGTACCCCGGTGACCTGGCGATAGGCCAGGCTGAGGCCGATGGTGTAGCCGCCGGCCGGATTGACCGACAGCTCGGCCGCCGGCTGGCCGCGCTGGCCCAGCCGCTTGCCGTCCTGGCGGATCAGACCGGCCTCCTCCAGCTCCGCCGCGATGTTCGAGACGCCCTGCACGGTCAGGCCGATCAGCCCCGCCAGCTCCGCCCGCGTCACCGGCCCGTGCCGCCGCACCGCGTCGAACACCGCCCGGCGGTTCAGCGCCCGGGCATGCTCCAGATTGGCGCCCTGGAAGGTGCCGGAGCGGTGCGTCTGGCGCGTCATGCGATTTCCCCTCGACGGTGCATCCGATCCACTATAATCAAACAGCGTTGAATTAATAGCCGCCTTGCCCAAGGCCGCGGAGGGAGATGCACCCATGCAGATCGGTATCTATATCCGACAGCAGCCGGAGATCCTCGCCGGTCTTCCCGCGAGGCTGGCGCCGGTGCTGACCGGGCTGCCCAGCCTGGCCCGGGTGCCGGAGCGGATCGTGCTGCTGGGCACCGGCTCGTCGATGAACGCGCTGCTGGCCGGCGCCGACGCGCTGGAGGCGGCGACCGGCGCCACCATCGTGGCCAAGGAGCCGGAGGCGTTCCTGCGCCGGCCGCCCCGGCCGGGATCGGCGCCGACCCTGGTGCTGGCCGCCTCGCAGTCGGGCATGAGCATCACCTCGATCGAGGCGGTGAGGCTGGCGGTGGCGAGCGGCTTCCCGACCGCGGTGATCACCGCCGATGGCGACAGCCCGATCGCCAAGACGGACGCCGATGTGGTGCTGATCCCGATCGGGCCGGAGACGGTGGGGCCGAAGACCAAGGGCTATACCGCCACCGCCCTGGCCGTTCTGGCCGTGGCCGCGCATCTCGGGCGCCGCCCGATCGCGACCACCGGCCTCGCGGCCGCGCTGGAGCGGACGGTGGAGAGCGCCCGGCTGGCGGCGGACAGCCTGCTGGCCCGCTACGGCGTGCCCGACTATATCCTGATCGCCGGCCAGGCGGGCCATGTCGGCACCGCGCTGGAGGCGTCGCTGAAGATCGCCGAGATCAGCGGCGTGCCGACCGCCGCCTTCGACACCGAGGAGGCGCTGCACGGCCATTGCTACGGCACCACGGCCAAGAGCCTGGTGATCATGATCGCGCAGACCGAGGCGGAGGCCAAGGTCGCCGCCAATCTCGGCGAGGCGCTGACCGAGCTCGGGCCGCGCCTGGCCGTGTGCAACCTGTCCGGCCACGCCACCCGCTTCGACTGGGCGGTGGACTGGCCGGCCGTCCAGGACGCCGAGCGGCTGGGGCCGGCCTGGGCGCCGGTCCCGTTCCAGTGGCTGGCCTGTGCCCTGGCGGTGGCGCGGGGCGTGAACCCGGACGCGATGATCTATCCGGATATCGGCAAGAAGCTGAATGTCCGGCTGCGGCCGGCGGCGGCGTGATGCCTGTCGCCATCGGGATCGATATCGGCGGCACCTCGGTCAAGCTCGGGGCGGTCGATGGGCTGGGCACTATGGTCGCCCGCGGCCGCTTCGCGGTGGAACGCGAAGCCGGCTTCGAGACGTTTGCCGCCGCCGCGGCCGCGGGGGTCGAGGCGCTGCTGCGCGACCTGCCGCCGGTGGACGCCATCGGCATCGGCGTGCCGGGCTTTCCGCGCCCCGACACCGGAGTGATGGTCGGGTTGTGCCCGGCGGTCCCAGCACTGCTCGACGGCTCGATCTCCCAGGTGCTGGGCGACCGCTTCGGGCTGCCGGTCGCGATCGGCAACGACGCGGTCTGCGCCACCCATGGCGAGCTGCATTTCGGCGTCGGCCGCGACCTGCACCGCTTCGCGCTGATGACGCTGGGCACCGGTATCGGCGGCGCCATCGTCATCGACCGCAAGGTGATCGATGGCCCCGCCGGGCTGCCGCCCGAATTTGGCTGCATGTCGCTGGACCCGGCGCGGGAAGACATCGCCACCCCGGTGCCGGGCATGGTCGAGAACCTGGCCAGCGCCTCCGCCCTGGTGGCGCGCTATGCGGCGCTGCGCCCCGGCTTCGAGGCCGACGGCGCCGAGCATGTCTTCGACCGCGCCAAGGCGGGCGAAGCCGAGGCGCTGCAGGTGGTCGACGAAGTCGCGCGCTGGCTGGCCCAGGCGATCGGCATCATGGCCAACATGCTGAACATCGAGGCTGCGATCCTTGGCGGCGGCATGTCGCTGGCGGGGCCGATGCTGGCCGAGCGGGTGGCGGCGCATGTGCCCCGCTTCACCCTGATCCGGCCCGGCCGGTCGCCGCGGGTGCTGCTGGCCGAGTTGGGCAACGACGCCGGCGTGATCGGCGCCGCCACCCTGGCCCTTGGGGCCATCGACCAGGCCGCACCGGTCGCCTGAGCGCCGGCCCGGTGCAAGGGCCCGCCGGCGCGGCGGGCCCTCTCCGTCGGCTACGGCTTCTTGGCCGCGCCCGGCTGCGGCAGGGACAGGGTGGCGTCGGCGCCGCCCAGCAGACCGGTCTTGAAGTAGACCGACAGCTTCTCGCGGGTATCGGCAATGTCCATGTTGCGCATGGTCAGCTGCCCGATGCGGTCAGCCGGGGTGAAGGCGCCGGCGCCGCTCTCCATCGTCAGCCGCTCCGGATCGTAGGTCAGATTCGGGCTGGTGGTGTCGAGCAGCGAATAGTCGTTGCCGCGGCGCAGCTCGAGCGTCACTTCTCCGGTGATCGCGCGCGCGATCCAGCGATGGGCGGATTCGCGCAGCATCAGCGCCTGCGGGTCGAACCAACGGCCCTGGTACAGCAGCCGGCCGAGGCGGCGGCCGTTGCTGCGGTACTGCTCGATCGTGTCCTCGTTGTGGATGCCGGTCACCAGCCGCTCATAGGCGATGTGCAGCAGCGCCATGCCCGGCGCCTCGTAGATGCCGCGGCTCTTCGCCTCGATGATGCGGTTCTCGATCTGGTCGCACATGCCGAGGCCGTGGCGGCCGCCGATCACATTGGCTTCGCTGAACAGGGCCAGAGCATCGGCGAAGCCCTGCCCGTTCAGGGCGACCGGCCGGCCTTCCTCGAACCGCACCGACACCGTCTCGGCCTTCACCGCCACGTCGTCGCGCCAGAACGCCACGCCCATGATCGGCTTGACGATATTGATGCTGGTGTTCAGGAACTCCAGATCCTTCGCCTCATGCGTGGCGCCCAGGATGTTACTGTCGGTCGAGTAGGCCTTCTCGACCGAGGCTTTGTACTCGAAGCCCGCCGCGGCCATGTACTCGCTCATCTCCTTGCGGCCGCCGAGCTCGTCGATGAAGCGCTGGTCGAGCCACGGCTTGTAGACCTGCAGGTTCGGGTTCACCAGCAGGCCGTAGCGGTAGAACCGCTCGATGTCGTTGCCCTTATAAGTGCTGCCGTCGCCCCAGATGTCGACGCCGTCCTCGCGCATCGCCTCGACCAGCAGGGTGCCGGTCACCGCGCGCCCCAGCGGCGTGGTGTTGAAATAGGTCGCGCCGGCCGTGCTGATGTGGAAGGCGCCGCACTGGATGGCGGCAATGCCCTCGGCGACGAGTTGCGCCCGGCAGTCGATCAGCCGCGCCGTCTCGGCGCCATAGGCCAGGGCCTTGCGCGGGATGTCCTCGTAATCGCTCTCGTCCGGCTGGCCGAGATTGGCGGTGTAGGCGCAGGGAAGTGCGCCCTTGGAGCGCATCCAGTGCACGGCGGCGCTGGTGTCCAGACCGCCCGAGAACGCAATGCCGACGCGCTTGCCGACGGGAAGATCATGGAGAATGTTCGCAACCACCGCTCGCTCCGGAATTCTGTCTGCGCCGCCCGAGGCCCCTGCCCGGCCGCCGGCAAGCTAGCCCGGTTGCCGGCGAATGTTAAGCGCCGCCTCAAGACCGGCCTTCGCCCCGCCCAAGGGTTGACGGCGGCGGCGATCCGCGCCACGATGAAATTCTGTTCAGTCGGTGTAAAAAATTACACTCCAATCAACGGAGCCGGATCGACGGGATGGATGAGCAGGTCAGCCTGGCCACGCGCGCCGCGTGGCTGTCCTATGTGCGCCGCCTGACCCAGGGCGAGATCGCCGACCGGCTCGGCGTGTCGCGGGTCAAGGCGCACCGGCTGATCTCGCTGGCCGAGGAGCTCGGCCTCGTCAGCGTCCACATCGCCGGCCGTCCGGCCGAATGCCTGAAGCTGGAGGACGGGCTGATCGACCGCTACGGCCTGGGCTTCTGCCGCGTCGTCCCGGCGATCGACGAACAGGACCAGCCCTTCGAGGCGCTGGGGGCCGAGGGGGCAGCCTATCTCTCCCGCTACCTCGAGGCGGCCGGCGACAAGGTGATCGGCGTCAGCCACGGCCGCACCTTGGCGGCGCTGGTCAACCGGCTGCCGCGGATCGCCGCGCCCGAGGCCAAGTTCGTGTCGCTGCTGGGCAGCCTGACCCGCAAATCCTCCGCCAACCCCTTCGACGTGGTCCAGCGCCTGGCCGACAAGACCGGCGGCGAGGGCTATTTCATGCCGGTGCCGATGGCCGCCGACAGCCTGGGCGACAAGGCGGTGATGCTGTCGCAGAAAAGCGTCCAGGCGGTGCTGGCCCTGGCCCACCGGGCGACCTTGTGCCTGGTCGGCATCGGCGAGCTGGGGCCGCAGGCCCATATGCTGCAGACCGGCGTGCTGACCCGCGAGGAATATGACGACCTGCGGGCCAAGGGCGCGGTCGGCGACCTGGTTGGCCAGTTCCTCGACGCCGAAGGCCGGCGTGTCGCCTCCGAGGTCAACGACCGGGCGCTGAGCGTCGGTCTCGCCGACCTGAAGGGCCGCCGCGTCGTCGCCATCGCCGGCGGCGCGGTCAAGGCCGACGCCATCACCGCGGCGCTGATGAGCGGCATGGTGACCGACCTGATCATCGACGAATCCGCGGCCGTGGCCATGGCCGCGCGCCGGGGTGCCCGGCCGCCGCCGCGGCGGCAGCGTGAGACCAGCTGACAACGACAAACTCCTGGGAGGACCACCGATGAAGCGCACCACCGATCTGTTCGACCGCCATCTCGCCGGCGGGCTGTCGCGGCGGGAGCTGATGACCGGCGCCGCCAAGCTTGGCCTCGGCGGCGCCGCGGCCGGCTTCCTGCTGAACCAGGCCGGCACCCGGGCTCTGGCTGCCACCGGCCCCGACTTCAAGAAGTTCTCCGGCAAGAAGATCAGCCTGCTCTTGAACAAGCATCCCTATACGGATGCGATGATCGCCAACCTCGACAACTTCAAGGCGCTGACCGGCCTGGATGTCAGCTACGACGTGTTCCCGGAGGACGTGTATTTCGACAAGGTCACCGCCACTCTGTCGAGCAAGTCGCCGCAATACGACGTGTTCATGACCGGCGCCTACCAGACCTGGCAGTACGGCCCGGCCGGCTGGCTGGCCGACATCAACGAATACATCAAGAACCCGGAGCTGACGGCCGCCGCCTACAATTGGGACGACGTGCTGCCGGGCCTGCGCGCCTCCACCGCCTGGTCGGGCGTGCCGGGCCAGCCGCTGGGCGGCGACGGCGCCAAGCAATGGGCCGTGCCCTGGGGCTTCGAGCTGAACAGCGTCGCCTACAACAAGCGGATCTTCGACGCCGCCGGCATGAAGCCGCCGAAGGACCTGCCGGAGATGGTCGACCAGGCCGGCAAGCTGAGCGCGCTGAACCAGGGCTTCTACGGCGTCGGCGTGCGCGGCAGCCGCAGCTGGGCGACGATCCATCCGGGATACCTCTCCGGCCTGACCAATTATGGCGGCAAGGATTTCGACACCAGCGGCGGCAAGCTGAAGGCGGCGATGAACAGCGCCGAGGCCAAGGAGTTCACCAAGCTGTGGATCGAGATGATCCAGAAGGGCGGACCGAAGAACTGGACCACCTACACCTGGTACGAGGTCGGCAACGACCTGGGCGCCGGAGCGTCGGCCATGATCTTCGACGCCGACATCCTGGGCTATTTCCAGAACAAGGGGACCAAGGAGGCCGGCCACCTGGCCTATCACCCCTTCACCGCCAAGCCCGGCGCTGCGGCCCCGACGCCGAATGTGTGGATCTGGTCGCTGGCGATGAGCGCCTTCTCGCAGCAGCCGGAGGCCGGCTGGTATTTCGTGCAATGGGCCAGCGGCACCGAGCACACCACCTTCGGCGCCACCAAGGCCGACCTCGTCAACCCGGTGCGCCAGTCTGTCTGGGACAACGCCGACTTCCAGAAGCGGCTGGCCGACTATCCGGGCTATCTCGACCAGTACAAGGCCTCGGCCGCCGGGTCGAAGATCTACTTCACCCCGCAGCCGCTGTTCTTCAACCTGACCACCGAATGGGCGGCCAGCCTGCAGAAGATGTACGCCAAGGAGATCCCGGTCGATGAGGGGCTGGACCAGTTGGCCGAGTTCATCGACGGGCAGCTGAAGGACGCCGGCCTGGCCGACTGACGCCGTTCCGCGCGGATCGGCCTTCGCCCCGCCGGTCCGCGCGGCAGCCCCGCCCCCGCTTTTCTCCCCCGGCGGGGGCGGGGCCCAGCGACCGCCGCCCGAGAGGACCTGACCCGTGGCCACCATCACCGCCGACACGAGCCCCCGAACGCGCCGCAGCACCGGCCCCGGCCTGCTACCCTATCTGCTGAGCCTGCCGGCGCTGCTGGTGACGATCGGGATCCTGATCCCCTTCGCCACCGCGGTGTACTACTCGCTGCAGCGCTACAACCTGGCCTTCCCGGCCGGGCGCAAGCTGATCTGGCTGGACAACTTCGTGGCGCTGTTCTCGGACGGGCGGTTCTGGGGCACGATTCAGGCGTCGCTGACCTACACCGTGCTGACCGTCGGGCTGCAGTTGCTGCTGGGGCTGGGCATCGCGCTGCTGCTGGTGCGGCGCAGCCTGGTCAACAACCTGATGAGCGTGCTGCTGATCCTGCCGCTGATGGTGGCGCCGGCGATCGCCAGCCTGATGTGGAAGCTGATGACCAACCCGAATTTCGGGATCCTCAGCTATTTCGTCACCAGCCTGGGCTTCACCGATTTCCGCTGGGCGTCCGACCCGGCCTCGGCGATGTTCACCGTGGTGCTGGTCGACACCTGGGTCTACACGCCCTTCATCGCCATCCTGCTGCTGGCCGGCCTGCGCGCCCTGCCCCGCCAGCCCTTCGAGGCGGCAGAGCTGGACGGCGTGCCGCGCAGCTTCGTGTTCTTCCGCATCACCCTGCCGATGCTGCTGCCCTACATCCTGACCGCCAGCCTGTTCCGGATGCTGGACAGCATCCAGCAATTCGACATCGTCTACGCCATGACCCAGGGCGGCCCGGGCGACCGGCTGATGCTGTTCCAGATCCGCGCCTATCTCGAGGCCTTCACCTTCACCAATATCGGCCGGTCGGCCGCGATCCTGATGGTGCTGTGGGCGATCACCTTCGCGCTCAGCAACGTCTTCATCAAGCAATGGCTCCGCCTGCGCGCCCGCGCGCATGGCCGGGCCTGACGGGAGGCGACCATGAGCTTCGGCCGGATCCTCCGCGGCGTGCTGCTGGCCCTGGTGGCGCTGTTTTTCCTGTTCCCGCTGGTCTGGGTGGCGCTGATGTCGTTCATGACCAATGCCGACATCCTGCGCAGCCCGCCCAGCATCATCTTCACCCCGACTTTGGAGAATTACGCCGCCCTGATCGCCGGCGAGCTGTCGACCAATGTCGGCGCGCTGAAGATCGACTACATGCAGAACCTGCTGAACAGCCTGATCCTAAGCGCCTGCTCGGTGCTGCTGTCGCTGCTGCTCGGCGTGCCGGCCGCCTACGCTTTCGCCCGCTTCAAGTTCCGGCTGGGCGAGAACATGGCCTTCACCATGCTGTCCTTCCGCTTCGCCCCGCCGCTCCTGGTGCTGCTGCCGCTGCAGCTGTATTTCCAGGACCTCGGCCTCAGCGACACCTATATCGGGCTGATCTGGGTGTACCAGCTGATCACCCTGCCGCTGATCCTGTGGATCGTGCGCGGCTATTTCGAAGATATCAGCGAGGACATCGAGAACGCCTATCGCTTGGACGGCCATTCCTGGCTGCGCACCTTCCTGAAGATCGCGGTGCCGCTGGCCCGGCCCGGCATCGCCGCCGCCGCCCTGCTGGCCTTCATCTTCGCCTGGAACAACTTCATCTTCGCGCTGATCCTGGGGTCGAGCTCGATCCAGCCGGTCACGGTCGGGGCGCTGGCCTTCATCACCGCCTCCGGCATCAATTACGGCCAGATCGCTGCCGCCCTGGTGCTGTCGATCCTGCCGACCCTGGCCCTCGCCCTCTACGCCCAGCGCTACCTGGTCGAGGGGCTCAGCCTCGGCGCCGTGAAGGGGTAACGACCATGGCCTTCCTCGACATCGCCGGCATCGGCAAGAGCTTCGGCAAGGCGCGCATCCTCGACGGCCTCGACCTCCGGGTCGAGAAGGGCGAGTTCGTGGTGGTGTTCGGCCCGTCCGGCGCCGGCAAGACGGTGCTGCTGCGCCTGATCGCCGGCATCCTGCAGCCGGAGGCGGGCGACATCCGCATCGGCGGCGCCTCGATCCTCGGCCAGGGACCGGAGGCGCGGGACGTCGGCATGGCGTTCCAGAACTTCGCCCTCTACCCCCACCTGCCGGCCTTCGAGAACATCGCCAGCCCACTGCGGGCCCGGCGGACGGGCGAGGCCGAGATCCGGAAGCGGGTGCGGGATGTGGCGGAGCTGCTGCGCATCGGCCATGTGCTGGACCATCTGCCGAAGCAGCTGTCGAACGGGCAGAAGCAGCGCACCGCCCTGGCCCGCAGCCTGGTCTGCTCGCCCTCGGTGCTGCTGCTCGACGACCCGCTGCGCAATGTCGACGCCAAGATCCGCTAC
>NZ_JBCNNF010000100.1:0-18596 GCF_039594555.1 Inquilinus sp.
CTCGGTCGACAGCATCACCGCGTCGGCGCCGTCGAACACCGCGGTGGCGACGTCGGAGGCCTCGGCCCGGGTCGGGGTCGGGGCCATGATCATGCTTTCCAGCATCTGGGTCGCCACGATCACCGGCTTGCCGGCCTGGCGCGAGGCGCGGATGATCCGCTTCTGCAGCGACGGCACGTCCTCGGCCGGCATCTCGACGCCCAGGTCGCCGCGGGCGACCATCACCGCGTCGGTCAGCTCGACCAGCTCGTCCAGGTGCTGAATTGCCGCCGGCTTCTCCAGCTTCACGATCACCTGGGCGCGGCCTGCAATCAGCCTGCGCGCCTCGGCGATGTCCTCCGGCCGCTGCACGAAGGACAGGGCCACCCAATCGACATCGATGTCGAGGGCGAAGCGCAGGTCGTCGCGGTCCTTCTCGGTCAACGGCGACAGCGGCAGCACCGCGTTCGGCACGTTGACGCCCTTGCGGTCGGACAGGCGCGACCCGGCCTCGACCACCGTGTCGGCGAAGTCCGGGCCGCATTCGACGACCTTGAGGCGCACCTTGCCATCATCCAGCAGCAGGATCTGCTCGGGCTCCAGCGCGGCGAAGATCTCGGGGTGGGGCAGGGTCACGCCGGTGGCGTCGCCCGCGCGCTTCTGCAGCGTCAGGCGGAAGCTCTGCCCTTCGGTCAGCTTGACCGGGCCGTCGGCGAAGGTGCCCAGGCGCAGCTTCGGCCCTTGCAGGTCGGCCATCACCGCGATCGGGTGGTCGAACTCGCGCTCGACCTCGCGGATCAGGGCCAGCCGGGCGGCGTGGTCCTCCTGCTTGCCGTGGCTGAAGTTCAGCCGGAAGACGTCGACACCGGCCTCGAACAGCTTGCGGATCGCCTCGGCCGAGCTGGTGGCGGGCCCCAGCGTGGCGACGATCTTGGTCTGGCGCGTGCGGCGGAACGACGGGCGCTTCTTGGGCATGGCTGAACTCCCGGATGTCGTGCCGGTGCGCGAGGCCCAGCCCGGCACCGACGGGCCGGAAGAAATCACATCCGCGGCCCTTCGCCAACGTCGAATGTGCGCGGAGATTCGGATATTACGCGGACTTAATATTTCGCTGAGGCCCGGATCCGCGCGGAAATCCCCGCCTTCGGGGCCGGTGTTGCGGGTCAGACACGCACCGTGTTTTCCCGCTGCAGCACCGCGATGGCGGCGTCCAGGTCGCCCGCCCGGACCAGCAGATAGTCGGTGTCGAAGGTCGAGATCGCGAAGATGCTGATCCCGGCCTCGGCCAGCGGCGCCGCGAGTCGGGCCAGGATGCCGGTCAGGGCGAAGTCCAGCGGCCCCTCGACCTTGAGGCCGCGCCAGCCGCGCTCGGCCTGGGCGTCGGCGGGCACCCGCGCCTCGGGGCACACCACCGACAGCTCGTCGCCGGTGCGGCTGACGGTGACGAAGGGATCGGACCAGTCGACCCAGCCCGGCAGGGCCGCGCCGGCCGGCAGCCGGGCCACGGCCAGGATCTCCGGCAGCAGGCTGAGGGTCAGGCGGGTCCCGGTCATCGCGCTCAGGCCTTCCGCGCCAACAGGATGCCGGCCAGGACGAGGGCGCCGCCCAGCCCCTGCATCGGCCCCAGCGGCTCGGCCAGGACGATCCAGGCCAGGGCCGCCGCCGCGACCGGCTGGATCAGCAGGGTGAGGGAGGAGAAGGCCGGCGGCAGCCAGGCCAGGGCGTAGGTGATCAGGCTCTGCCCGGCGACCTGGGAGACCCAGGACAGGCCCAGCAGCACCGCCCAGCCGTAGAGGCTCGACGGCAGGAAGGTCGGTTCCATCAGCAGCGCCAGCGGCAGCGTCGCCGCGGCGGCGACGGCGCTGGTCCACAGCATGATGGTGGCGACGGAGAAGCGGTCGCGCAGCCGGCCGACGGCCAGGATGTAGCCGCCATAGAACACGGCGGCCAGCGCGGCCAGGGCATCGCCCGCCATGGCGCCGTCACCGAAGCCGCCGCCCTTCAGCACCACCACGCCGGCGATGGCCACGGCCAGGCCGGCCGCGAAGACCGGGCGGATCGCCGTGCCGAACAGCACGAAGGCGCCCAGCGTGACGAAGATCGGCGCCAGATTGGCCAGCAGCGTCGCGTTGGCGACCGAGGTGATGGCCAGCGCCCAGTGCCAGGCCACCAGGTCGGCGGCGATGAACAGGCCGGGCAGGGCCAGGGCGAGGCCATCCGCCAAGCTGGACGGCCGTGCCGCCTCGCCCCGCGCCCGCTCGGCCCGGTACCACAGCAGCAGGATCGGCAGGGCCAGGGCGGTGCGCCACACCGCCGTCGTCACCGGCCCGACCTCCGACAGCCGCACGAAGATCGGCGAGCTGCCGATCGCCAGCCCGCCCAGGATCAGGGCGGGCAGCGCCAAGCGCTGGGCGGAGGAGGCGGGCAGGGCGGCGTCGGTCATGATGTCCGGGAGCTTAGTCCGCCCGCACCTCGGCGGGCCATGGCGGGCCGCGCAGGGGAGACCGGCGCGCCGCGCGGGCCGGCCGGGCGATCGCGCTATCATCAAACCGTCACGGCGCGGCGGCAGGATGCGCGTGCCGAAATCGAGGGATTCGCCATGCATCGCTTCGCCGTCCCGGCCGCCGGGATCTTCCTGGCGGCCACCGTCACCGCCGCGGTCGCGGCCGATCCCGACGTGCTGGGCCGGCGGATCGAGGGGCTGTCGCGCTCGACCCCGTGGCGGCTGGTCGAGACCATCCCGGTGCCGTTCCAGACCTATCATCCACAGGGCTTCGCCCGCACCGGCGACGGGCTGGTCTTCTCTTCGGTCGAGATCACCGTGCCGACCAAGCGCTACAAGCAGCCGAAGGACGGCCTGGACCGCGATGCCGGCCAGGGCACCGGCCATCTGTTCAAGCTCGACGCCCAAGGCCGGCAGATCGGGCACATCACCCTCGGCGAGGGCTCGATCTACCATCCCGGCGGCATCGACTTCGACGGCCGCTGGCTGTGGGTGCCGGTGGCGGAGTACCGGCCGAACAGCCGGTCGATCCTGTACCGGGTCGACCCGCAGACGCTGGCGGCGGTGGAGGTCGGCCGCGTCGACGACCATATCGGCGGTCTGGTGCACGACACCGACCACAACACGCTGCATGGCGTCAGCTGGGGGTCGCGCCGCTCCTACACCTGGCACCTGGATGCCGAGGGCAAGGTCGACGCCGCCACCCCGCCGACGGTCACCCTGAATCCCGAGCACTATCTCGACTACCAGGACTGCGCCTATCTGCCGGTGGGCCGCGCCATCTGCACCGGCATCACCGAGTTCCGCCGCACGCCGGACGCGCCGGTCTTCGGTCTGGGCGGGATCGAGATCGTCGACCTCGCCGCCGGCCGGCCGGCCTTCCAGGTGCCGGTGCTGCTGTGGACCGAGGACGGCACCGCCATGACCCGCAACCCGGTGCTGGTCGAGGCGACGCAGGACGGCCTGCGCCTGACCGCGATGCCGGAGGACGGCACCTCCCGGATCTTCGTCTACGAGACTCCTTGAACTTTTTTTGGAGGGGATGTCGGCGCCGTGCGGGCGGCGGCGTCCTTGGGCCATCGCATCATGGCGGACCGCGACCCGCCAGCCAGGGATGGAGCCCGACATGCTGAAGACGATCCTGACCGGTGTACTTGCCGTCGCGGCACTGGCCGCCGCACCCGCCGCCACCCAGGCCCAGGACACCGCCATCCGCAGCGGCCATGCCGAGGCCGGCGGCATCAGCTACTATTACGAGGTCCGGGGCCAGGGCGAGCCGCTGCTGCTGCTGCATGGCGGGCTCGGCTCGATCGACATGTTCCGGCCGCTGCTGCCGACGCTGGCGGCGAAGCGCCAGGTCATCGCCGTCGACCTGCAGGGCCATGGCCGCACGCCGCTGGGCGACCGGCCGATCGACCTGGTGGCGATGGGCGCCGACATGGCGTCGGTGCTGCAGCAGCTCGGCGTCAAGCAGGCCGACGTGCTGGGCTATTCGATGGGCGGCGGCGTCGCCTTCCAGCTGGCGGTGCAGCATCCGGAGATGGTGCGCCGCCTGGCCCTGGTCTCGGCCGGCTACGCCCAGGACGGCTTCTATCCGGAGATGCTGCCGCAGCAGGCGGCGGTCGGCGCCGGCATGGCCGAGATGATGAAGAACACGCCGATGTACACGTCGTACGTCGCCGTGGCGCCGAAGCCGGAGGATTTCCCGCGGCTGCTCGACGCGATGGGTGCGCTGATGCGCAAGCCCTATGACTGGTCGGCCGACGTCCCGAAGCTGACCATGCCGGTGATGCTGGTCTTCGGCGACAGCGACATGTACCGGCCGGAGCACGAGGTGAAGTTCTACCAGCTGCTGGGCGGCGGGCTGCGCGACGCTGGCTGGCAGCGCGAGCACATGTCGAAGAACCGCTTGGCCATCATCCCCGGCGTGACCCATTACGACATCTTCCTGTCGCCGCAGCTGCCGGCGACGGTGATGCCCTTCCTGAACGGCGAGAGCAGCAGCACCGACTGGAAGTGACAGGGGAGGGAGGCCGTCCGGCGGATGGCCTCCCGACGCCTCACGGCATGTACTGGCCGCCGTTGATCTCGATCATCTGGCCGGTGACGTAGCCGCCGGCCGCCTCGGAGGCGAGATAAAGGAAGGCGGCGGCGCATTCCTCGGAGGTGCCGAGGCGGTTCATCGGGATCGTCGCCTGCATCGCCGCCAGCTGCTCCGGCGTCGAGAAGCGCTCATGAAACGGGGTGGTGATGACGCCGGGCGAGATCGCATTGACCCGGATGCCGTCCTTCGCCAGCTCCTTGGCCCAGCCGCGGGTGGCGACGGCGACGAAGCCCTTCGCCGCCGCGTAGATCACCGAGCCGGGGCCGCCACCGTGCCGCGCCGCGATCGAGCTGAGATTGATGATCGACCCGCTGCCGCCCTGGCGGCGCATCTGCGCCGTGCCCTCGCGCATGAAGCGGACGACGTGGCGGACATTGACGTCCAGCACCGCGTCGACGAATTCGTCGGTGTACTCCGCGACCGGGGTGCGCTTGACCAGCGCGCCGGCGTTGTTGACCAGCACGTCCAGCCGGCCGAAGGCGGCGACGGTCTGCTCGATCAACTGCTGTGCGGTCTCGGGCTTGGTGACATCGCCCGGGGCCAGGATCGCCTCGCCGCCGGCCGCCTTGATGTCGGCGACCACCGCTTCGGCCGCCTCGCGGCTGGAATTGTAGTTGACCGCCACTTTGGCCTTGTTCTGGCCGAAGGCGCGGGCGGCGGCGGCGCCGATGCCGGTGCTGGCGCCGGTGATCAGAACGGCCTTGCCGGCGAGATCCGGGAAGACGGGCAGGGTGGTCATGATGTCACCTCGGGTGGCGTGACGGGTTGGTCAACTCAGTCATATCATGTCTGACAATTCTGGCGAGCGCACCCTGGCGTTGCGTCGCGCCTCCACAGCCTCGCGGCGCCCTGCTACCGTGCCCGCGATGATGCTCCTCGGACCCGACGACCCGCCGCCCTTCGAGCTGGTGAACCCCGACGGCAAGGCCTGCGCCCTGCTGGTCGCCGACCATGCCGGCCGCGCCTTCCCGAAAGCCCTCGGCACGCTCGGCGTCGACCCGGGGGTGCTGGACCGCCATGTCGCCTACGACATCGGCATCGACGCCTTCTCCCGCCGCCTGGCCCAACGGCTGGACGCGACGCTGCTGCTGCACCGCTATTCGCGGCTGATCCTCGACCCCAACCGGCAGCTCGACGACCCGACCTCGATCTGCGCCATCAGCGACGGCGCGATCGTGCCCGGCAATGCGAAGCTGACCGCCGAGGAGGAGGCGGCGCGGGCCGCCGCCTTCTTCCACCCCTATCACGACGCCATCGCCGGCCAGCTGGACCGGATCGCGGCGCGCTGCCCGGCCCCGGCGCTGCTGTCGCTGCACAGCTTCACGCCAGTGATGCGCGGCTTTGCCCGGCCCTGGCAGGTCGGGGTGCTGTGGCGCGACGACGGCCGCATCCCGCTGCCGCTGATGGAGGCGCTGCGCCGCGACCCGGAGATCACGGTCGGCGACAACCAGCCCTATTCCGGCCGCAACGAGCATGGCTACACCATCCACCACCACGCCGAGCCGCGTGGCCTGCCGCATGTGCTGATCGAGATGCGGCAGGACCTGATCGCCGCCGATGCGGCCGCCGAGGCCTGGGCCGATCGGATGGCCGAGATCTTCGCCCCGATCCTGGCCGACCCGGCCCTGTACCAGCCGCTGCAGGCCGTGGCATGACCGAACCGGCGCTGACCCTCGGCATCGAGGAGGAATACCTGCTGGTCGACCCGGCCAGCCGCGACCTGGTGCCGGACCCGCCTTCGGAGCTGGTCGAGGCGCTGGAGAACCGGCATGAGGGCGCGGTGGCCCGCGAGTTCTTCCGCTGCCAGGTCGAGGTCGGCACCCCGGTCTGCCGCAGCATCGCCGAGGCGCGAACCGAGCTGACGCGGCTGCGCCGGTCGGTGGTGGAGGAGGCGGAGCGGCACGGCCTGGCGCTGATCGCCGCCTCGACCCACCCCTTCGGCACCTGGCGGCCGCAGAAGCACACCGACCGCAGCCGCTACGACCAGCTGGCGCGCGACCTCGGCGTGCCGGTGCGGCGCCTGCTGATCTGCGGCACCCATGTCCATGCCGGGATCGAGGATCCGAATCTGCGCATCGACCTGATGCGGCAGGTCCGCTACTTCCTGCCCCACCTGCTGTCGTTGACCACCTCCTCGCCGTTCTGGCAGGGCACCGACACCAAGCTGAAATCCTACCGCCTGGCCGTGTTCTCCGAGCTGCCGCGCACCGGCATGCCGGAGGAGTTCCAGAGCTACGGCGAATACGAGGCGACGCTGGCGGCGCTGGTCCAGGCCGGGGTGATCGAGGACGGCAGCAAGATCTGGTGGGACATCCGCCCCTCCGCCCGCTTCCCGACGCTGGAGATGCGCGTCACCGATGTCTGCACCCGGGTCGAGGACGGGCTGACCGTCGCCGCCCTCTACCAGTGCCTGCTGCGCATGCTGTGGCGCCTGCGCGCCCAGAACATCGCCTGGCGCCGCTACCGCAGCGTGCTGATCGAGGAGAATCGCTGGCGTGCCATGCGCTACGGCTTCGAGGAAGGGCTGATCGACTGGGGCAAGGGCAAGCTGGTGCCCTATGCCGAGCTGCTGGAGGAGGTGCTGTCGATGGTGGCGGAGGACGCCGCCGCGCTGGGCTGCGAGGCCGAGATCGCGAATGCCCGCACCATCCTCGCCCGCGGCACCTCGGCCCATCGCCAGCTCGCCGCCTATTACGAGGCCCTGGCCGGCGGCGCCGACGAGGCCGAGGCGCTGCGCCGCGTGGTCGACCGTCTGATCCTGGAGACCAAGGAGGGGCTGCAGCCCGCCTCCGCCAGCCCCACATCCTGAGTTCCGGAACCCGTGGACATCGTCATGACCGAGATCGACGCCAAGACCCGCACCGAGCTGGAGGCCGCGGCCTTCCGCACCCTGGTCGAGCATCTGCGCCAGCGCACCGACGTGCAGAACATCGACCTGATGAACCTGGCCGGTTTTTGCCGCAACTGCCTGTCGCGCTGGTACCGCGAGGCGGCGGAGCAGCGCGGCATCCCGCTGCCGGACGCCCAGGCGCGCGAGATCGTCTATGGCGAGCCCTATGAGAGCTGGAAGGCCAAGCACCAGAAGGAGGCCTCGACCGGCCAGCAGAAGGCGTTCGACGCTTCGCATAAGCACTGATCGCGGCTCTTCGTTGCCTCTCCCGCTTGCGGGAGAGGTCGGAGACGCGAAGCGGCTCCGGGTGAGGGGATTTTGTCGAGGCCTGGACCAGCCCTCACCCGCCAGCGCTACGTGCTGTCGACCTCTCCCGCGTCCGGCGGGAGAGGCAATACGAAACAATTCGTCCATGGCCGAATCGGGACCGTTGGGCGTGCCCGCCGCCGCCCGGACTCCCGCCGTGGCGCTGGGCCGGGACAGTCCGCTTGCCGGGCCGGCCCGGCCGCTTTATGGTCCCGCGCCCTGAAAGCCAATTCCCTGTTGAGGACCTGCCATGTCGGATGTCGGTGGTATCGCCGCGGATCGCCTGAAGTCGTTCATCGAGCGCATCGAGCGCCTCGAGGAGGAGAAGGCCGGGATCGCGGGCGACATCAAGGATGTCTATGCCGAGGCCAAGGGCACCGGCTTCGACGCCAAGATCATCCGCCAGATCATCCGCCTGCGGAAGATGGAGCAGGACGACCGCCGCGAGCAGGAAGAGCTGCTGGACCTCTACAAGCAGGCCCTCGGCATGCTGGAATAGGATCGGTCTCCGGCCGGGCGGAGCGACGATCATGCGACTGGAGACCCCCCGGCTGATCCTGCGCCCCTGGGAGGGCCGCGACCGCGCCGGCTTCGCCGCGGTCAACGCCGATCCAGAGGTCCGCCGCTACTACTATCCGAGCGTGCTGACGCCGGCCGAGACCGGCGCCGTGATCGATGAGGCGATGGCTGCGCTGGCCGAGGACGGCTTCGGCTTCGTCGCGGTCGAGCGCAAGGAGGATGGTGCGCTGGTCGGCGGCGCCGGGCTGTCGCGCCCGGGCCCCGAGGTGCCGGGCGGCCATCCGGCCGAGATCGGCTGGATCCTCGGCCGCGCCTTCTGGCGCCAGGGCTACGCCACCGAGATCGGCCGGGCCTGCCTCGATGCCGCCTGGGCGCGGTTCGGCCTGCCGGCGGTGATCGGCTACACCTCGGCCATCAACACCCCGTCGCGCCGCGCCATGGAGCGGCTGGGCCTGGCTTATGTCACCGGCGCCGATTTCGACGACGTCACCGTCCCGCCGGGCGATCCGCTGCGCCCGCATGTGCTGTACCGGATCGCCCGGCCGGGGTGAGGGGCTAACGCCCGACGGCGGGCAATCTCATCCGGAGCCAAGCCGCAGGCGGAAGGTCGCGCCACCGCCCGGCGTCTCCTCGATCGTGACCGACCCGCCATGGACAGCCGCGGCCTCCTGCACGATCGTCAGGCCCAGGCCGGCGCCAGGATAAGTCTCGTCCCGGCGCCAGAAGGGCTCGAACACCAGCCCGCGCTGGGCCGGCGGGATCCCCGGGCCGTGGTCGATGACCAGGATGTCCGCCGGGGCCCGGACCACGACCTCCACCGTCCCCTCGGCCGGCTCCATGCGCATCGCGTTCTGCACCAGGTTGCTCACGGCGCTCTCGATCGCGCGGGCGCTGCCGGTGACGGGCAGATGGTCGACCTCCGGCACCAAA
Organism: Inquilinus sp.; assembly: GCF_039594555.1. GTDB lineage: Bacteria > Pseudomonadota > Alphaproteobacteria > DSM-16000 > Inquilinaceae > Inquilinus. The sequence goes on from NZ_JBCNNF010000100.1 coordinate 9,232, forward strand.
GCGAGGTCGCGGCCGATCGAGATGGCGAGCGGGGCGCATTCGGCGACGACGTTCCGCGCCAGCGCGACCAGGTCGACATCCTCGTCGAGCTGGATGTCGCGGCGCTCCAGCCGGGCCACGAACAGCAGCTGGTCGACCATGGTGCGGATGCGAACGATGTCGCCGCGCATGCCCTCCGCTTCCTCCGGGTTCTGCAGGCTGTCGATGCGGGCCGTCAGGATTGCCAGCGGGGTGCGCATCTCATGCGCCGCCATGGCGGCGAAGCGCTGCTGCTGGCTGACGCCCGCATCCAGCCGGTCGAGCGCCGCGTTGATCGACCGGACCAGCGGCCGCAGCTCCGCTGGCACGCCGCCATGGTCGGGAAGGCGGAAATCCCGGTTGCGCAGGTCGACATGGGCCGCCGCCTGCGTTGCGGCCCGCAGCGGGCGCAGCGTCCGCCAGACGACCAGCGGCACGACCAGCACGGCGCCGAGCAGGACGAACCCGATGATGCGCATCAGATGGTCGGCCAGGAAGGTGCGGATGGCCGGCAGGTCGGCCGTCTTGACGAGATTGTCGGCGCCGATGGCGACGATGGTGCCGTAGGGCGTCTCGAACTCGGTCGCGACGATGGTCAGCCCCGCCAACGGGCCCTCCCGGACGAACGCCGATCCGCCGGCGAGTTCCGGGGACCGCAGGCTGCGCATCGCCGCCACGATCTCGGGCGCGGAGCCTTCCAGCATCATCCCGTCCTTCATCGCCGCGGTCTTGACCCGCGGCCCATCCTGGCGGAACTGGCGAAGCGTGGAGGTGTCCGCGATCGCCAGCGAGCCGTCGGGCTGCCGGACCAGCGTGTCGGCGACACGGGCCTTGAGGGTCTCGTGCAGGAAGAAATACTCGTCGCCGGGTCCGTTCCAGAGGGCCAGCGAGGCCGCCAGGGCCAGCGCCGACAGGATGGACTGGATCACGACCAGCCAGGCGATCAGGCGCCACGCCAGCGACGTCTTCAGCATCAGACCGGCCTGAGCATGTAGCCGACGTTCCGGACCGGATGGATCTCAGCGCCCGATTCCAGCTCGGCGAGCCGGCGGCGCAGCCGGGAGACATGGCCGTCCAGCGACTTCGGCAGGACATCGTCCTCCATGCCGTAGACGGCGTCGAGCAGGGCGCCGCGCTGCACCACCCGGCCGGTCCGGCGGATCAGCGCCTCCAGCACCAGCAGCTCCCGCCGGTTGAGGGCCACCGGGTGGTCGCCGATCATGACCTCGCGCCGGTCGGGGTCGAAGCGCACGCGGCCGCAGACCAGGGGCAGGGCCGGCTCGGCGCCGGGCCGCCGCAGGGCGGCACGGATCCGGGCCAGCAGCTCCTCGGCGAAGAACGGCTTGGTCAGGTAATCGTCTGCCCCGGCATCGAGGCCGCGAACCTTGTCGTCCAGCCGGTCCAGCGCCGTCAGCACGATCACCGGCGTGCCGGGCTGCAGGCGCCGCACCGCGGGCAGCAGCGACAGGCCCTCGGCGCCCCGCAGGCGGCGGTCGAGCAGGACCAGCCCGTACCGCGCCGCGGCCAGGGCCAGCTCCGCCTCGGAATGGGACGCCGCGTGGTCGACCAGGAAGCCGCTCTTGGCCAGGCCGCCGGAGACCAGCCTCGCCATGTCCGGCTCGTCCTCGACCAGCAGGATCCGTGTCATGGCACTCCCCTGTCGCCGGACGGGCGCGAGACGCCGGGGCCGACACCTTCCCACAACCTAGATCGGCTAGCAGTCGTCCCCGCAAGAGAAAGTTCTCGTATCAGAGCGTGGGGGAAAGAAAGATGTCCGTTCGCACCACTGTCCGCTCCCTGCCGGGGCGAACCGCCGGCTGGGCCGCCCTGGCGTTGGCCCTGTCCGCCTGCATGGGGTCCGGCGGCAGCGGCCCGCAGATCGATGCCGCCAAGTCCTTCGCCGGTGGTCGCAACTACGCCAACGACCTCAAGATCTGCCAGGACAAGGCGTCGTCTTCCGGCGAGACCCGGGAAAGCGCGGCGGCGAAGGTCGGCATCGGCACGGCGCTGGGGGTGGGGCTGGGCCTCGCCATGGGCGGCGACATCGGGACGACCGCCCTGACCACCGGCGTCGGCGCCGTGGGCGGCGCCTCCTCCGCCGGGCTGCTGGGGGAGAGCACGACCGACCGCAGCGCCATCGCGCTCAAGAGCCGGGACGACATCGTCCGCATGTGCCTGCGGGCGCGCGGATACAAGCTGATCGAGACGCCGGCGAAGACCGCCTCCTGAACCGGCAGGGGCTTGGAACGGCCTGTCGATGCGGCGGGCCGTTTTCATGTCAGGACGACAGCGACCGCAGGAAGCCGGAGCACATATTGCCGACCAGGTCGAAGTCGACGATCGTGTTGGTCTCGTCCGTCGTGTAGGACAGTTCGCAGGCCAGCTCGTTGTACCGGGTCTCGTTGTAGCCGACGGGGCGGTACTGGTCCTGGATGATCGGCGTCTGTGAGCCGCCGACATTGGTCTGCATGCCGACAATCTGCTGGCCCGCATATTCCGAGCCGGTCTGGACGAAGGCCTCATAGGCCTGCAGCTCCTGCCCCGACCAGTGGTGCACCGTGTAGAATCCCTCCTTCGAGGTCGATGCCGGCGGGCCGAACCTGGCATAGGCCACGCTGATGTTCTGGCCGACCAGCTTGTCGACGCCGCTGAAATTGGCGCAGCCGGCCACGAGCAGCGACACCCCTGCGGCCATCGCGATCGTCTTCAGGGTCAGGGGCATGGATATCCTCATCGGTTCGACGTGGGCCGCGATCCGTTCTCCGGCGGCGGCGGGACCGAGGCGACTGCTAGCCGATCCAGGTTGCGGGAAGGTGCCGTCGGCGGCTTTTCGCGTCGCTGGCCGGCTGCGGCGGTTGCTTTTCGGCGCGACCGGATATAACAAGAAGAAACTTGCAAAAAGAGAGCGGGCCATGGAGGAGACGATCGACGGCCGGTGGGGCGAGCTGCTGACCCGGCGCTACGCCGCGGGCGTCGCCACGCTGTGCCTGGGCGTGGCGCTCTATGCGCTCAACACCTTCCTGGTCTCTACCTCCCTGCCCACGGCGGTGACCGAACTCGGCGGCGTCGGGCTGATCAGCTGGGCCTTCACCGTCTATCTCGTCGCCGCCATCGTCGGCGGCGCCGCCGCGGCGATGCTGAAGCAGCGCCTGGGCACCCGCCCGGCGCTGCTGCTGGCGGCGCTGGCCTTCCTCGCCGGCACGCTGGTCTGCGGCTTCGCCCCGTCGATGCCGGTGGTGCTGGCCGGCCGGCTGCTCCAGGGCGCGGGGGAGGGGGTGGTGGCCGCCGTCTGCTACGCGCTGATCCCGGAGATGTTCCCGTCGCGGCTGATGCCCAAGGTGTTCGGGGCGGAGGCGATCGTCTGGGCCGCTGCCGCCTTCGGCGGGCCGCTGCTGTCCGGCGTGCTGACCGAGCATGTGTCCTGGCGCGCCGCCTTCCTGGTCAATGTGCCGCTGATCGCGATCTTCATCGCCCTGGTCGGGCTGGTGGTGCCGGCCGGGGACGACCGGCGCGGCGGCGGCACGGTGCCGGTGCTGCGCCTCTCCGGCTGCGCCGCCGGCATCATGCTGATCTCGGTCGCCGGCATCGTGCCGCGCAGCTGGCAGGCGGCGGCCCTCGTCGCGGCGGCGCTGCTGGTGCTGGCCACGGTGGTGCTGGCCGACCGGCGCAGCCGCGACCGGCTGTTCCCGTCCGACGCCTTCACCTTCGGCTCCACCGTCGGCGCCGGCCTGTGGGTGGTGCTGCTGATGCCGGTGGCCCAGGCCGCGACCACCGTCTATCTCAACATCACCATCCAGCATCTCTGGGGCTACGGCCCGACCATGGCCGGCTATATCAGCGCCCTGATGGCGCTGTCCTGGAGCGGCTCTGCCGTGCTGGTCTCCGGCATCGCGAGGGCGGAGGCGCAGCGCCGGCTGATCCGCCTCGGGCCGGCCCTGCTGGCCCTCGGCCTGCTCGGGGTAATGGCGGCGCTGGTCACCGGCCAGCCCTGGCTGCTGATGCTGTGCCAGGTGCTGATCGGCGCCGGCTTCGGCATCTCCTGGGCCTTCCTCAGCCAGGCGGTGATGGAGGCGGCGCGGCCCGGCGAGCGCGACTCCGCCTCGGCCCTGCTGCCGACGCTGCAATCCGGCGGCTACGCCATCGGCGCGGCGCTGTCCGGGCTGGTCGCCAACGAGGCCGGCATGGCCGCGGCGCTGGCCCCGGCCGCGATCATCCACGCCGCCACCTGGGTCTTCGGCATCGCGGCGCTGCTGGGGATGTTGGGGTTCCTCGCCAGCTTCGGGGTACGGCCGGGCGGGCGTCCGGCCTGAAACCCGCCCCGACGGCCGTCCGGCACCGTATGGCCGTCCCCAGCACCGTCATTGCGAGCGCAGCGAAGCAATCCATGGTGCCGCTTATGCGGGCCGATGGATTGCTTCGTCGGCTTCGCCTCCTCGCAATGACGGTGAGAGGAGCGGCTGACTCGACACTGGGCCGGCCGCGCCGCTACCGTCGATCAATCGGCGAAAGGCGGGAGGACAGTGATGCTGGCGAGTTCGATCCTGGCGTTTCTCGGCGTGTCGGCGCTGGTCATCGTCACGCCCGGCCCCGACACCGCGGTGACCGTGCGCAACACCCTGTTCGGCGGCCGGGCCGGCGGCGTCTTCACCGCCCTCGGCGTCTCGGTCGGGCAGGCGGTCTGGGCCTTCGCCACCAGCCTCGGCATCGTCGCGCTGCTGGTGGCGTCCGAACCGCTGTTCCTGGCGGTGAAATATGCCGGCGCGGCCTATCTCGTCTGGCTCGGCCTGCACGCGCTGCGCGCCGCCTGGCGGCTGGGCGAGGGCGGGGACGCCACCGCCGCTCGGCCGGCGCGGCGCCTGGGCCGCGGAGCGGCGTTCCGCCAGGGGCTGGTCAGCGACCTCGGCAATCCGAAGATGGCGGTGTTCTTCGCCAGCCTGCTGCCGCAATTCGTGCCGGCGGGCCAGCCGGCCTTCACCGCCTTCCTGGCCCTCGGCCTCGTCTTCAGCCTGATGACCTTCCTCTGGCTCGCCGCCTATGCCGTTGCGGTGGCCAGGGCCGGCGACGTGCTGCGCCGGCCGCGCATCCGCCGCGCCATCGAGGGCGTCACCGGCGTCCTGCTGATCGCGCTGGGGCTGCGCATCGCGGCGGAGCAGCGCTGACGGCTACTGCGCCGTGGCGCCGGAGGCCTCGACGATCGGCTTGTACCGGGCCTTCTCGCTCTTGATATAGGCGGCGAACTCGGCGGCGGTGCTGCCGATCGGTTTCGCGCCCAAAGGCTCGACCCGCGCCCGGATCTCGGGCAGGCGCATGATCCGCTGCGCCTCGGCGCTGAGCTTCTCGACGATGGCGGGCGGCGTCCCGGCCGGCGCCAGAAGCCCCTGCCAGGAGGTGATGTCGAAGCCGGGGATGAACTCCGCCATCGCCGGCACGTCCGGCAGGATCGCCGTGCGCTCCAGCCCGGTGACGGCCAGCGGCCGCACGGTGCCGGCGCGCGCCTGTTCCATCGCCGTCGGGATGTTGTCGAAGATCATGTCGACATGGCCGGCGACGACGTCGCCCAGCGCCTGGGCGCTGCCCTTGTAGGGCACATGGGTCATGTGCGAGCCGACATGGATCTCGAAGGCCGCGGCGGCGAGGTGGATCGAGGTGCCGAAGCCGGAGGAGGCATAGCTATGCCCGTCCGGCTCGGCCTGCAGCAGTGCGATCAGTTCGGGTATCGATTTCGCCGGGAAGGACGGGTTGACCACCAGCAGGTTCGGCAGCGTCGCGGCCAGCGAGACCGGCGCGAAATCGGCCTCGGCGTCATAGCCGAGATCCTTGAACACCCACGGGTTGATCGCATGGGTGCCGACCGTGCCCATGCCCAGCGTGTAGCCGTCCGGCTCGGCCCGGGCCAGCGCCTCGGTGCCGATGCCGCCGCCGGCGCCGGGCTTGTTCTCGACCACGAAGGGCTGGCCGAAGGTCTTGCTCATCTCATCGGCCAAGAGGCGGCCGAACAGGTCGGTGTTGCCGCCGGGCGCGAAGGGCACGATCAGGGTGACCGGCCGGGTCGGCCAGGCCGCCGGGTCCTCGGCGGAGGCTTGGCCAACGGGAAGCAGCAGGGCGGTCAGGAGCGCGGCCAGGCAGGCGCGCGGCGCTGTCTTCGACATGGGGTCCCCCTTCGGTGCCGGCGGACCTCGTGCGCGGATCCGCTTCCGCCGCCCACTATGCCAAAGGACTGGCGTCCTGGCATCCGCGGTGGGGCCGGGGCTCAGCCTTTCGGCAGCGGCGCCCCCGGCTTCGCCGCTCGGCGGATCTCGGCCCAGGGCAGGGCGCAGTCATAGGGCCCCTCGGCATAGGCGCCGATGGCGTAGGCGTCATAGTGGATGGCGACGCTGTCGCCGCGGAACTGCCAGGCCTCGATCGAGCGGATGCCGTCCGCCACCGCCTGCTCGGTCAGGTCGCCATCGACCATGTCGGGCGTGGCGCCGCGCTTCAGCTTCTCCTGCCGCAGCAGGGCGCGGCAGCGGCTCGTCAGGGCGGCGATGCCCTTGCCGTCGACCAGGTCGTCGACCTTGAGCGCCCGGCCCAGCGCCGGGCTGTAATTGGCGGCCGCCTGCACGCCCTGGCCATGCGCGCCGCCGTGATCGACGTAGATGTCGAACACCACCGACACCAGCTCGCCGCTGTCATAGGTGATCGCGTAGCCTGCGTCGTAGGTGTAGCGCGGATCGTTGTCGACCGGCTGGTCGGCGGCCTTCGCCGTCGCCTGCAGCAATTCGTCCAGCCCGGGCGCGGCGGCGGCTCCGTCGGCGAGCTGCGGCACGGCGATCGACACCTCGATCTTCCACTTCGGATCGATCCGCTCGCTGAAGCTCGGGCGGAAGCGCAGGGCGCCCGGGCCCTCATGCTCCGCCAGGCCGGCCAGCAGGCGGCCCCGGGCCTGGGTCTCGCGGGCCAGGCAGGCGCGGTCGAAGGTCGGGTCAGGCTTGCTCCAGTCGCGGCACACGCTCTCGCGCCGCTGCAGCCAGGCGCGCTGGTTGCGCAGCAGCACCGGGGCGTCGGCCTTGCCGGTCTCGCCCTGCAGCACGGCATAGACGGCGCTCATGGAGTCGTCGGCCTGGGCCGCGGCGGTGTCGGCACAGATCGCCTTCTCCAGTGGCGTCCGCGCCTTGGCGCAGTCGAAGGCCAAGGCGGGCGAGGCGGCGCCGGCCAGCAGCACAGCGGAGATGAGCAGCAGCGGGGCGCGCATCCGGTCCTCCATCGTCGCCGGCCCAGGTCGCAGCCGAGCGTGTCGGACATGGGGATACCATGACCGCCGCAGCTTGTCGCAATCGCGCCGCGGTGTCGCCTTCCGGATAGTTCCGGTCGTGCGCAATGCAGCGCAAAGGCCTCCGCATCACCATCTTGTCACCCAAGCGCCGGTGATGGCGCCGTGCTCACGGAGGACGGTGGATGCTGGGGTTCAATCGGTCGACCAAGGTTGTCTCGCTGCCGACGCCGAAGACGGCGGTGGTCGACCTGTTCCGCGACCTCTCGATCGAGACCGCGCCCGCCATCGCCGCCAAGACCGCCAGCTTCAGCGCGCATCTGCCGGCCGGCACCCGCGTCTACATCACCATGCTGCCGGGCGCCGATCTCGGCGAGATCGTGCAGACCGCGGCGCGGCTGCGCGGCGAGGGGCTGGTGCCGGTGCCGCACATCGCCGCCCGCAGCCTGGAGAGCCGGGCCCAGCTCGACGACTATCTCCGCCGCCTCGCCGGCGAGGCCGGGGTCGACCAGGTGCTGGTGATCGGCGGCGGCGTGTCGTCGCCCGTCGGCCCGTTCGACCGGTCGATGCAGGTGCTGGAGACCGGGCTGCTGCAGCAGCACGGCGTCCGGACCATCGGCGTCGCCGGCCATCCGGAAGGCAGCAAGGACATCCCGGCCGCGGAGGTTGCCCGCGCCGTCGCCGAGAAGAACGCCTATGCCAAGGCGACCGGCACCGACCTCTACATCGCCACGCAGTTCTGCTTCGACGCCGAGGCGATCATCGCCTGGGACCGCGATCTGCGCCGCGCCGGCAACGAGCTGCCGATCCATCTCGGCCTGGCCGGCCCGGCCAAGCTGAAGAGCCTGATCCACTATGCCGCGATGTGCGGCGTCGGCCCGTCGATGCGGTTCCTGACCCGGCAGGCGATGAACATCGCCAAGCTGGCTTCGGTGTCGGTGCCCGACAAGCTGCTGACCGAGCTGGCCGACTACCGCGCCAAGGAGCCGGGCTGCGGCCTGGCCCAGCTGCACCTGTTCGCCTTCGGCGGGCTCGAGCGCTCGGCCCGCTGGGTCAAGGCGATGCAGGAAGGGCGCTTCACCCTCGACGGCCGCGGCGGCTTCGCCATGGACGAGGCGCTGGACTGAGGCTTTCAACAGTCGGATCAACGGGCGCCCTTGGGGCGCCCGTTCTGTTTGGGGCGGTGACACACTCCGGAAGGCATTGATCCGGGCATCAAAGATGCCTAATTTCATGCCTTGCGGTTTTGGAGGTCCCCATGCGCACGACCCTGGCTCTCGACGATGATCTGCTCGCCAAGGCGCAGGCCCTCACCGGGCTGCAGGAGAGATCCGCCCTGATACGGGAAGCGCTGAAAGCGCTCATTGCCCGGGAGAGCGCGCGGCGGTTGGCGGCTCTCGGCGGAAGCGAGCCCGATCTGGAGTCCCTGCCGCGGCGGCGTACGGAGCCCGCGTGATCCTGGTCGACACCTCGGTCTGGGTCGACCATCTGCGATCGGCCGACGGCGTCCTGGCCCATCTGCTCAATGCCGGCCAGGTCGTGATGCACCCCTTCATCGTCGGCGAGCTGGCTCTGGGGAGCCTGCACCGGCGAGACCTGATCCTGCAGACCCTGCAGGATCTGCAGCAGGTCGATGTCGCCACGCAGCAGGAGGTGCTGCATTTCATCGCCCGGCACGGCCTGTTCGGTCGCGGCATCGGCTATGTCGACGCGCACCTTCTGGCCAGCATCCGGTTGACGGCCGGGGTTTCCCTCTGGACGCGCGACAAGCGCCTTCTGGCCGTGGCCGAGCCGTTGGGCCTGGCGGCGAAACCGGTCCAGTAGAGGCGAGTATCGCCGCGGTTTCAGGCGGCGGCCACAGCCTCGGACACGATCTCGCCCAGCGGCGGGACGGCGTGCGACAGCTCCTCGATCACCGCGCGGGTGACCTTCGGCAGCTCGGGGATCTCCAGGATCACCGGCACGCCGCCATGCTTCTCGATCGCGGCGCGGTTGCCGGCGTTCAGCGGGCCGTTCATCACCACGCCCGCGATCGGGATCTTGCGGCTGCGCAGCGCCTCGATGGTCAGCAGCGTGTGGTTGATCGTGCCGCGGGCGC
>NZ_JBCNNF010000101.1:0-18536 GCF_039594555.1 Inquilinus sp.
GCACGGCAGAGCTGACCGGACCGACCGTGCACCGGCTGGCGATGCCGGCGGCCGATGCCGGCCGCCTGATGGTCGCCGCCGCCAGCTCCTCCGCCGAGCTGATGCTGGCGCTGGAACGCCAGGGGGCCAACGGTGCCTGGGCCAGCGTGGCGATCGATCGCGGCCTGGCCCCCGCCGTGGCCGTGCCGGCCGATGGCGATGCGTCGCGGCCGTGGCGCGCCTCGGTCTGGACCGTCGATGGCGGCGGCCAGCCGGTCCGCTTCGCCGCCCGCATCGTCGAGGCCCAGCCGCAGCAGCCCGGCGCCATCGCCCTGGCGCCGCTGGCGCTGGACGGGCTGCCGCAGACCCTGGCCACCGCCCTGGTCGCCGCCCCCGGCGCCGGGCTGGAGCGGGTGGACGGCGCCGATCTCGATGGCGGGCTGTGGCAGGGCTCCGCCCCAGGCCGGGCGCTGCGGCCGCTGACCGCGCCGGTGCTGGCGCCGCAATCCGACCGGCTGTGGCTGCTGGGCCGCACGGCGCAGCCGGCGAAGCCGACGCTGGCGCCGCTGACCGCCGACCCGTCGCGCCCGACCATCCTGGACCTCGCCGCCGGCGAGACTGCGACCCTGCCGCCGCCTGCGGCGCAGTCTGGCCGGCTGCAGGCCTGGCTGGCGCGATCCGGCGACGGCCAGCCCGGCCTCGACGCAGGGCTCGGCATGGGCGTGGCGTCCGGCGAGGCCTTCGCCCTCGGTGCCCCCGACGCGCCGCTGATCCTCCGCAACGCGGCCGGGGCCGGCGCCCTGCGGCTGGAGTTGACCGGCCTGGACCTCGCCCTCGCCGCCGGGCGCCGCGCCGATGCCGACCTGTCCGACACTCTGGCGCCGGGCAGCGCCCTGCCGGTGACCCTGCCCGCCGGGGCGAAGCGGCTGCGGCTGGACCTGCCGGCCGGCGTCGCCGCCATCGCCGGCTGGCGCGGCCCCGATGCCGAGACCGCCTGGACCGGCGACGCGCCCGCCAGCTGGTCGCTGGACGGCGCCTGGACCGAGCTGCTGCTGGTCAACACCGGCACGAAGCCCGCGCCCGTCTCGCTGGCGCAGATCCCCGATCCGTCGCCTGCCCCGGCCCTGGCCACCGACCAGGTGCTGAAGCGCTTCTTCGGCGCCGAGGGCTCGGTGCTGCTGCAGCTGCCGCCCGATACCGGCCCGGGCCACCGGCTGATCGTCGCCGGCGCCGCCGAGGCCACGGTGATCGGCCGCGACGGCCGCGTCGCCAGCGGCCGCCGCATCCAGTTGACCGGCCCCGGCCTGGTGGTGCTGCGCCACGATGCCGGCCTGATCGCCGCCTGGATGGAGGCGAACGAGTATGGGCCGTGGCCGCAGCCGGAACTGCAGGACGCGCCGCTGCCCGGCATCCTGCAGCTGGCCGGTGAGGCGATGACCCTGCGGGTGAGATCGCCGCAGCCCGCGCTGCTGACCGCCCGCACCACGGCGCCGGTGATCCTGGCCGCCGACGGTGACGCGCCGGAGCTGTTCCCGGCCGGCGCCGAATTCCACCGCTACCTGCAGGATGCGTCGCTGCTGCGCCTGTTCTCGCCGCAGGACGGGCCGCTGTCCGGCTCGATCGAGCTGGTGGCCACGCCGATCGCACCGCTGGCCGAGGGCGTCGGCGACGCCGTCACCATCGCCTCCGGCGGCACCGCCCTGTTCGGCTTCACGGTCGAGAAGGACGGCGACATCGGCATCGGCATCCGGGCCGAGCCCGACCGCGCCCGGGTGCGGCTGCTGGACGCCGAGGGCAAGCCGCTTGGCGAGGGCGTGGTGCAGATGCGCCATCTGGCCCCCGGCCGCTATCTGATTGAGGCGCAGGTGCCGCCCGACGCGCCGGCGACGCTGGTGCGGCCGGCGGTGGTCGGCATCAAGGCCCGGCCGAGCGGCCCGCCCGAGGATGTGATCCGCGGTTACCTGGACCTCGCCGGGCTGGCCCCGGCGACGAATGCGAGAGGCAAGTGATGACCCGCCTTCCCCTCATCCTCGCCCTGCTCGCCTCGGTCGCAGGCCCGCTGGCCGCCCCGGCCTTGGCGCAGACAGCCGCGGCCCTGCCGGCGACGATGGACCAGATCCAGCGCGCCGACGGTGTCCAGGTGGTGCCGGAGAAATTCCTGCGCCGCTGGGACCCGGTCACGGTGTTCTTCGACCATGACGCCGGTCCGCGCGACGGCGGGCCGGAGGACGACCCGGCCAAATTCGCCACGCTGTCACCGGACCAGGCCGGCGCCTGGCGGTGGCTGGGCCCCCGCGTGCTGCAGTTCCGCCCGGCCGAGCCGTGGGAGCCGCTGCGCCGCGTCACCGTCACCTCCGCCGGCCACGCCACCACGCTGGTGCCGCTGCTGCCGACGCCGGTGGCCACCAGCCCGGCCGATCAGCCGGACGGCATCGCCGACCTGGACACGATCGGCCTGACCTTCGCCGACCCGGTCGATATCCAGGCCCTGGCGCGCCTGCTGACCATCGAGCTGCGGCCCCTGCCGGGCTTCGACGGCCAGGGCAGCCAGCAGCTGACGGCGCAGGACTTCACCATCAAGGCGCTGGAGCGGGCCGACCGCACCGCCCAGCAGGGCTATGTCGTGACCCTGCGCCAGCCGATCCCGGACGGGCGGATGGCGATCCTGCGGCTGCGCCTGTCCGACGCCGCCGGGCTGGACGATCCGATCTTCGAGCTGCGGCTGCGCAGCGCCGCGCCCTTCACCGTCACCGACACCGCCTGCGGCGGCAGCTTCCAGCAGGACCTGCAGGACGGGGTGCTGCGCTGCAGCCAGCCGACGCCCTATGAGGGCGAGGAGGCGCGGCCGACCGGCGAGCGCCGCCTGCGCCTGCGCTTCTCGAACGAGCCCGAGGCGCTGGACGTGGTCCGCGCCCGCGACGTGTTCCGCATCACCCCGGCGGTCGACGACCTGGCGCTGGAGCCCGACGGCCGCGACCTGACCCTGACCGGCCGGTTCCTGCCCGACACGGTCTACACCCTGCGGATCGACTCCGGCAGCCTGAAGGACGTGCGCGGGCGGCCGCTGTCCGGCCCCGCCACCAATGCCCGCTTCGTGTTCCCGCCCGACCTGCCGGCCCTGGCCTGGGACGCCGGCCAGGGCATCAGCGAACGGTTCGGGCCGCAGATGGTGCCGCTGCGCGGCCATGGCTATGACCGCGCCGACATCCGCATCCACCGCATCGACCCGCTGGGCCGCGACTTCTGGCCGTTCCCGGCGGAAGGGCTGACCACCCAGGACGACACCACACCGCCGCTGGCCGGCAACGAGCCCTCTCCCTGGAAGGATGCCGCGGCGATCGACCGCGACGCGATGGCGGAGCGGATCGCCGCGCTGGGTTCGCCTGCCGTGTCCGAACTGGTGCCGCTGCCGTCCCTGCGCGGCGGCGTCTCTGCCAAGTTCGGCCTCGACCTCAAGCCGCTCTTGGCCAAGATCGCGGGCGCCAACCAGCCCGGCACCTATCTGGTCGGGCTGCGGCCGGTCGACGGTGCCGACCGCCGCTGGCTGCGGCTGCAGGTGACCGACCTGACCCTGTCGACGGTGGAGGAGCCGCAGCGCATCCGCTTCGCCGTCACCTCGCTGAACAGCGCCAGGCCGGTCGAGGGCGCCGAGATCCGGCTGGAGGGCGTGCGCGACGAGGAGTTCGTCACCCTCGCCCGTGGCGTCACCGGGCCGGATGGCGGCTTCACCTGGGCGCCGAAGGGCGCCGCCGACGAGCCGGAGATCCGCCGCATCGTCGTGGTCAAGGGCACCGACACACTGGTGCTGGAGCCGGACAACGGCCCGGCGCAATACGCGCAGGAGAACTGGACCAAGCCGGACGAGCCCTGGCTGGCCTGGGGCTTCGGCGACGTCGCGGCGCGGCGCGAGCGGCCGCAGCTGCTGTGCCATGTCTTCACCGAGCGACCGATCTACCGGCCGGAGGAGGCGGTGGAGGTCCGCGGCTTCGTCCGGTCCTATCTCGGCGGCGCCCTGTCCTTCGCCAATGGCAAGGGCGAGGTCGTGGTCAACGGCCCGGACGACCAGGAATGGCGGATGCCGGTGACGCTGGACGGCAATGGCGGCTTCCATCAGCGCTTCGACGAGAAGACCGAGGCGACCGGCGACTACAGCGTGCGCTTCGTCGACGCCGACGGCGACGATTGCGGCAAGGTGCCGTTCAAGAAGGAGGCCTACAAGCTCCCGACCTTCGAGGTGCTGCTGAACGGCCCGGATTCGGCGCCGCTGGACAGCCAGATCCAGGTCTCGCTGCTGGCCCGCTACTTCGCCGGCGGCCTCCTGGCCGACCGCCCGATCAAATGGCGGGTGACGCAGTTCCCCTACAGCTGGACCCCGCCGGGGCGCGAGGGCTTCCAGTTCTCCAGCGACTCCCGCTTCTCCGGCGAGCGCGAGTTCCGCTCCACCCCCGTGCTGCAGCAGGACGGCAAGACCGATGCCGGCGGGTCGGCGCAGATCACGCTGGACCCGACGATCGAGCCGACCGCCCAGCCGCGCCGCTACGTGGTCGAGGCCACGGTGACCGGCGACGACGACATGCAGATCCGCAGCACCCAGCATGTGGTGGCGCTGCCGCCCTTCACCCTGGGGCTGAAGGTGCCGCGCTACCTGCCCAAGGCAGATGCGGTGGACCCGGAGATCCTGGCGGTCGACGCCGCCGGCAAGCCGCTGCCGGGCGTCGAGATGACGGTGAAGCTGATTCACCGCAACTGGAACTCGGTGCTGCAGGCCAGCGACTTCAGCCAGGGCTCGGCCAAATACGTCACCCAGGTGATCGACGAGACGCTGGAGGAGCGCAAGGTCACCTCCACCGCCGACGTCCAGGGGCTGCATTTCGCGCTGCCCGAGGCCGGGGTCTACATCGTCTGGGTCGAGGCCGCCGACAGGATCGGCCGCAGCCAGTCGGTCAAGGTCGACCTGTTCGCCGCCGGCGACACGCCGGTGACCTGGTCGCGCCCGCCGGGGCAGAACGTCACCGTCACCGCCGACAAGGACGCGTATGCCCCCGGCGAGACGGCGACGCTGGTGATCGAGAGCCCGTTCCAGACCGCCCGCGCCCTGGCCGTGGTGGAGGAGCCGGAGGGCCGGTTCCGCTACGACTGGGTCGACATCGCCAACGGCTTCGGCCGCTACGCCGTGCCGGTGCGCAAGGCCCAGATGCCGCGGCTGCCGGTGCATTTCCTGATCATGCGCGGGCGGCTGCCGGGCGAGGCTCAGGCTGCCACCGCGCCCTTCGACCAGGGCAAGCCGGTGACGCTGGCGACCACCGCCTGGGTCAAGGTCACCCCGATCGAGAACCAGGTGGCGGTGACGCTGGATGCGCCGCCCAGCGCCCGCCCGGCGCAGGAGATCGAGGTGACGCTGCGCCTGGCTGACATGAAGGGCAAGCCACTGGCCGGCGAGGCCACCTTCTGGATGGTCGACCAGGCGGTGCTGTCCCTGGCCCGGGAGCAGCCGCTGGACCCGCTGCCGAAATTCATCGTCGCCCGCATGTCGCAGATGGCGGCGCGCGACACCCGTAACATGGCCTTCGGCGTGATCCCGCTGGAGGAGGTGCCGGGCGGCGACGAGGCGACCGACGAATGGGGGGTGGAGAATATCTCCGTCCGCCGCAACTTCAACCCGGTGCCGGTCTACCTGCCGCATGTCCAGGTCGGGCCGGACGGCACCGCCAAGGTCAAGGTCAAGCTGCCGGACACGCTGACCGTCTACAAGATGCGGGCGGTGGTCACCAGCGGGCCGGACCGCTTCGGCGTCGGCACCGGCGAGGTCAAGGTGCGGCAGCCGGTCGTGGCCCAGCCGGCCCTGCCCCGCTTCGTGCGGCCGGGCGACAGCTTCGATGCCGGACTGGTCGGCCGCGTGGTCGAAGGCCCCGGCGGGTCCGGCCGCGCCGGCATCAGCGCGGACGGGCTGACCGTGCAGGGGTCGAAGGACCGCGCCTTCGCCTGGGACGGCAACCGGCCGGCGCGGATCAGCTTCCCGGTCTCGGTGCCCGACCCGGCGCCGGGCCGGGACACGGCGAAGCTGCGCCTGCTGCTGCAGCGCGACGCCGACAAGGCCGGTGACGCGGTCGAGATCGCGCTGCCGATCCGGCCGGACCGGCCGCCGCTGCGTGAGCGCCGTATCGTCGAGCTGGCGCCGGGCGCGAAGCAGGCGCTGCTGGCCGCGCCCGGCGACGTCCGCCCCGGCTCCTACTCGGCCTCGGTGGCGCTGGCCGCCGATCCGGCGCTGGTGCGGCTGGTCGCCGGGCTGAACGCCCTGGCCGACTATCCGTTCGGCTGCACCGAACAGGTGATGGCGCTGTCCAGCGCCGAGCTGGCGCTGAAGCCCTACGCCCCGGTGCTGGCCGCGGCCGGGCTGCAGGACCGCATCTCGGCCGACGTCCAGAAGACGATCCAGAGCATCATCCGCACCACCGACGAGGACGGTCTGGTCGGCTTCTGGCCGAAATCCCGCGGCTCGGTGCTGCTGACCGCGGCGTCCTACCGCTTCCTGGTGCAGGCCGAGCAGGCGGGCGAGACCGTCGACCCCGCCCTGAAGGACCGGCTGGCCCAGGTGCTGAAGCAGGCCCTGCGCTCCGACTATCCGCGTTTCCTGGCGGGCGAGGACATCCGCGAGCGGGTTGCCGCCCTGTCGGCCCTGGCCGCCGGCGGCGCGGCGGACCCGGCCTATCTGGCCGAGCTGAGCCGCCGGGCCTCGCTGCTGCCGCTGGAATCGCTGGCCCAGATCACCGCGGTGGTCGCCGCGGCGCCGGACGCCGACCCCACCCGGGTCGCCGGCCTCTTGGATCAGGTCAAGGCCAATGTCCGGCTGCTGTCGCGCGACGGCCGCACTGTCTATGCCGGGCTGCAGGACCGCCCGGCCGACCCGATGGTGCTGCCGTCCGAGACCCGCACCCTATCGGAGGTGCTGCTGGCGGTCGCGAAGGCCGCGCCGGACGACCCGGTGGCGGGCGTGCTGCGCACCGGGCTGATCGGCCTCGGCGACGGCTCCGGCTGGGGCAGCACCAATGCCGATGCGGCGGCGCTGCGGGCCCTGGCGGCGGCGTGGGTGGCGCCGAGCGGATCGGTGCCGGTCGCGGCATCGCTGCCCGGCGGCGACAAGACCGGGACGCTGGGGCCCGACGCGCCGGTGCTGCGCTGGAGCGTCGACCAGGCCGGGCCGGTCGCCGTGGCCAATCGGGGCGGCCAGCCGGTGGTGGCGCTGGGCGACGCAAGCTGGCTGCCGAAGGCGCCGGGATCGGCGGCGATGCCGGTGCAGGACGGCTTCGTGCTGACCCGGCAGCTGTACCGCGTGCCCGCCAGTGGCCCGCTGGAGCGGCTGGACCCGGGCGGCGACGGCGCCATCCACGTCGCCGCCGGCGAGGTGGTCGAGGAGGTGGCCGAGCTGGTCAACCCCGAGGCCCGCACCCAGGTCGCCCTGCGCCTGCCGATCGCGGCCGGCTTCGAGCCCTTGAACCCGAACCTGGCGACCGCGCCGGCGGAGGCCGTGCCCTCGGCCGCGCCCTCGGTGCCGCCGAGCTATGCCAGCTATGGCGACGACGAGGTGCGGGTATTCTACGACCGGCTGGACAAAGGCACGCTGACCCTGCGCTTCCGCCTGCGGGCGCAGGTGGCGGGCAGCTTCATCCAGCCGCCGGGCGAGGCCGAGATGATGTACCGGGCCGGAGTCTACGGCGCCAGCGCCGGCGCCCGGATCGTCGTCAGCCCGTAGGACAGACCGTCGTGAGCGCAGCCAGTTATCCCCCAATTAGTCCCCCCTCCCCTTGCGGGAGGGGGTTAGGGGGAGGGGTCTGCGCGCGTCCGCACGCGAATGGGCAAGGCTCCGCCTCCGACATCCAAACAGGGTTGCGGCAGGCCATCGCCGGTTCGTGCCGAGAGAACCCCCTCCCCCTACCCCCCTCCCGCAAGGGGAGGGGGGACTATTTGGGGCTGGCTTGAATGCAGGCGCCCTCTCCTTCCACAGCCCCTCCCTCCCCGCCCCACCACCGCTGGCGGCGCCGGATCGGTTGGGGCGCGCTTGCCCTCGGTCTCGCCGTGGTCGGCACCTTCGCCGTCCAGGTGGCGCAGCGGGCGCATTTGGAGGCGCCGGCGCCGACCCCGATCCTCTACGACCGCCAGGGCGCGTTCCTAGCCCAGATCGGGCACGAGGAACGCGGTGCGGACGGGAGGCGGTATGTCGACTACGGCTACTGGACCGTCGATCCCCTGCCCGACCGCGTCGTCCGCGCCACGCTGGCGCTGGAGGACCGGCGCTTCTGGGACCATCCGGGCGTCGATCCGCGCGCCGTGGCCCGGGCCCTGTGGCACAACATCGAAGGCGGCCGGGTGCGGTCCGGCGCCTCGACCATCGCCATGCAGATCGCCCGGATGCAGCAGCCGGCGGCGCGCAACCTGTGGTCCAAGGCGGTGGAGGCCGGGACCGCGCTGGCGCTGACCCAGCGCTACGACCGGCGGACACTGCTGGCGCACTACCTGCGGCTAGTGCCCTACGGCAATGGCAGCCATGGCATCGCCCATGCCGCGCGCTGGTATTTCGACAAGCCGGTGGCGGATCTGAGCTGGGCCGAGATCGCCCTGCTGTCCGCCATCCCGCAGGCGCCCGGCCTGATGAACCCGCGCCGACCGGACGGGCTGGCCCGGGCCAAGCTGCGCGGCCAGCGGGCGCTGGACGAGCTGGCCCGCCAGGGCGTGATCGACCCGCAGGAGCTGGCGCTGGCAACCACCCAGCTGGCCGAGCTGCGCCTGCCGCCGGTGCCGCGTCGGCCCGACGCCGTGCCCGCCATCCTGCGGCTGCGCCAGATGATCGCGCGCGACGGCGCCCAGACGCTGGACCCGAGCGACCCGCGACTGCGCACCACGTTGGATCTGGGGATCCAGGAGACGGTGACGGCCGCGGCGCGGCGCCAGCTGCGAGCGCTGAGCCCGATGGGGGCGCAGCAGGTGGCGGTGGTGGTGGCCCGGCGCGACAGCCGCGAGGTGCTGGCCGATATCGGCAGCGCCCGCTATGGCGGCGCCAATGGCGGGTCGATCGACTTCAGCCGCGCCGTACGCTCGCCCGGGAGCACGCTGAAGCCCTTCATCTACGCCCTGGCAATGCAGCGCACGCTGCTGAGCCCGACCGACGTGATGGCCGACATGCCCGAGGGCGCGTCCGGCATCTCCAACGCCGACCGCACCTTCCTCGGGCCCGTGCTGCCACGCCAGGCGCTGGCCAATTCGCGCAACATCCCGGCGACGAACCTGCTGCGCCGGGTCGGGCTGGACAGCGGCTTCCGCTATTTCCGCGAACTCGGGCTGCACGACCTGGACGTGCCGGCCGAGAGCTTCGGCCTGTCGATGGCGATCGGGTCGCTGCCGACCAGCCTGGACCGGCTGGTGCGGGCCTATGGCGCACTGGCCGATGACGGGACCCTGCGCGACCTGGTGTGGTATCGCGGCCAGCCGACGGCGCCGCCGCGCCGGGTGCTGTCGGCCGACATCGCCCGGCTGGTCACGCTGTTCCTGTCCGACCCGATGGCACGGCTGCCCAGCTTCCCCCGCTACGGCACCACCGAATTCCCATTCCCGGTGGCGCTGAAGACCGGCACCAGCCAGGGGTATCGCGACGCCTGGGTGGTGGCATGGTC
The DNA here is from genome assembly GCF_039594555.1 of Inquilinus sp. GTDB lineage: Bacteria > Pseudomonadota > Alphaproteobacteria > DSM-16000 > Inquilinaceae > Inquilinus. The sequence goes on from NZ_JBCNNF010000101.1 coordinate 9,645, forward strand.
GCAGGACTACATGGTCGGGGTCTGGTTCGGCCGGCCGGATGCCGGGACCATGCGCCAGGTCGCCGGCGCCGGGTCGGCCGCGAAGCTGGCGCAGGACGTGCTGATGGCGCTGCACGGCGCCCGGCCCGGCGACCTGCTGGATGCCGGCTTCCCGGCGCCGCGGGCCTACAAGCCGGTCGAGCTCTGCGTGCCGGCCGGCGGCCCGTCCCCCGATTTCTGCCGCCAGCGGCTGGTCGAGTGGGTCAAGGCCGATGCGGCAGCACCGCCGGCGGTGGTTCCCGCCGTCGCCCGCGCCCCTCAGCCGGACGGCCCCGCGATCGGCACCGCCGAGCCGCCGCGCCTGTCGATCACGATGCCGGAGCAGAACGCCCGGATCTGGCGCAACCCGGAGATGCCGCCGGCGCTGGACCGGCTGGCGCTGAAGGCCACGGCCGCGCCCAGCGTCACCCAGGTGGTCTGGTATGTCGACGGCCTGCCGTTCCGCACCGCCCGGCCGGACGAGACGGTGTACTGGCCGCTGACGCCCGGCGCCCACCGCTTCCAGCTGCGCCTGCCGCTGCAGGACGGGGAATCGCGCCCGGTGCGCATCGTGGTGGAATAGGCAGGCCCGCCCGGGCCTTCGCTTCCGCCACGATGTGGCCGCTTTCAGCCGCGCGGTTCGGCCGGAACGGGCGGCGTCGCCGCCAGCTCCTGCAGCCAGGCGCTCGCGGTCGCAACATCGGCCTGCGACAGGCCGTGGCCCGACGGCAGGACGCGGTGCCGGACGACGGCCCCGGCATCCCTCAGCAATCCGGCAAGACGCGCCGCATTGTCCGCCGGCACGATCGGGTCCATCTGGCCCGACAGCAGCAGCACCGGCTTGCCGCCCAGCTGCGCGGGCGGCGGATCATCGAGCGGCACCATCGCCCGCAGCAGGATGGCGCCGGCCAGCGCCTCCGGCCGCAGCTGCAGCACGGCCGCGGCGATGTTCGCCCCGTTGGAGAAGCCGAGCGCCACCGGCGCCGGCAGCCCATAGGCGGCACGCGCCTCGGCGATGAAATCCGCGAGCTCATGCGCCCGGGCCCGGACATCCTCCTGGTCGAACACGCCTTCCCGAAGTCGGCGGAAGAAGCGCGGCATCCCGCCTTCCAGCACCTTGCCGCGGGGCGACAGCAGCGCCGAGGCCGGGGAGACGGCCCGGCCCAGCGGCAGCAGGTCCGTCTCGTCGCCGCCCGTGCCGTGCAGCAGCAGGAGCGGCGACGCGCCCGGCTCCCGGCCGGGCTCGAACCGATGGATGAAAGACTGCGCCTGGGTCATCACGCAAGCTCCGATCTCTGGCATGAAGAGGGGCCGGACGCTGCGGCGGCCGCAGCGTCCGGCGAGGGGTGGCGGAGATCAGGCGACGGCCGGCAGGACCCGCTCGATCTCGGCGCGGTGCGGCTCGAGGAACTGCGGCAGCTTCAGCGCCTGGCCGAGCGTGCCCGCGGGCTCGTCCACCGCGAAGCCCGGGATGTCCGTGGCGATCTCGAACAGGACATGCCCCGGCTCCCGGAAATAGACCGAGCGGAAGTAGCTGCGGTCCTTCTGCTCGGTGGTCAGCAGCCGGTGGTTCTCCGCCAGCCGCTTCACCATCTCCGCCTGCGCCGCGTCGTCCGCGGCGCGGAAGGCGATGTGGTGCACCGAACCGGCGCCGGGACGGCTGGGCAGGACGCTGTCGGCCGCGCGCAGGTCGACGATGCCACCGATCGCGGTGTCGCCGGCCCGGTAGCGGGTCACGGCCCCCTCTCGCCCGACCTCGGTGAACCCGAGGACGTCGCTGAGAACCGCGCCGGTCCGGGCCGTGTCCTCCAGCAGCAGGCTGACGCTGTGAAAGCCGCGGATCGCATGCTCCGCGGGGATGTCGCCGCCGGCCCAGCCGGGCTCGGCCCCGATCCCCGGCACCGCGACGAGGGCCAGGCGCATGCCGTCCGGATCCTTGAAGGCCAGCACGGTCTCGCCAAAGCGCTGCTCGACGGCCTGGTGCGGCACGCCCTTCTCGACGAAGCGCTGGAGCCAATAGCTGACCGAGCCTTCCGGCACCCGGAACACCGTCTCCTGGGTCTCGCCGACGCCCAGGCGCCCCGGCGCGACATGCGCCCAGGGGAAGAAGGTCAGGATGCTGCCGGGCTGGCCGGTCTCGTCGCCGTAGTAGAAGTGATAGCTGCCGGGATCGTCGAAATTGACCGTCTTCTTCACCAGGCGGAGCCCGAGCACCCGTGTGTAGAAGTCGAGATTCCGCTGGGCCGGCCCCGCGATCGCCGTGACGTGATGAATGCCGTTGCTGCGCATGATGTGCCTCCAGATCGGGAGCCCGACGGCTCGCCCGTGGCCCATCAGATAATACCGCCGGCACCGCGAGCCGATGGCCAACCGCTTGCATCCATGCAAAGATCGTCCTGCATTTTGGCAATTGGGCTTGCGCAGCGGAAAGAACGAGCCCGACTGCATCGGTGGTCACGACGCGCAGAGGATCGAGGATATGGGCGAGCCGTTCGGCAACATCTCCTGGGACGATTTCCGCCTGATCAAGGCGATCGCGGATGCCCGGGGCCTGCCCGGCGCGGCCGCCCAGCTCAGCCTCAACCACTCCACCGTGTTCCGCCGCCTCGGACAGGTCGAGCAGGCCCTGGGCACGACGCTGTTCGAGCGGCATCGCTCCGGCTACGTCCTGACGCCGGTCGGCGAGGAGATGGTGGAGCTGGCGTCCCGCCTGGACGACGACATCACCGGCTTCACCCGCAAGGTCGCCGGCCGAACCATCTCTCCGGCCGGCGAGTTGCGCGTCACCACCAATGATTCCCTGCTGATCCACCTGTTGACCCCGCTGTTCGCGCGGTTCCAGCGCGAATGCCCGGATGTGCGGCTCGACGTCGTGCTCAGCAACGAGCCGCTGAACCTGTCCAAGCGCGACGCCGACGTCGCAATCCGGGCAACCGACAATCCGCCCGAGACGCTGGTGGGGCGGCGGGTCGCCCGGATCGCCTGGGCCCTGTACGGCCGGACGGCCGATTTCCCCCGGCCCGGACTGCCGGCCTTCGATGAGCTCGTAGGCCGGCCCTGGGTGTCGCTCGGCGACAATCTCGGGACGCTCAAGGCGGTGCGCTTCGTCCGGCAGCACATCGCCCCGGAGCGGATCGTCTACCGGATCAACACGGTCCTGGGCCTGGCCGAGGCGGTCGAGACCGGCATCGGCATCGGCCACCTGCCCTGCTTCATCGGCGATGTGCGCCCGACCCTGCTCCGGCTCGCGCCGCCCGACCCGGATTTCGCGGCGGATCTCTGGCTGCTGACCCATCCCGACCTTCGCCAATCGGCCCGGGTGCGGGTCCTGCTCGACTATCTGGCAGGCGAGATCGGCCGGTCGCGGCCCCTCTTCGAAGGCGATCTGCCCGTCGCGCCCATTCCGGCGGCGGAGACGGCAGCCCCGTGATCGCGACCCCTCGGCGCCGCGCCGTTGGCGCGTCTATTCCGCCTTCCACGCACCCCACAGGATCGGCTTGCCGCCCGGCCAGGGCCGGTAGCCCTTGAGCTTCGGCCCGGCGGCGTCGGCGACGATGTCGTAGTAGAGGCCGATGATCGGCACCTGCTGCGCCATCAGCGCGTGCATCTGATGCAGGATCGCCCGGCGCGCCGCCGGATCGTCGGTCTGCACGGATTTCGCCAGCAGCTCCGCCGCCTGCGGGTCGTCCCATTGCGCCGTCGGGCGCTCGGCCTTGCTGCCGATCACCGCCGTGTACATCAGCGACGGGTCGAGCCGGGCGGAAAAGCCGAAGGATTGCAGCTGGAACCGGCCGGCCATGTAGTTGTCGAGCTGGGTCGCCCAGTCCAGCACCTCGAGCCGGGCATCGATCCCGACCGCGGCCAGCATCGCCTGGACCACCACGGCGCTGTCATACATGCCGTCATAGCGCTTGTTGGTCTGGATGGTGATCGGCTGGCCCTTGTAGCCGGCTTCCTGCAGCAGCGCCTGCGCCTTGGCCAGATCGTAGGCCGGCCAGTCGAGGAAGCCGTCGTCGAAGAAGGCGCTGGCCCTGGGCACGGCCGAAGGGTTGGCGTCCGCCAGCCCGCCGGCGCGGGCCTCGGCCACCTGGCGGATGTCGATCGCATGGGCGATCGCCAGCCGCATCCGCGGATCCGACAGCAGCGGGTCGCGGGTCTGGATCAGCAGCGTCGACCAGCCCAGGCCCGGCGCCGTTTCGACCGTGCTGCCGGCGGCCTTGACCTGGTCGATCTGCGCCGGCGCCAGGCTGGGCAGCAGGTCGATCTGGCCGGCGGCCAGCGCCGCCTCCGCCGTCGACGGGTCGGGCACGATCTGGAAGCGGATGGCATCGGCATGGGCGATGCGGGCGCCGGCATAGCCGCTCGCCGGCTCCGACAGCGGTTTGTAGCCGGCGAAGCGCTTCAGCACCACCGCCTGGCCGCGATTCCAGGAGTCCAGCTGGTACGGACCGGTGCCGATCGGCGCGTTCCAGCTGCCGTCCGGGTTCAGGCTGTCGGGGCTGATCACCCCGCCGGCGAAGCACTGGAACTGCGCCAGCTGGGCCAGGAACAGCGCGTTCGGCGCGGCCAGCCGGAACCGGACGGTCCGCGGATCCGGCGTCTCGACCGCATCGACCTTCAGCCCGGCGGTGCCGTCGAACAGCGGGCGGCACAGCCAGGCCGGGTCGGCCCAGCGATGCTCCCAGCTCCACTTCACCTCGGCCGAGGTCACCGGCTTGCCGTTGTGGAACACGGCACCGGGGCGCAGCTTGAAGTCGTAGGTGCGGCCGCCATCCGAGACGGTCCAGGATGCTGCCAGGGACGGGCCGACGGTCAGGTCCGCGCGGTAGCCGACCAGAGATTCGACGACATGCTGCAGCACCGTGTCGGTGTTGCTGTCGCGGTTGATGCCGGGATCGGTGCTGCGGATATCCGCGGTCAGCGCCACGGTGATGGTGCCGCCGTCGCGCGGCGCGTCCTGCGCCGCTGCGGCGCCGGCAGCCAGGATCAGGGCGAGCGCGAGCCCGCCGAACATCGCCTTCATCACGGCCCCCTGTTTGTCGTTTGGTTGCTTGTCGGACCCTCAGACCGCGCGTCGCCGCGCCAGCACCTCCCCGAAGAAGCCCTTCACCGCGCCCAGCAGCTCGCGGTCGTCATGGGCGATGCCGGGGATGGTGTCCTGCTGCACCGCCACGCCGTTCGCTTCCAGGCTGCGGCGCAGCGACCGCATCCGGTCCTGGCGGTTGCGGCCGGCGATGTCGGCGCCCGGCATCCACCAGGCGTCGCCGGGCTTGATCGTGATCTCCCAGGTCTCGGTGTCGTCGCCGCCGATCACCATATGCACCGGCACCCCGCGAATGGCATCGAGGTCCAGCGGCTTGCCGAACACCGCCTCGAAATTCCGCACACCGACCCAGAAATCATGCTCGAAATCCAGCAGGGTGACGACGCCAGGCGCACCGATCGAAGCGCCGAGCAGCCGTTCCGGATGCAGGTAGAGGAAGCGGTGGGTGAAGTGGCCGCCGCCGGAGAAGCCGTACATCAGCACCCGGTCGCCCTCGATCCGGTACCGGGCCTGGGTCTCGGCGATCATCGCCAGCAGCACCGCGTCGTAGCGCAGGTCGCCGGCGCGCAGCAGCTTGTAGCTGGACAGGTCGGTCGGCTCGGTGATGCCGACCGGGAACAGCGGCGCCAGCACGATCGCCCCGTGCCGCTCGGCGAAATCGGCGAAGCTGTCCCGGTATCGCTGCATGCCGCGCTCGGTGCCGTGCACGACCACCGCCAGCGGCCAGCGGTCGGTGCCGTCCTCGTCGTAATCCTCCGGCACATAGGCGCAGTAGCTAAAGCGCTGGTCGAGGCCGCAGGCATAGACCGTCGTCGCCCCGAAATCGCTGGATGTCAGCACCCGTCCGTGCCCGTGTGGCCGCGCCATGACGCCTCCCCTGCCCCGTCGTTGCGAAAAGTGAGGCATATTTTTAGATCAATGAAAAGCATGATCTGTGACGGTCGATCCAGCTGACCGTCTTTTCTATCCTGGAAACGCAATATACGACGATGCACCACGTCCCACGGCGGAGCTGAACGAAGGCGACACGGATTGCCGGGCGGATGATCGAAAGCGACGGGCGGCGTGACCCGCGCTCAGTACTCCCGGCCGGCCCAGAGCTCCGCCACCGCGATCACCGCGGCGTTGACCGGACCGCTCGTGATGGCCGGTATGACCGAGGCATCGACGACGAAGAGGCCGTCGATGCCCCTGACCCGCAGCGCGCCGTCGACCACCGGCCCCAGGCTGCAGGTGCCGACCGGATGGTGGTGGGTCATCGCCGCCCGGGCCAGGAAGGCGTCCAGATCCGCATCTGCCTCCACCCCCGGGCCGGGCAGGATCTCGCCGTCGCTCCAGCCCGAAAGCGGCGCCGCCCGGCCGACCCTGCGGGCCAGGCGCAGCGCCGCCCGGAAGGTGCGGCGATCGTGCTCGGTCGAGAGATAGGCCGGATCGATGATCGGGGCATCGGCCACCGACGGCCCGCCGGGCCGGATCGCGCCGCGGCTGGTCGGGTGGGTGACCCCGCACATGATGGTGAAGGCGCTGCCCGCTGCCGGCCGGTCGAACGCCTCGGTCACCACCGGCAGCACGACGCAGGCCAGGACGACGTCCGGCGCCCCCTCCGCCCGCGACGGGTCGTCGCCGTGCAGGTACATCAGCGATTCCGAATGCTGCAGCCGGGACGGGCCGACCGGCCGCGCGGCGCGATAGACGTTGCCGGCCGCGAGCAGATGGTCGTGCAGGTTGCGCCCGACCTCCGGCAGCTCGTGCCGGCAGGCGATACCGGCCTCGCGCAGCACCTCCGGGTCGCCGATGCCGGAGCGCATCAGCAGCAGCGGCGAGGCGACCGCGCCGGCGCAGACCACGATCCGGTCGGCGGTCACGATCTCCTCCGCCCCGTCGCGGGTGACCCGCACGCCGTGGGCTTGGCCGGAGCCCAGCACCAAGTCATGGACCAGGACGCCGGTCAGCACCGTCAGATTCGACCGGCCGAGGACCGGCGCGAGATAGGCGTCGGCGACGCTGACCCGGCGGCCGTCGCGGATCGTCAGCTGGTTCGGCGCCACCCCGGCCAGCGGCCCGGCATTGTGGTCGCCGAGCCGGGGCGCGCCGATCGCCAGGCCGGATTCCATATAGTCGCGGACCAGCGGGTGGATCTGCTCGTCCGGCAGCAGCACATCGAGCGGACCGGCATCGCCATGCACGACCGACGCCCCGCCCGAGAACCGCTCGCTGCGGCGAAAGGCCGGCAGCAGAGCGTCATAGGACCAGCCCGGCCCGCCGGCCATGGCCCAGGGCGCGAAATCGTCCGGATGGCCGCGGACATGCGCCATGGCGTGAAGACAGCTGGAACCGCCGACGATGCGGCCGCGCGGCCAATCATGGACCCGGCCGGCGGTGCCGGGCTGGGGCACCGTGCGATAGGCCCAGTCATAGGACCGCCCCTGCAGGAAGGGCCATTGCGCCGGGGCCGCGATATCGGGGTCGGACGGCATCCCGCCCGCCTCGATCAGCCCGACCGACAGGGCCGGGTCCTCGCTCAGCCGCGCCGCCACCACTGACCCGGCGGAGCCGGCGCCGATCACCAGCACGTCGAAACCGGCCATGCCGCATGCTCCGCAGAACCGAGGGGAGGACCGTCAGGCCACGGCCATGCCGGGGCCGAGGCGGTCGAGGATCTGGCGCTGCACCGCCCCGAGATGGGCCCGCATCGCCTGTTCCGCCGCATCCGGGTTGCGGGAGGCGATGGCGTCGGCGATCGCCTTGTGCTCGGCGTCGCGCTGCCGCAGCCGGTTCGGGCAGCTGGGATTGTCGCTGGTGCTGAAGCGCAGCCGGGCATCGGTCGCCACCTGGCGGATCAGGGCGTAGAGCTCGGTCGCCAAGCTGTTGCGGGCACCGGCCGCGACCGCCTTATGGAACGCCAGGTCGACGGCGCCGGCGGAGGCGCCCGGCGGCGTGCTGGCCGCCCGCTGGATGCGCGTGATCTCGAAGGGCGAAGCGCGCAGCGCTGCCAGCCGGGCCAGCGCCGGCTCCAGCATCATGCGCAGCTCGATGATCTCGACCGGGTTGGTGTCGCGGGCGAGATCGTCGCCCCGCCGCGGCGCCGCGGTCCGCGGCCGCCCGGCGCGGGCCGGCTCCAGCTCCCCCGCCGCACGCAGCTGGTCGAGCGCCTGGCGCAGCCGGTGACGCTTGATGTTCAGCCGCTCCGCCAGGGCCCGTTCGGACGGCTTGCCCTGGCCGCCGGCGAGGATGTCGCGCACCGCCGCGACAATCTCGGCGAGGCTGTCATCGCGGCTGGAGGGACCTGGCGTCTGATCGTCGGCGTTCGGGTGCTCGGAAGGCGCCGATCGGTTCATCCTGATCCCTCTGGCTTGTTCTGGCGTTTCCCTGCGGCCGCCCGCCCCCGCCTGCACGGCATCGGCAATCCCGACCACGGTGCCCACCATATCAACCATTTGCCATGGTTGACAAGAATGGTTGGCAGTGGTCGAGTCACTTCGCAAGCGCCGCCCAGATCGGCGCAACCCCGACAGGAGGCTTCCGATGCCCGGACAACCGGCTGGCCATAGAGGGCCGGCGGGCCCGACGGATCAGGGCGCGCCGTGACCCCCGCCGCAGGCTACGACACCATCATCGTCGGCGCCGGCTCCGCCGGCTGCGTTCTCGCCGCGCGGCTGAGCGAGGATCCCGCCCGCCGCGTGCTGCTGCTGGAGGCCGGTGGTTGGGACCGCGACCCCTGGATCCACATCCCGCTGGGCTGGGGCAAGATCCTGCAGAAGCGGCTGCACGACTGGGGCTACTTCAACGAGCCCGAGGACACGGTCGACGGCCGCCGGGTGGAATGCGCC
>NZ_JBCNNF010000102.1:0-18514 GCF_039594555.1 Inquilinus sp.
GGAGACGACCCAGGCGCCGCGCGCCAGCGCCGGGCGGACTGTGACGCGCAGATGGTCGCGCCGGGCGGCGAAATGCAGCAGCGCCTCGGTGACGGGATCCCAGCGGTCGGTGTCGCCCTGGACCAGGAGGTTGCGGATTGCCTCGGCCCCCGGCGAACCACCGGGCTCGCGCGTGCTGACGACCTCGAGCCCGCGTCCGGCAAGGTGGGCGGCCAAGCGCTTGACCTGGGTGCTCTTGCCCGAACCCTCGCCGCCCTCAAGCGTGATGAAATGTCCGCCCAAGCGATCCATCCTCGGTTGCGGCCTCGTCGCGCCGCGGACCGGACGGGTCACTCGGGGACGATGCGTGCTCCGGAATAGCCCGCGTCGGCGATCTGCTTCAAGGCGGTCGATGCGGCCTTGGGGTCGATGAAGGGGCCGATGCGCAGCTCGATCGCGCCGGCGGCGGCCGCGGTCGAGATTGGGCCGAAGCGGCGCAGCGCCTCCGACAGCGAGGCGACCTGCTGCGGCTTGGTGGCCTTGGCGGCGGCGACGAACAGGCCGGCCGGGTTCGGCTTTCCCTCGTCCCGGACATTGCCGACGATCTCCGGCACCCGGTCGGGCACGCGCGGCGCCGGCGGCACGGCGATGTAGCGCGCGTCGGGCAGGTCGTCCTTGCCGAGCGAGGCGACCTGGTTCTTGCGCGCCTGCTCGCGCTGCTGCTGCAGCGCGTTGAAGCGGCTTTCCTCTTCCAGCACCTGGATCTTGACCCGGGCGGAGCCGGTGCCGCGGAAGCCCAGCAGCTCGGCGCCGCGCGAGGACATATCGATGATCTTCGACTTCACGAACGGCCCGCGGTCATTGATCTTGACGATCAGCGTCCGGCCGTTGTCGAGGTTGGTGACCTTGACCAGGCTGGGCAGCGGCAGGCTGCGATGTGCCGCGGTGACCAGGCCGGTGTCGAAGCGCTCGCCGCTGGCGGTCTTGCGGCCGTGGAAGCCGGGCCCGTACCAGGTGGCGTCGCCGACCTGCACCGAATCCCGGTCGGTCTTCGCCACGTAGCGGACGCCATCGATGGTGACGACACCCGGATCGGCGGGTCGTGTCAGAGAAGGCCGCTCGGCGAGGCTCCCCTTGCCCGATTGGGAGGGAGCACATCCGGTGGCGGCCAGCGCCACGCCGATGGCTGCGACGACGGCGAGCCCCGGGAGACGATCCGACTTCCTGCGGCTAGATCTCACGCAAAAAGAACGGCGTCCGGACCGGGTCTGGATCGGTTCGGCAGTCATGTCTGCCCGTATGTCACAAGATCCCGTCAAAGGTCCAGCATATTCGTCTCGGTCCGGTCCGTCATATTATGGCATGTGCTGGAGGCGGGTGAGGCAACCTGTCCTAACCGCCACTTTGCACCCAGTATTTCTGTGTATTTCTGCGTGCCCTCATAGGTTGTATTGGCGTGCTGAGCGCTTCGACAGCAAGGCCCATAACCGCTTCGGTTCGCAGCAAAAACCGACAACTCACGATTTCAGTTGTCGGATGTTGCCCATGCATCCGGGATTGCCCGAACGATGCGAAGCGATTTGAAACCGGCGAGGCAAATCCGTATGGTGCGGCCGGTCCGGATGGGTGGCCGAGCGGTTTAAGGCACCGGTCTTGAAAACCGGCGTGGCGGTGACGTCACCGTGGGTTCGAATCCCACCCCATCCGCCAAAGCGGCAGTCGCTGCAGTGACACCCCGGGGGTGTCCTCCTGCTGACCATTCACATCGGCTGAATTGGCACAGGCCGAGACCAATCCTCGATTCGGTAAAGGCATGGTTTGCATCCGGACGACCTTGTCGCATCCTGGCCGGCAGGACCATGATCATGGTCCCTTGAGACCCTTCGAGCCCGGCCTCCGCCATGCCTTTGCGTACCGTTTCGCCTGCCGATGACGTGGATATGTTCGATCTCGCCCCGGTATCGCTCTGGCTGGAAGACTACAGCGAGCTCCGCCGACTATTCGAGCAGTGGCGCAGGGATGGGATCTCGGACCTGCGCGCCCATCTCGGGCAGAATCCCGACCTGATCAAGACCTGCTCCAGCTGCATCCGCCTGGTCAAGGTCAACCGGCGGACGCTGACCCTTCTCGGGGCCACGGACTTCGAACATCTGCGCGACAATCTTGGCCTCATTTTCCAGGCCGATATGCTGCCGACGCATGTGGACGAGCTCGAGCAGCTGTGGAACGGCGAACGCGAGTTCTCCAGCCATACGGTCAACTACACCTTGTCCGGCAAACGTCTCGACGTACAGCTCAGAGGCTGTCTTCTGCCGGGCCACGAGGAGCAATGGGACCGGGTGCTGGTTGCGATCGAGGATGTCACCGAGCGGGAGACCGCGCGTCGCGCACTGGCCGCGAGCGAGAACTTCGCCCATGGCCTGTTCCAGCATTCCCCGATCTCGCTATGGGTCGAGGATTTCAGCCGGATCAAGCTGTTGCTCGACGGATTGAGGGAGCGCGGCATCAGCGATCTGCGGGTGTTCATGGACGTCCATCCCGATTTCATCGAACGTTGTCTCAGCGAGATCAGGGTGATCGACGTCAACGAACACACGCTCAAGCTGTTCGTCTCCCCGGACAAGCAGACGCTGCTCCGGCGGGTCGGCGACATCTTCCGGGCCGACATGCTGCCGCATTTCCGGGGCCAGCTCGCGGATCTCTGGGAGGGCAAGCTGTTCCAGCAGCGCGAGGTCGTGAACTATGCGCTCGACGGCACGCAGCTTCATGTCCATCTGCAGTTCTCGGTGCTGCCGGGCCATGAGGACGACTGGTCCCTGGTCCAGCTCGCCCTCACCGACATCACGGCCCGCAAGAAGGCCGAGGAATATCTCGAATATCTGGGGCAGCACGACGAGCTGACCAAGCTGTTCAACCGGTCCTTCTACGCGGACGAGCTCAATCGCCTCGAGCGCAAAGGCCCGTTCCCGGTGACGATCATCGTCGCCGACGTGAACGGCCTTAAGGCGACGAATGACGAGCTGGGCCACCTCGCCGGCGACGGGCTGCTCCGACGCTCGGGGGAAGTGCTGGGCAAGCTGGTCGACAAGCCCGCCCATGCCGCCAGGATCGGGGGCGACGAGTTCGCGATTCTCCTGCCCGGGACCGAGGAGAAGGACGGCGAAGCCCTGGTCGAGAAGCTGCAGCAGCTGGTGGACATCAACAACCAGTTCTATCCGGGCCCACCCCTCAGCTTCGCGGTCGGAATTGCCAGCAGCCAGGCGGGAGAGCGGCTGGAAGCCGTGGTCCGTCGCGCCGACATGCAGATGTACGAAGCCAAGCGCGCCTTCTATGCCGCCACGCGGCCGGGCCCGACTGCCGGCTGACCGTGGCACCTGTCGGACCTGTCGGCACAGAGCCGGGCTGGTGCCAAGCCGCGATGCCGGCGTAGGAGATACCCTTCGAGCATCAGCGAAGGGGAAGAGGCCGATGACCGACCTCCTGCAATGGGGCAGCGACCACGTCGTGGTCTGCGATGCCGAAGGCCCGTCGATCGACACGCCCCGCGCCGCCACCGACCTGATCGGGGACGCGATGTTCGCCGGCGCCTCGGTGCTGGCGGTGCCGGCGGCCCGCTTCGGCCCTGCCTTCTTCCAGCTGCGCAGCGGCCTGGCCGGGGAGATCGCCCAGAAGGCGGTGAACTACCGGCTGAAGCTGGCGGTGATCGGAGACATTTCCGAGCATCTCGCCGCCAGCAACGCGCTGCGAGACTGGGTGCGCGAGGCCAATCGCGGCCGCGAGATCTGGTTCGAGCCCAGCCTGGACAGCCTGGCGGCGCGGCTCGGCGGCCGCGCCGGCTGAGCCCCTGCCCTACTTCGCCATCAGCGCGTTGATCTCCGGATAGGCCATGGCGCCCGAGACCAGCGGGTCGGAGACGCCGTCCTGCAGGAAGGACCGCGCCAGACCGGCGATTTGGGCATAGACGGTCTGGCTGAGGCCGGAGCCGGCGCTGAGGCGGCGCACGCCGAGGCCGGCAAGCTCCGCCGCACCCGGCAGGCCGGGCCGGGACATGACGTTCAGCGGCAGCGGCGCGTCGACGGCGATCGCCTTGATCTCCTCCGCCCTGGTTACGCCCGGCACGAAGATGCCATCGGCGCCGGCGTCGCGGTAGCGCCCGGCCCGGGCCAGCACCTCCGCCACCTTGCCGCCCTCCGGCGCCAGACCGCGCAGATAGACGTCGGTGCGGGCGTTGATGAAGACGTCCTGGCCGCTGCGGGCGGCGGCGCGCTTGATCGCCGCGATCTTGGCGCAGAGCAGGTCGGGCGTCCCCGCCCCGTCCTCCAGGTTGATGCCGGCGGCGCCGGCGCCGATCAGCCGGGCGATCGACTCGCCCACCGCCGCCGGGTCGTCGCTGTAGCCACTCTCGGAGTCGACCGTCAGGGGCACGCTGACGATGCGGGTGATCTCGGCCGTGGTGGCGACCAGCGCGTCGAACGGCAGCGCGTCACCGTCCGGATAGCCATGCGCCCAGGCGACGCCGGCGCTGGTGGTGGCGATGGCCTTGGCGCCGAGGCTCTCGATCAGCCGGGCGCTGCCGGCGTCCCAGGCATTGGCGAGCAGCAGGATGCCGTCCTGGTGCAGGCGGCGGAACTGCTGCAGGGCATCGGCCTGACGGGTGGCGGTCATGAGCGGTTCTCTCCCAGGGTTTTGGTTCAGATGGCCAGGGACAGCTGCCGGCTGCCGGCGCCTTCGTGGTCCAACAGCCAGCGCTTGCGGTCGAGGCCGCCGCCGAAGCCGACCAGCGCGCCGTCGGCGCCGATCACGCGGTGGCAGGGCACGACGATCGGGATCGGGTTGGCGTTGTTGGCGAGGCCGACCGCGCGCATGGCGCCGGGCTGGCCGATGCGCCGCGCGATCTCGCCATAGGACACGGTGGTGCCGCAGGCGATGCCGCGCAGCGCCGTCCACACCGACCGCTGGAACGGCGTGCCGGCGGCCTCGACCGGCAGCGTGTCGATCACCGCGAGGTCGCCGGCGAAATACGCCTTCAGGGCCTCGGTCAGCCCCGCGGGGTTGGGTTGCGGCGCCAGGGTGAAATCCTCGCCGCCCAGGCTGCGGGCCAGGCGGGCGCGCAGCCGCTCCTCCTCGCACCAGTCGATGGCGCGCAGCCTTCCGGCCGCGTCGGCGACGATCAGCAGCTCGCCGAGCGGGCTCGGCAGGCGGTCGAACACCAGCGCCTCAGCCATAGGTGGCTCCCGCCATCTTGGCCGCAGGCCCGGCATCGGCGGCCCAGAGATGCTGGGCGGCATAGGCGCGCCAGGGTCGCCACGGCTCGGCCCGCTGCAGCAGGTCGGCCGGGGTCGGCCGCACCCCCGCGCCGTCGGCGGCGCCGCGCAGCAGGCCGATGTCGCTGGCCGGGAAGGCGTCGGGCTCGCGCAGGGCGCGCAGGGCGATGTACTGCGCGGTCCAGTCGCCGATGCCGCGGATCTGACGCAACCGGGCGATCGCCTCCTCCACCGTGCCGAAGGGTCGGAACAGATGCGGGTCGGCGATCGCGGCCTCGGCCAGCGCCGTCAGCGTCGCCCGGCGCGATCCCGGCATGCCTAGCGCGCCGAGATCGGCGGCCGCCACGCGCTCCGGCGACGGGAAGGCACGGGACAAGGCGGGGTTCAGCCGCGCCGCCTCCGGCACCTCGGCGCCGCAGATCGCGACCAGCCGGCCGGCCAGCTGCCGGGCCGCGACCACGGTGACCTGCTGGCCCAGCACGGCGCGCACCGCCAGCTCAAACCCGTCCCAGCCGCCGGGCGCGCGCAGGCCGGGCCGCCGCGCCACCAAGGGCGCCAGGAACGGGTCCTGCGACAGATGGGCGTCGATCGCCTCGATATCGGCGCCGACATCGAAGACGCGGCGGACCCGGGCCAGGATGCCCGGCAGGGCGCGCACCGAGGGGAAGCGCACCAGCACCGCCAGGTTGCTGCGCACCGGCTCGTGCCGGATCTCGACGGTGCCGAGGTCGTCGCCCTCGGCGACGCTGCGGCGGTAGACCTCGCCCTCCACCTGCTCCACCCCGTCGATGGCGCGGGCCCGCAGATAGGCCAGCATCGCCGGCCAGTCATAGGGCGGGCGGTAGCGCAGCCGCAGCGTCACCCCGGTCGCGGCGACCGAATCGACCGGCAGCCCGGCCCAGGCCCGGCGGCGCAGCGCGCTGGGCGGGCGGCGGAACAGGTCCTGGAAGGTCTCGTTGAAGCGGCGGACGCTGCCGAAGCCGGCGGCCATCGCCACCTCGGCCATCGGCATCCGCGTCTCCTGCAGCAGCTGCTTGGCGAACAGCACGCGCCGGGTCTGAGCCACGGCGACCGGCGTGGCGCCGAGATGCTGCTTGAACAGCCGGCGCAGCTGGCGGCCGCCGACGCCGAGCCGGTCGGCCAGCGCCTCCACCCCAGCCTCGCCGTCCAGGCCGCCATCGGCGATCAGCGCCAGAGCGCGCGACACGGTGTTGGAGGTGCCGCGCCAGGAGGCGAGGTCGGGCGCCGTCTCCGGCCGGCAGCGCAGGCAGGGGCGGAACCCGGCCTCCTGCGCCGCGGCGGCGGAGGCAAAGAAGCGGCAGTTCTCGGCCTTCGCCGTGCGGGCCGGGCAGACCGGGCGGCAATAGATGCCGGTGGAGGTGACGCCGACGAAGATGCGCCCGTCGAACCGCGGGTCGCGGGTCACCAGGGCGCGATAGCAGGCTACGGGATCGAGCGGTTCCATGCCCCGACCATGTCACGTCCGGCGCGATCGCGCTCGCGGTTTTCGGACATGGTCAAGGGAGGGGGTCGAAGGAAGCGGCCGAACCCTTGCCGTCATTGCGAGGAGGCGAAGCCGACGAAGCAATCCATCGTCCCGCACAAGCGGCTGCATGGATTGCTTCCCCCGGCTCAAGGCCGGGGTCGCAATGACGGTACAAGGACTTCGGAAAAGCTCTCTACCCCCTGCCCTCAGCTCCCCGCCCGGCTCGCCAGCTGCGGGATGAACAGCTCGGTCCAGCTCGCCGGCTTCACCTTGATGGTGCCGGCCAGATGCATGAAGTCGGCGAAGTCCATCACCTTGGTCGGGGTGGTGGAGAACTGGGTATCCGGGTCGTTCAGGATCTCCAGCACCTCCTCCGGCGAGATCTTCACCGCCGAGCTGCGCGAGAAGATCTCCGCCGTCTCCTGCTTGTGCGCGGCGATGAAGGCATTGGCCTCGTCCAGCGCGGCCAGGAAGGCCTCCGCCGTCTTCGGGTTGGCGTCGACGAAGCGCTTCGGCGCGAAGACCACGTCGAGCGTGATGTTGCCGATGACGTCAACCGAGCTGGCGACGCGGTGGATGTTCGGGTTCTTGACCTCGAGATAGGAGAAGGGCGGCGAGGTGAAATGCGCCTTCACCTCGGTCTGGCCTGAGGTCAGCGCCGCCAGCGCGTCGGGATGCGGCAGGCTGACCGTCATCGGGTCCAGCCTAGCGAAGTTCTCACGGCCGAACTGCTTGGCCGCCATCATCTGCAGCACCACGGCCGACAGCGAGGTCTTGATGCCCGGCAGGGCGATCTTGTCCGCCGGCCCGAAATCGGCCAGCGACTTAATCTCCGGCTTGTTGCTGTTGAGCCAGAGCGAGGTCGAGCTGAGCCCGCTGATGCCGATGACCTCGACATTCGGGATGCCCTTGGCCTTGGCCCAGAGGGTGATGAAGCCCGGCGCGCCGGTCCCGGCGAAATCGAGCGTGCCGGCCATCATCGCGTCGTTGATGACGTTGCCGCCGTCGAGCATCACCCATTTCACCGAGACGTCGCCGAGGCCGGCGGCCTTGGCCTGCTTCTCGAACAGCTTCTGGTCCTGCATCACGATCAGCGGCAGGTACAGGATGCCGTAGCCCTTGGAGACCCGGATCTCGCTGACCTCCGCCCGCGCCGCACCGGCGAGGCCGAGTCCGATCGCCGCCGCCACGGCCGCCGCGGCCAGGTTCTTCATCATTCCCATGGTGTCCTCCCTTGTCCGGGCCGGCCGATCCGGCCCGTTGTTGCACGAATTTTCAGTGCTGCATGCCCCAGCGGCGGATCGTCTTTTTCTCAATCGTGGCGAAGACCACGTTCTCGACGAACAGGCCGATGAGGATGACGGTGAACAGGCCGGCGAAGACGTTCGCCGTCTCCAGCTGGTTGCGGTTCTCGTAGATGAACCAGCCGAGGCCGCCGGAGCCGGAGGAGACGCCGAACACCAGCTCGGCCGCGATCAGGGTGCGCCAGGCGAAGGCCCAGCCGACCTTGAGGCCGGTCAGGATCGACGGGAACGCCGCCGGGATCAGGATGTGCCGCACCAGCGACAGCCGCCGCAGCCCGTAATTCAGCCCGACCATGCGCAGCGTGTTCGACACGGCGCGGAAGCCGGAATGGGTGTTCAGCGCGATCGCCCACAGCACCGAATGGACCAGGACGAAGATCACGCTGCCCTGCCCCAGCCCGAACCAGATCAGGGCGAGCGGCAGGAGCGCGATCGCCGGCAGCGGGTTGAACATCGAGGTCAGGGTCTCCAGCAGGTCGGCGCCGATGCGCGAGCCGATGGCGACCGTGGTCAGCACCGCGGCCAGGGCGATGCCGATGGCGTAGCCGATCACCAGCGTCTGCAGCGACGCCACCGCCCGGGCCGGCAGCACGCCATTGCCGATGTTGTCGAGGAACGCCGTGAAGGTCTCGGTGAAGGACGGGAACAGCAGCGGGTTGCCCAGCCAGCGGCCATAGCCCTCCCAGATCAGGGCCAGAGCCAGCAGGATCAGCGTCTTGCGCACGAAGCCCAGCCGGTACACCCGCTCGACCGGGGAGATCGCCTTCTCCACCGGCGGGATGTCGGTCTTCGGCGTGTCGCGCAGGATCTCGGGGCGGAAAGCGACGCCCCCGGCAATGGTCGTGTCGGTCATGGCGGCGGCCCTCAATGGACGAACAGCATGTCGTTGATGCGCGCCTCCAGCGCGCCCTGGGCGGCGGTGCCCCAGTCGTCGCGGCCGATGCTGTTCAGCTCGGCCTTCACCTGCCCGGGATGCGGCGACAGCAGCAGGATGCGGTTGCCGATGCGGATCGCCTCCTCGATTGAATGGGTGACAAAGAGGACCGTGAAGCGGGTGTCCTCCCACAGCTGCAGCAGCTCGTCCTGCATGCGCCGGCGGGTCAGGGCGTCGAGCGCGGCGAAGGGCTCGTCCATCAGCAGCACGTCCGGCTCCATCGCCATGCCGCGGGCGATGGCGACGCGCTGCTTCATGCCGCCCGACAGCATATGCGGATAGCTGTCGGCGAACTTGGCCAGGCCGACCTTCTCGATGTAGTGGCCGGCCCGGTCGCGCGCCTCGGCCGGGCCCAGGCGGCGGCTGGCGATCAGGGCGAAGGCGACGTTCTCGCGCACCGTCTTCCAGGGCAGCAGTTGGTCGAACTCCTGGAACACCATCATCCGGTCCGGCCCGGGCTCGGACACCTCACGGCCCTTCAGCCGGATCTCGCCCTCGATCGGCGCGATATAGCCGCCGATCGCCTTCAAGAGCGTCGACTTCCCGCAGCCGGAGGGCCCGAGCAGGATGAAGCGGTCGGAGGGGTGGACGTCGAAATCGACGCGATGGGTCGCGGTGACCACCGCCTGGTCGGTCTTGTACTGCAGCGTGACCTGACGGACGGAGAGCAACGCGTCTGCTGGCGGCGAGTGCACGATGGCCATATATCCTCCCTGGCGGCGGCTCCGCTTCGGCGGGCCGTTGCAGGGAGTGTTCCGCATCAAGCTGACGCCAGCCTGACTCGGAACCGGAACAGGGAGGGCGCGTGCGCATCCTGGTGGTCGAGGACACGGCGGATATCGGCGAGGCGATCGTCGCCCGGCTGGCGCGCATGGGCCACGCGGTCGACTGGGAGCGCGACGGCGACGCCGCCGCGGACATGCTCGGGGTGCAGGATTACGACCTGCTGGTGCTCGACATCATGCTGCCGGGCCGCGACGGCATCGCGCTCCTGAAGGAGCTGCGGGCGCGGCGCCGGTCGACCCCAGTGCTGGTGCTGACCGCGCGGTCGGGCGTCGAGGACCGGGTCGGGGCGCTCGACCTCGGCGCCGACGACTACCTGGTCAAGCCCTTCGACTACCGCGAGCTGGAGGCGCGGGCCCGCGCCCTGCTGCGCCGACGCACCGGCGACAGCAGCAACGTCCTGACCTGCGGCGACGTCACCATCGACCGGGCGGCGCGGCTCGCCGCCGTCCAGGGCCGGCCGCTCGACCTGACCCGGCGCGAGCTGACGGTGCTGGAGATCCTGGCGACGCGGCCCGGCCGCATCGTCTCCAAGGACGACCTGCTGGACCAGATCTACAGCTTCGACCAGGAGCCGAGCCCGAACGCGGTCGAGCAATACGTGACCCGGATCCGCCGCAAGCTGGCGGGATCCTCGGTCGAGATCCGGACGCTGCGCGGCCTCGGGTACCAGCTTGTCGTCGGCTGACCGGATCCGCGGCTCGCTCTATGTCCGCATCCTCGCCTTCATCGCGGTGGTGGTGTGCCTCGGCACCGCCGGAGTGATCGCCGCCGCCGCGCATTACGCCCGGCTGGCGGCGGGTGAGGCCTATGACCGCCTCCTGGTCGGCGGCGCGGTGCAGGTGGCGGAGAACGTGTTCATGCAGGGCGGGGTGGTGGCGCTGGACCCGCCGGTCGCGGCCTTCGCCTCCCTCTCCGCCTACGACCTCGTCTACTACAAGGTGGTCGACCCGCGCGGCGTGGTGGTGGCGGGGTATCCCGACCTCGCGCTCGACCCCGCTACGGCGCTGCAGGCCCGCCATGGCGTGGTGGTCGAGGATGGCAGCTTCCAGGGCGAGGCGGTGCGCGTCGCCGTGCTGGGCCGCCGGATGGATGACAGCGACGGCGGCTGGGCCACGGTGGTGCTGGCCCAGACCACCCGGGCGCGGGACGCGCTGGCCCGGTCCCTGACCCGCCAGGCGGTGCTGATCGTCCTGGCCATGGGGGTGCTGACCATGGTGGCCGGCGCGATCGCCGTGCGCTGGGCGCTGGCGCCGCTGATCCGGATCGAGAAGGCGCTGGCAGACCGGGCGCCGGACGATCTGAAGCCGCTGGACGTCGCCACGCCGACCGAGATCCGGACTTTGGTGTCGTCGATCAACCTGTTCATGGGGCGGCTGGCCGGCCGCATTGGCCTGATGCAGCGCTTCATCGCCGACGCCGCGCACCAGATCCGCACGCCGCTGGCGGCGCTGGACGCCCAGGTCGAGCTGCTGGGCCACGAGCCGTCCGCCGAGCGGCGCGAGCAGCAGATGGAGCGGGTGCGGCAGCGCACGGCGGAGCTGGGGCGGCTGACCAACCAGCTGCTGAACCACGCCATGGTGATCCATCGCGGCGAGATCGGCGCCTTCGTCCCTGTCGACCTGGTAGAGCTGGCGCGGACGGTGCTGGCGGCGGCGGTGCCTTTGTCCTTCGACCGCGACGTCCGCATCGCCTTCGAGGCGCCGGAGGAGCCGGTGGTGGTCGACGGCGATGCCGTCAGCCTGCGCGAGGCCCTGTCCAACATCATCCACAACGCCCTGGCGCACGGCGCCGAGACCCGGCTGTCGGTCCGGGTCGGCGGCGGCCCGGAAGGCGCCTGGATCGAGGTCAACGATGACGGCCCGGGCATCGCGGAGGCCGACCGGGCGCGGGCGCTGGAGCCGTTCCATTCCGGCTCGGACTCCGGCACCGGCCTGGGCCTCGCCATCGCCGCCGAGGTGATGAAGGCCCATCGCGGCCGTGTCGATTTCCGCCAGGACCAGGAGGACGGCTTCTCGGTGCTGCTGCGCTTCGGGCGCTGAGGCCTCACCAGCCCTTCATCGCCGCGGCCTGGGCGGCCAGCCAGTCGCAGAACAGCGACAGCGGCTTGCGCAGCGTCGCACCGCGGACGGTGACGATGTAGAAGCGCCGGCCGGTCGCGAAGTGCCGGGGGAAGGCATCGGCCAGGCGGCCGGCCCGGATCAAGTCGTCGATGATCGGCCGCCAGCCCAGCGTCACCCCCTGCCCGTCCATCGCCGCCTGCAGCGCCACGGTATGGTCGGTCACCCGCAGCGACCGGGCCGGTCCCGGCGCCGGCAGGTCCAAGGCGGCGAACCATTCGCCCCAGGTGGCGCGACGACGCAGCGGATCCTCGTAATGGATCAACTGGCAGCGGTGCAAGTCGGCAGCGTCGCGCAGTGGGCCATGCTCAACCAGATAGGCCGGGCTGGCGACCGCATGCACATGCTCCTTCCACAGCGGGATCGTATCGTGATCCGGCCATTTGCCGTCACCGAGCCGGATCACCAGGTCGATCCCGTCCTCGCCCGGGTCGACGTCGCGGTCGACCGTCTGGATGCGCAGCGGGATGGCGGGAAAAGCGGCGCGGAAGGCGGCGAAGCGCGGCAGCAGCCAATGGGCGGCCATCGAGGTCGACACCCCGATGACGATCTCGCGCTGCGCCACCGAGCGGCCGGTGATGTCGTCGACCGCCTGCGCGATCGCGGACAGGCTGGTCGCCACCGCGGCGTAGAGCCGCTCGCCCTCCGGCGACAGCTCCAGCCGGCGGTGATGGCGGATGAACAGGTCGAGCCCGAGCGAGGCCTCGAGCTGGCGGATGCCGTGGCTGACCGCCGACTGGGTGATCGCCAGGTCCTCCGCCGCCTTGGAGAAGCTGAGCCGCCGCGCCGACGCCTCGAACACCGCCAGGGCGTTGAGCGAGGGCAGGCTGCCGCGGAGGGTTTGCATCGACTGGGCTCATGCCGGCGTGAAGGAAATTCGGTTTACCATCGGCGGCCGGCCCGGAAGAGTGAAACCGTCATAACGATCCGCCACCGGACATGTCGAACGCCGATCCCCTGCTGCAGCCCTACACGCTACGCCACCTGACCCTGCGCAACCGCTTCATGTCGACCGCGCATGAGCCGGCCTACACCGAGGACGGGCTGCCGAAGGAGCGGTATCGGCTGTATCACTCGGAGAAGGCCAAGGGCGGCATCGCCCTGACCATGATCGGCGGCTCCTCCGTCGTGGCGCCGGACAGTCCGCAGGCCTTCGGCAACATCCTGCTCTACAAGGACGAGGTGGTGCGCTGGCTGAAGGAGCTGGCGGATGACGTCCACTCCCACGGTGCCGCGGTGATGATCCAGGTCACCCATCTGGGCCGCCGCACCAGCTGGTCGAAGGAGGACTGGCTGCCGGTGATCGCCCCTTCCCCCGTGCGCGAGCCGGCGCACCGCGCCTTCCCCAAGGCGATGGAGGATTGGGACATCGAGCGCATTGTGGCCGCCTATGCCGACGGCGCCGAGCGGGTGCGGGCCGGCGGCCTCGACGGGCTGGAGCTCGAATGCTACGGCCACCTGATCGACCAGTTCTGGTCGCCGGCCACCAACAAGCGCGACGACGAGTATGGCGGCGATCTCGACAACCGGCTGCGCTTCGCCTTCCAGGTGCTGCGCGCCATCCGCGACCGGGTCGGGCCCAACTTCATCATCGGCACCCGCATGGTCTGCGACGAGGATTGGGAGCGCGGACTGTCCAAGGCCGAGGGGCTGGAGATCGCGCGGCGGCTCACCGCCTCCGGCCTGATCGACTTCGTCAACGTCATCAAGGGCCACATCGACACCGACGAGGCGCTGTCGCATGTCATCCCGGGCATGGGCGCCCGCTCCGCCCCGCATCTCGACTTCGCCGGCGAGGTCCGGGCGGCGGCCAAGGTGCCGACCTTCCACGCCGCCCGGATCCAGGACGTCGCCACCGCCCGCCACGCGATCGAGAGCGGCAAGCTCGACATGGTCGGGATGACCCGGCCGCACATGGCTGACCCGCACATCGCCCGCAAGGTGATGGAAGGTCGCGAGGCCGAGATCCGGCCCTGCGTCGGCATGGGCTACTGCATCGACAGCATCTATGGCGGCCAGGCCGCCTGCATCCACAACGCCGCCACCGGGCGCGAGGCGACGATGCCGCATGTCGTGCCGCGCACGACCGGGCCGCGGCGCAAGGTCGTGGTGGTCGGCGCCGGCCCGGCCGGGCTGGAGGCGGCGCGGGTGGCCGGCGAGCGCGGCCATGCCGTCACCCTGTTCGAGGCGGCGGATGAACCGGGCGGCCAGATCCGCATCACCGCCGGCTTGCCGCGCCGGCGCGAGATCCTGGGCATCGTCGACTGGCGCATGGCCGAGTGCGAGCGCCACGGCGTTTCCATGCGCTTCAACAGCTATGCCGAGGCCGGCGACGTGCTGGCCGAGGAGCCGGATGTCGTGGTGGTGGCGACCGGCGGCCTGCCCAACACCAGCTTCCTCGATGCCGGCGAGGACCTGGTGACCACCAGCTGGGACATCCTGTCCGGCGCCGCCAAGCCAGCCGAGACAGTGCTGCTGTACGACGACAACGGCGCCCATCCCGGCTTGACCGCCGCCGAGTTCATCGCTGGCGCCGGCAGCCGGCTGGAGCTGGTGACGCCGGAGCGGACCCTGGCCCCGGATGTCGGCGGCACCAGCTTCCCGGCCTATTTCCGCGCCTTCTCCGACCACGGCGTGCAGGTGACGATCAACCTGCGGCTGGAGGCCGTGCGGCGCGACGGCAACCGGCTGGTCGCCAGCTTCCTCGACGAATACGGCCATCGCCGGGTCGAGAAGCAGGCGGACCAGGTGGTGGTCGAGCACGGCACCCTGCCGCTGGACGAGCTGTATTTCGCGCTGAAGCCGCTGTCGTCCAATCTCGGCGCGGTCGACTACGAGGCGATGATCGCCAACCGGCCGCAGGCGGTGCGCCGCAACCCGGAGGGGCGCTTCATGCTGTGGCGGATCGGCGACGCCGTCTCCTCCCGCAACATCCACGCCGCGGTCTATGACGCGCTGCGGCTGCTGAAGGACGTGTGATGGCCGCGATCCTCGCCATCGATGCCGATGCGCTGCCGGTCGACCCGCTGTGGCTGGTCGAAAGGCTACGCGACGGGCATCGGCGGGGGATCGGCGAGGTCGAGCGGCTGCTGCTGGAAGAACCGGGCACGGCCAACGGTCTGCTGACTTGGACGGCCTGGCAGCCGGGAAAAGCGCTGGGCGCCAAGCTGGCCGCGGTGTTCCCGGGCAATGAGGCGCGGGGCGCCGGGCCGACCGTCCGCTCGGTCGTCGTGCTGTTCGACGGCCAGGATGGCCGGCCCCTGGCCGTGATCACCGGCGAGAGCTTCACCCGCGCCAAGACCGCGGCCGATTCCGCCCTCGGCGCCGACCTGCTGGCCCGGCCGGATGCGGCGACGCTGGCGGTACTGGGCGCCGGGGCGCAGGCCGAGACGCAGATCCGCTACCTGCTGGCCGTCCGGTCCTCGATCCGGCGCGTCGCGATCTGGAACCGCACGGCGGAGAAGGCGCGGGCGCTGGCCGCCGCCCTCGCCCTCCCCGGCATTGAGATCGCCGCGGTCGCGGAGGCCGAGGCGGCGGTGCGGGCGGCCGACATCGTCTCCTGCGTCACCGCCTCCCGCGATCCCGTCCTGCGCGGCGCCTGGCTGAAGCCGGGCGCGCATGTCGACCTGGTCGGGTCCTTCACCCCGGAGATGCGCGAGGCTGACGGCGAGGCGATGCGCCGGGCCCGGCTGTTCGTCGACACGCGGCGCTTCGCTGTCGGCCATTGCGGCGAGTTCACCCAGGCCATCGCGGCCGGGGCCATTGCCGCGCAGGACGTCGTCGCCGAGCTGGCGGAGCTCTGCACCGGCACGCCGGGCCGCCGCTCGGCCGGTGAGATCACACTGTTCAAGAATGCCGGTGGCGGCCATCTCGACCTGATGGTGGCGCGCGCCGTCTACGACCTGGCCGCCGGCCAGGCCTAACAACAAGATTCAACAAACCGGGAGCCGACACATGGGTGACGACGAGACCCCGCGCGGGGTGCATCCGGCGATTCCGCCGATGGCCGAGCAGCTGCGGGCCGGCCGGATCGGGCGGCGCGACTTCATCCGCACCGCGGCGCTGCTGGGCATGGCCGCGCCGGCCGCCTATGCCCTGGCCGGGCGGATCACCGGCGAGGCGATGATCCCGCAAGCCATGGCGCAGGACACGCCGCGCAAAGGCGGTGTGCTGCGCATCGGCATGCCGGTGATGGATTGCGCCGACCCCGCTATCTACGACTGGTCGGAGAAGGGCAATGTCGCCCGGCTGATCGTCGAGCCGCTGGTGTCGATCGGCACCGACGACGTCGCCCGCCCCTGGCTGGCCGAGCGCTGGGAGGCCAATGACGACGTCAGCCAATGGACCTTCCATCTCCGCAAGAACGTGAAGTGGAACAATGGCGACGACTTCACCGCCGACGACGTGATCGCCACCTTCACCCGCTGGCTCGACAGCAGGACCGGCTCCTCCAACCAGGGCCGGTTCAGCGGGCTGACGGTCAAGGACGGCGAGACGGTGAAGATGGCGCCGGGCGCGATCGAGCGGGTCGACGACCACACCGTGCGCTTCCACCTGCAGAGCCCGATGCTGCAGTTCCCGGAGAGCCTGGGCGACTATCCGGCGCTGATCACTCATCGCGACTTCGCCAAGTCCGGCGCCAACCTGATGAAGACCCCGGTCGGCACCGGCCCGTTCCTGCTGAAGGAGCATGCAGTCGGGTCGCGCGCCGTGTACGAGAAGCGGCCGGCGGGGGAGTATTGGGGCGAGGAGGTCTATCTTGACGGCGTCGAATACATCGACCTCGGCAGCGACCCGGCGGCCTGGCTGGCGGCGCTGAGCTCCGGCCAGGTCGATCTGGTCAGCCAGGTGCCGGTCAACCTGCTGCCGGCGGTGCAGGCGATGCCCGACCTGAAGACCTATGAGAAGCTGACGGCGGAGACCGGCGTCGCCCGCTTCCGCATCACCGAGCCGCCCTTCGACAAGAAGGCGGTGCGCCAGGCGATCCAGGCCTGCGTCGACCACAAGCGCCTGACCGAACTGGCCTATCAGGGCTTCGGCACGCCGGGCGAGGATTTCCACGTCTCGCCGGTGCATCCGGAATACACGCCCCTGCCCCCGCCCCCGCCGGACATCGCCAGGGCGAAGAAGTTGCTGGCCGAGGCCGGCTATCCGGACGGGCTGTCGATCGAGATCAACTGCCAGGACGCGCTGAAGCACGAGATCGACACCGCCCAGGTGCTGTCGGAGATGGTCAAGCCGGCCGGCATCGACCTCAAGGTCAACGTCCTGCCCGGCGCCACCTTCTGGGACCGCTGGACCAAATGGCCGTTCTCGGTGACGCAGTGGCTGACCCGGCCGTTGGCGGTGCAGGTGCTGGCGCTGGGCTATCGCAGCGGCGTCGCCTGGAACGAGACCGGCTACGCCAACCCGGAGTTCGACCGGATCCTCGACCAGGCCCAGGCGACGCTGGACATCGAGAAGCGCAAGGTCCTGGTGCACCGGCTGGAGCAGATCATGCAGGAGGACGCGGTCGCCATCATCCCCTTCTGGCTGAAGATCTTCACCGCCAGCACCGGCAAGGTGCAGGGCTACCAGTACCACTTCGCCCGCGAGATGCATCTGAACGCGGTGTGGCTGTCGGCGTGAGCATCGGCATCTGAACCCGACCGATCGCGGCGCCGGCGTTTGCCGCTCGACCGCGCGCCGTGATCGGTGGACAATCGCCGCAACAAGGAACGGGGGCCGTCCTGGGAGTGTATCCGGTCCATGCGCGATGGCCGGAACAGACCGATCAGAGCGGAGGGTCCAGATGCCACTTCCTTCGAGATCACGGCCGATCCTGTTGGTGACGGGATTGGTGTACGGCCTGATCGGCCTGGCGTTGGCGGCGGGGGGCGCGTGGCTCGTCGCCCTCGGCGGCTCGCTCTACTACCTCATCGGCGGCCTCGCCATCCTGGCCACCGGCGCGCTGCTGGTCGCCGGGCGGCCCGTCGCCCTGTGGGTCTTCGCCGCCGTGCTGATCGGGACGCTGGCCTGGGCGGTCGCCGAGATCCGCTTCGACTGGTGGCCGCTGGCCGCCCGGGGCGACGTGATCTTCCTGATGGCACTGTGGCTGCTGACGCCCTGGGTCACGCGCCCCCTGCGCCGTTCCGCCGGGACGGGCGGCAAGGCCATGACCCTGCCGCTCTGGGCGGGGGTGGCGGCGTCCGTGGCGGTGCTGGCCGCCGGCCTGCTGTCCAGCTATCACTCGATCGACGGCACCATCGCCGCAGCCGCCTCCGGCGCGGCGGCGCCGCAGCCGGCCGCGG
This sequence comes from Inquilinus sp., assembly GCF_039594555.1. Classification (GTDB taxonomy): domain Bacteria; phylum Pseudomonadota; class Alphaproteobacteria; order DSM-16000; family Inquilinaceae; genus Inquilinus. The sequence goes on from NZ_JBCNNF010000102.1 coordinate 18,161, forward strand.
ATCAGCCGGACGAGGACTGGCGCGCCTATGGCCGCGGCCAGTCCGGCCAGCGCTATTCGCCGCTGGCCGAGATCACGCCGGCGAACGTCAAGAACCTGAAGGTCGCCTGGACCTTCCGCACCGGCGACCTGCCCGGCCCGAACGACCCCGGGGAGACCACCTTCGAGGTCACCCCGATCAAGGTGCGGGACACGATCTATCTCTGCTCCCAGCACCAGCGGCTGTTCGCGCTCGACGCGAAGACCGGCGCGCTGCGCTGGTCCTATGACCCCAAGATCAAGAACGACCCAACCTTCCAGCACCTGACCTGCCGCGGCGTGTCCTACCACGAGGCCGCGGCCGGGGCGCTCGACA
>NZ_JBCNNF010000103.1:0-18384 GCF_039594555.1 Inquilinus sp.
CCCCGGCGGTTTCGCATTTGCATCGGTCGGCTCAGGCCGCCGCCTGGGTCATCGGCTGAATGTCATAGATGCGGAGCGGCACGCTCTTGCCCTTGAGGACAATCGGCTCGAGGGCAAGCGTCGCGATGGGCAGCCCGAGATGCGCCGCCGCCTCGACCACCGCGGCGGCGGCAAGCGTCTGCCGGGGCTTGGCTGCCGCACACAGGCGCGCGGCGACGTTGACATGGTCTCCCAGCACGGTGAAGTCCATGCGATCCCTGGCGCCGATCGCGCCCTTCACCACCTCGCCCATATCGATGCCGATGCCGATCGAGAGGTCCCCGTCCGGGTTGGCCGCCGCGAGCCGGGCCATGCTCTCCTGCATCGCCACCGCGCAGCGGAGGGCATCGGCGGCCATGGCCGGCCCCTGGAATACGGCCATGACCTGGTCGCCGACGAACTTGTCGATGTCGCCGTGATGCGCGGCCACCAGGTCGGCCTGCACCGCCAGGTAGAAGTTCAGCGTCTCGATCACCGTCTCGGGGTCGCGGCGTTCGGCGAAGGCCGTGTAGCCCCGGATGTCGGCGAACAGGATCGCGACCTCGCAGCGGCTTCCGCCCAGGTGCACGCCGGTCTCGTCCGAATGCTGGATGGCGTCCATCGTGCCATGGGACACGAACTTGGCCAGTTCGAATCGTTCGTTGATCTGGACGATCATGTGGTTGATGCGCTTCGCCAGGTGGCCGATCTCGTCCCGCGAGCGGATGTTCTTCACCCGGACCTGGTAGTTCCCCTTGGCCACCTCGCCCGCCGCCTCGCCGATCGCCAGGATCGGCCGGCTGATGCGGTGCGCGAACACGGCGGCGCCCAGGACCGCGACGGCGAGCCCGCCGACCACCCAGAAGACCAGGCTGCCGATCATGACGTCGACGGCGTAATACGCATCCGCCTCCCGCTGCTCGACGATCACCGCCCAGTCGAAGCTGCGGGTGAAGGCGAAGGCGCCGAGCATCGCGGTGCCGTCCGGCCGCAGGAAGGTGTCGACGCTGATCGCGCGGGCACGGTTGCCGGTGCGCGCGGCCAGCGCCTCCCCGACGATGTCGCGCCGCCCCAGCTGCTTCACCTGGCCGAATTCGTTGAGCTCGGTGTCGAACAGCTTCCGCCCTTCCGCATCGACGGTGGTGATCATGCCGACCTGGCGGAACGGCTGGCTCATAATGAAGCCCCGGATCCGGCCGAGATCGATCTTCGCCGACAGCACGGCGCGCGCCCCGCTGAAGCGGCTCTCGAGCGGCAGCGCGACGGTCGCCAGCCAGGTCTCGGTCTTGGGCTCGTAGACCACGGCGGTGACCCGTACATCCGCCTCCTCGTCGGAGTCCGCGGCGGCCAGCATCACCTCCGGCGGTGCCCGAAGCACATTCAGCGGGTCGACGCCCGCCTCGGTGAGCCTGGTGCTGAAACGGTTCTGCGAGATCACCAGCGGCAGCCGGCCACCGTCGAGCGTGATCTGCAGGGCGACGATGTCCGGCAGCCGGGCGATGCCATGGGTGAGGATGGCGACCTTCTCCCCGACGCTGATCTTGTCGCTGTCGATAGCGCTGCGGATCAGCATGAGGGGCGCCAGCCAGGCCCGCTCGTAGATGTCGTCGATCTGGCCCGTCACCTCGCGGACGGTGGTGACGAGGCGTTCATTGGCCACGCTCTTCATCTCGTCGCGAGCGATCCGGATCAGCGACTGGCCGGCGAACAGCAGCGGCAGCGCCGCGATCAGCGCCGAGAACAGCAGCAGCTTGCGGCGGAGGCTGAGCGACAGGAGACGGAGGCGGAACGCCCGCGACAGGATGCCCACGGCGGCCGGCCTCAATCCGGCGGGGGGACCGGCGGTACGGCCGGCGGCACCTCGGTCACCTGCATCGGGTCGTGGCGTCGGACCGTGGCGACGGTGCTGCCGGTCGCGGTGCCGCAGGGCAGCCCGGAACCGTCGGTGACCGTCAGATCGATCGGGATGTCGCCGGCCTGCCGGAACAGGTGGCGGACGCGCTCGCCGGATTCGGTGGTGCCGTCGCCGATCCGCCAGACATAGGTCAGGGCGCCGCCGTCGGGGTCGCGGGACCGGGTGCCGTCGAGCAGCACCGCATCCGCGGCGCCGCCGACGAAGGCCGCGAAGGGCGGACCGGCATCGGCGACCGGTGGCGCATTGACCACCACCTGCACCGATCTGCGGGTCGAGGCGCAACTCGACTCCGTGTCGTCGGTCACGGTCAGGGCCACGTCATAGGTCCCCGGCGCCGCGAAGCTGTGGCTGGCGGTCGGGCCCTGCGCGCTGCCGCCATCGCCGAAATCCCATTGATAGCGGGTGATGCGGCCGTCCGGGTCGTAGGACGAGGCGCCGTCGAAGACGATCTCGGCCATCGGACAGACGAGGCGCTGCGGGCCAAGCATCGCCACCGGCGGCCGGTTGATGTGGAGCATGCGGGTCAGCGGGCGGCGGCTGCTGGCCAGGTCGCGGCCGTCATCCGGGATGATCGTCACGTCGTAGCGGCCCGGCGTGTCGAAGCGGCGCACGAAGCTGTGGGTGCCGTCCGCCGTGCCTGCGTCCCGCCAGCCGTTTTCCATCGGCTTCGCGGCCGTTCCCTTGACGGCGAGGCGGACATCCTCGCCGATGCAGGCGGCGGCGGGCAGCGCGATGTCGGGCGCCGGCGGCGGGCGCACGGTCAGCGGCTTCTCCACCGTTGCGGCGGAGTTCTCGACCCCGGCCTCGTCGGCCACTGTCAGGCGCACCCTGTATTGGCCTGCCGCGGCGAAGCGGTGGCTGGCCCGCACCCCCGTGGCCGTCCCGCCGTCGCCGAAATCCCAGCTATAGGTGGCGATCGCCCCGTCCTGGTCGTGCGACGGCCCGGCATCCAGCAGCACCTCCTCGCCCTCGGAGGCGCTGTCCGGCCCGGCGATCGCCGCGACCGGCGGCGCGTTGACGGTGACCACATGGGTGGCGGCCACGCGCTGGCAGGTGGGCGAGGCGGAATCGCTGGTCACGGTCAGCGTGACCTTCTTGCGCCCGGGCTCGGTGAAGACGTGCCTGACGGCCGCGCCCTCGGCGGCGCCGCCATCCCCGAAATCCCAATGCCAGCCGGTGATCCTGCCGCCCGGCATCTGCGAGCCGGAGCCGTCGAAGGCGACCTCGCCGAGCGGCGCGGCGGCGCGGGCGTCGATCTTGACGACAGGGCCCTGCAGAATCCGCACCGACATCTCGTCGGTGGAGTGCGGATCGCACTGGCCGAGGCGCTGGCCCTCGATCTTCAGGAACACCCGATAGTCGCCCGGATGCTCATAGACGTGGTTAGGCTTCTCGCCGATCGCGAATTTGCCGTCGCCGAAATCCCAGTCGTAGCGCTTGATCGTGCCGTTCGGGTCGAAGGAGCGCGAGGCGTCGAAATCGATCGGCGACATGGCGCAGGCTTCGATGTCCGGCCCGGCATCCGCCGACGGTCCCTGGTCGACCTTGACCGACACGGTGTCGACGTCCTCGCTGTTGGCGAGGCCGGCGCTGTCCTGCACCGTCAAGGTGACCGGATAGACGCCGCCGCTGCGATAGGCCTTGGTCGGGTTGACGATGCCGGAGGTCGAGCCGTCGCCGAAATTCCAGGCGTAGCGCAGGGCACCGCCCTGCGGGTCGACGGATTTGGACCCGTCGAAGGTGATGACGTCCCCGGTGCAGACCTGGCGATTGCCACCGGCATCCGCGACCGGCGGCTGGTGGATCACCAGCGACCTGGCGGCCTGGGCGACGGAGTTGCGCAGCCCCTTGCCGTCATCGACCACCAGGATGATCGGATAGGTTCCGGCGGCGGCATAGCCGTGCTGGACCTTGGCGCCGGCGGCCGAGGCACCGTCGCCGAAATCCCAGCGGTAGGTGAGCGCGTCGCCATCCGGGTCCAGCGAGGCGGTGCCGTCGAAGGAGACGATCAGGCTTTCCGTCAGGCTGTCGCGGCCGGGATCCGCCACCGGCGGATGATTGACCGCGATCGTGATCTCGCGGGCGTTGAAGCCGTTCGACGCGCCGCTGTCGTCGGCGACGGTGAGGCGGGCGGTGTACAGCCCCGGCGCGGCGAAGCTGCGTTCGACCCGCGCGGTGGTGGCGGGGGCGCTGCCATCGCTGAAATCCCAGCGATAGCTCGTGATCCGGCCGTCGGGATCGTAGGAGTTTTCGGCGCTGAGCCTGACCTTGTCGCCGGGGGCGACGATCAGGTCCCCGCCCGGATCGGCGACCGGCGCGGCATTGACCGTGATCCGCACCTCCTTGTAGTCGACGGCGTCGGCATCGCCGCTGTCGTCGGCCACCGCCAGCCTGACATCGTACAGCCCCGGCCGGGCGAAGCTGTGCGACGCGATGCGGCCCCGGCCCGTGCTGCCGTCGCGGAAATCCCAGCGATAGTCGGTGATGTCCCCGTCGGGGTCGACCGACCGGCTGCCGTCGAACACCACCTTCTCCCCCGGCGCGACGATCCTGTCAGCGCCGGGATCGGCGACCGGGCGGGCATTGACCGTCACGGTCATGCCGTCGGTCGACGAGCTCCATTTCGTCCCCGACCGGTCCGTCACGGTCAGGCGCACCTGGTAGCGCCCGGTCGCCTGGTAGAGATGGGTCGGCCTGGGGCCGGTGCCGGTGGTGCCGTCGCCGAAATCCCAGGCATATTGCGCGATCGCGTCGTCACGATCGAAGGAGCCGGTGCCGTCGAAGGCGACGACGCTGGCGGTGACCAACTGGTCGGGCCCGGCGAGCGCGACGGGCGGATCGTTGACGCGGACACTGAGCGTGCTCTCGCCCGTGGCCGAGCCGGTGCCGGAATCGTCCCGGACGGTGAGGCGGACCGTGTAGGTGCCGGGCCGTGCGAAGGCATAGGTGGTCTTCTGCCCCGTCCCCGTGTCGCCATTGCCGAAATCCCAGTCCCAGGTCAGCACACGCCCGTCCGGATCGCTTGAGGCGGAGCCGTCGAACACCAGCGGCTCGCCGATGGCGGCGGATTTGTCGGCGCCGGCCACCGACAGGGGCGGCGCGTTGACGATGACGGCCGCCGTCTCTGACGCGGTGGAGTTGGGCAGCCCGGCATCATCGGCGACGGTCAGCCGGACCGTGTAGGTGCCGGGCCGGCTGTAGGCATGGGCCGGCTGGGCGGCATCGCTGCGCGTGCCGTCGCCGAAATCCCACTGATAGGCAGTGATCCGCCCATCCGGGTCGAAGGATTGGCGGGCGTCGAAGGCGATCGTCTCGTCGACCGAGACGCGCCGCGCGGGGCCCAGGACGGCCACGGGCGGCGTGTTGACGACGATCGACGCCTCCGCGGTGTCGGCGCCGCAGGGCTGGCCGGAGCCGTCATCGACCGTCAGGCTGGCGAGATAGCGGCCCGGCCGGTCGAACCGCCGGCCGACATGGGCGCCCAGGAGGGTGTCGCCGTCGTTGAAGTGCCAGGTCATATGCCGGATCGGCAGACGGCCCGCGACCGAGGCACTGCCGTCGAACGCGACATCGGCCCCGACCGAGGCGGACAGCGGGGCCCCCAGGCGCGCCTCCGGCCGCACCGGAACATCGATATCGACCTCGGCGGCCGCGCCGTCACCGATCCTGGAGGAGGAGCCGAGGACCTCCAGCCGGGCCTTGAAACGGCCCGGCCCGCTGTAGTCATGGCGGACGAGCGGCCCTTCCGCGGTGGCGCCGTCGCCGAAATCCCAGCGGTAGGCGAGCGACCCGCCCTTCGGATCCGTCGACCGGCCGGCATCGAAGGAGACGGATCCGCAGGCGGCCAGGTCGGACCGGTCGATCGCGGGCTTCGGCCGCGCCAGGGCCGGCCAGAGCTTCACCGGAAGCTGGAACGGCACGGGATTGCCGGCGCCATCTGCGATCATGAAGGTGGCGTCGTTCGGCATCTCCACGCCGCGGCCGAATTCCAGGGCTGCTTCCGCCCCGCCCAGCCCGGCATCGGCAGGCATCTCGGCCGCCTGCCATTCGTCCTGGCCGGATGCCTTCAGCGGCATGGAGGTGAAGGCCGTGGTCAGGTCGAGCGACCCGTAGGCCAGGTCGAAATTGTGGACGACCAGCCGGCCGTCCCCGGGCGGCGGGCGGAACCGCAGCTCGGCGAAGGACCGGGAGTCGGGAACGCGCACCACCGGCCGGTAGGCGAAGATCTCCAGCCCCTCCGGCACCAGCGGCCGCGTCTCCCGCGCGCTCACCGCGACGTCGAAGACATTGCCGGCCGCCCCGGCCACGCCCTGCACCAGCAGGCGGAAGATCCGCCGCCCGTCGACGGCATCGCCCTGGCGCGGGTCTACCACCGCCACGGTCTTCCACCGGCCGATCGCGTCCGCCTCGCTGCCGTACACCTCGTCGGCGATCAGCGTGCCTGCCGCCTCCTGTTCCGGCGCCGGAACGGCGGGGACCAGCGGCGGGAGCCAGAAGGCGCCGGGGCCGCCGAACACCGCATAGCGGGTCCGGCTCGCCCCGGGCAGGCCCGTGGCCTGGTCGTATTCCGGGCTGATCCCGGGGTCGAACACATTGATCCACAGCCGCCCGGCTACCCCCTCGGGCACGCTGATGAAGATCGTCTGCTGGCGGTAGAAGTCGCCTTCCCGGGTCAGCGCCTTGGGGCCGTAGGTGATGAGGGCCGGCCGTTCATCGGCCGCGGATGCGGGCGATGCCGATGCGCCCGCCAGCACAGCCGCAGCAACGACGAATAGCCATCCTCTCGTCCGACCTGCCCTCATGTTCCTGGCCCCGACCGTGCTTGCCCGAACGATCTCCCGGTCAATTGATGCGGTAGGACTGCCGGTTGCCGGCCGCATCCGTGAGCTCCACCGTCCTGACCGCGGCCGATTTCAGCTCGCCGCGGGGAACGGGAAGCGATCCCTGATAGGCCTGGGCGGCCCGGTTGAACCGGAGCACCGCATCCGCCGTCCCTGTCCCGTATCCGACGGTCGCGAGCGCGGTCGCCGCCAGCCCCGACGCGTCGGAGGCGCGGATCTCGAGCACCGCGGTCGACCCGGCCTCCCCCACCTCGGGCGTGAGCTTCGCCTCCACCAGCCGGGGCGGCTCCTGGTCCAGCGTGACCGTGAACCGGACCACATCGGTGTTGCCGAGCGTGTCGGTGGCGACCAGCTCGATCGGGTTGTCGCCGACGCGCAGGCTGACGATCTCATCGAAGGCGCCGTCCTTCAGCCCGGCCTCGCCGCCATTGATGCGGAGCGTCGCGCCGGTCTTGGCCACCTGCCCCCTGACGAAGAGCGTTCCAGATGCGGTCAGGCGGGGCAATTCCTCCGAAAGAGTGATCAGGGGCCGCTGGCGGTCGACCGCGACCTCGATGCGCTGGGCGCTGCGGAAGCCGGACGGGGCCGTCACCACGATCGAGAGCGCCTCCTCATCGGCGCCGAGCGCGATGTTGAGCGCGAAGCGGCCGGCAGCATCGCTGGCCGTTGACCCGCGCAGGGTGCCGTCGGCGCCGACGACATCGATGCGCGATTCCGGCTTGGCGCGGCCGGCCAGGGAGGCCGTGTCGCCGGCCGCCAGCACCCGCCCCGCCCGATCCCGCGGCACCGACGGATCCAGCATGACCGCCTCGGACCGGTCAGGCATGACGCTGAACCGGCGCTGCAGCCGGGTGACGTTGCCGGCGCGGTCGGTGGCCGCGACCTCGACGCTGCTGTCGCCCTCGCCCGCGGCGACCGGCCCGGCGAACCGGCCGGCGGCGGTCACCTCGACCGGCTGCCCGTTCACGGACACCGCGGCGCCGGGCTCGGTTTCGCCGCGGACCTCGATCGCTCCGTCACGCTCGATCGCCCCCTCCTCCGGCGCATCGACCCTAAGGAAGGGCGGGACATTGTCGACCATCACGGCGAAGCGCCAGGGCGTGCTCCGCTCACCGGGCAGGCCGAAGGCATCGAGCGCCGAGACCCGCCAGTAATAGGTGCCGGGCGGCAGGTGCTCGACGCGATAGGCAGGCTTCTGAAGTCCGAACTCCGAGACCAGCATGGTGTCGAAGGACTGCTCGGCCCCGATCTCCAGCCAGTAGCCCGCGACCCCCTCGGGTCCGGTCCAGGCGAGATCGACCGAGGTGCCGTAGGCGGTGTCGTCATTGGCCGGCGCGGTCGGGCCGGGCGCTTCGAGCACGTCGCGCTTCTCGCCGGCCTTGCCCTTGGCGGAGAGGACGATTCCTTCGTTTCGCCCCAGCACGACCGTCTCATCCCTGGTCGCGACGGCGACCGGGCGGTCGTCGTAGTTGGTGAACTTGGCGCCTTCGCCGCCGCTGCTGACCCAGAAATCCCCGGACTCGATGTGTGCCTTCGCTTCCGGAATGTCGACGGCGAAGCTCGTGCGGTCGCTCTCACCGGCGAGAAGGGCATAGAAATCGCCTTCGACCAGGCTGACCTTCGCCTCCTCATGTCGGGTCAGCGGGTCGTAGCGCATCTCCTGGATGACGGCGTTCGAATTGGCGTTGAGCCGGAGCCGGCTGGCATCGCGGAAGGTCAGCTGTGCCGTCGATTCCGACAGAGTGCGAACCTTCTCCTGTTCCACCAGGATGGCGCGGAGCGTCACGTCGTTCCAGGCCAAGTCCTTCGGCTTCTGGGCCTCGACCCACCCGTTCTTGTCGCTCAGCAAGGCCTCGGCCGCCTCGTCGCGGCTCCGCTCGGCTATGGCAAGGGCCTTCTCGGCCTGGGACCGGGATTCGAGCGCCAGGTCCCTGGCGTCGCTCCAGGCGCGCTCGACACGGCGGCCGAGCGCCCGGTCGTGGAGGCCGATGGCGCGGCCGATCTCGTCCGGCGCGAAGAGCTGGGCTCCGGCCAGGTTGGCCAGCCGGATCTGGTCGGCGCAGCGAACCAGGGCGCGCTCCGTCGCGGCGATCACGTCAACGGGGATCCGCAGCAGCTGTCCCGGCGACAGCTGGGCGACCGACGCCACATCGCTGGCCTTCAGGATCTCCGGCCAGAGATCGGGATCGCCGAGGTAGCGTTCCGCCAATTGCCTGATGGTCTGGTTCGGCTCCAGGCGGACCTCGATGGTCGCCGCCCGCCCGATGGACACCGCAATGACGAGGACCAGCGGCACCGCGGTCAGGGATTTGAGAGCCGCGAGACCAGCCGACTGGAAACCTGATTTGCGATCCATCGATGCCTCCCGCCGGGCAGAGGCTCGGCCCCTCACATCGCCTGCCACGCCCGCACGAGTATTGATGTATTGTTTCAGACAATGATTTTATAATTGCCAATAATTATCCCATCCGACAGATAATGTCTCTGAGAGAAATTTCCTGACGGCCAAGAGCCACGATATGTCGCAAGCCGTCACTCCTAGACGCAGGAACACTTGAGACATCGGAGGAGCCCGCTCGTCGAAGCTGCCATTTGGCGAGCTTGGCGTCGCTTCTGCTCTTTGCGCTTCGCGACCGCTCACCGGGCCGGACTTCACCGACCATTTTTGATGGCCGGTGACTGCCTCGGCAAACCCGCAGAATTCGGACCGTCCCGACCGGGCCGACCCGATCAGGACGCCCAAAACCTGCCAATCCGGTGGGAACCCGGAACCGGACATGACCGCACGCGACCGAAGCTGCCACTGGGCAGGGCAAGTCAAGAGAGTGGGAGCTCGGGCGCGTTACACACCCGAGCCCGCAGGGATTTCAAACCCGTCCGACTGCGACGATGGCTGTCAGGCTGCACGCCAACATGGAGCTGCCGCTCGAGAGTCGGGACTCGAAGCTCAAACTCTGGGCGTACATCGCCGCAGGTGACGCGGTCGCGATCTCTTGAGATGTCAGATCTGCGTCTGCCCGCCATCCACGAACAGCTCGATCCCGTTGATAAAGCTCGCGTCATCCGAGGCGAGGAAGAGAACGGCCTTCGCGATTTCCTCGGGCCGGCCGATCCGCCCCGCTGGGATCAGTTCGACGAGGTTGGATTTGATGCCTGCCGCCGTGTCGCCGCCACCGAACAGGACGTCCAGCCCGGCCGTATCGGTTACGCCGGGGCTGACCGCGTTGACGCGAATCCGGCGTTGCTTCAGGTCAAGGATCCAGTTGCGGGCGAAGCTGCGGACAGCAGCCTTGGTGGCGCTGTAGACGCTGAAGGCAGGGGTGCCGCTGACGCTCGTGGTCGAGGCGTTGAGCACGATCGAACCACCATCCCGCAGAAGCGGCAGCGCCTTCTGGACCGTGAAGAGGGTGCCTTTCACATTGGTCGCAAATGTCCGCTCGAAATGCGCCTCTGTGATCTCGCCGAGGGCGCTGAACTCGCCGCCGCCGGCATTCGCGAAGATCACGTCGATCTGCGAATGCCTTTGCTGTACGGCGTCATAGAGCCTGTCGATATCGGCGAGCACGGACATGTCCGCGCGAATGCCGGTCACCCGCCCCCTGATCGCTTTCACCGCTTCATCCAGAGCGCCTTGGCGACGGCCGGTGATGAAGACAGAGGCGCCTTCCTCGGCGAACGCCCTGGCCGTCGCGAGGCCGATGCCGCTGGTACCCCCGGTGACGACCACGACCTTGCCTTCAAATCTGCTGCTCATCATTGATCTCCTCGCGACGGCGAACCGCTCGCCATCCACGGAGGAGATGCCCTCAGAACGCTGATGCATGAAGACGCCGATTGTGACACTCATCGTTCCGAAAAAGGAACGCTGAACCGATGCCCGATCTTAACGACTACGTCTATTTCGCTGAAGTCGTGGCCCATGGAGGCTTCGCGCCGGCCGGCCGCGCTCTGCATCAGCCGAAGTCGAAGCTGAGCCGAAGGATCGCCCGGCTGGAGGCCAGACTCGGCGTTCGCCTCATCGAACGCTCCACCCGTCGGTTCCAGGTGACGGAGGTTGGACGCGCCTTCTATGAGCGCTGCCGTGCAATCATGCTGGATGCCGAGCAGGCCGAAGCGGTGGTGGCGCAGGCGCAGGCGGAGCCGCATGGCCGGGTGCGGTTCAGCTGTCCAACAGGTCTGGTCGAGATCCTCGCCCCGATCATACCACTGTATCTGGCGAGGTTCCCGAAGGTCAGGCTCCAGATGATCGCGATCGACCGGCCGGTCGATCTCATTGCCGAGCGTATCGATGTCGCTCTACGGGTTCGCACGGCTCTGACGGGGGACGCCGCGCTCACCATGCGATCGCTCGGCCGGTCCCGGCGCATTCTCGTGGCCGCCCCACGGGTCGCGAAGCAAGCGGGGTCCAGCCTCGAAGCGCTGGCCTCGCTTCCAACGCTCGCGACCGTCGACGACGCCGACGAGATCGAATGGCATCTCGAGCATTCGGGCGGGGCAGCCCACGTCCTTCGACATTCACCGCGGATGAGCTGCAGCGACTTCGGGGCGATCCGCGAGGCTGCGGTGGCAGGGCTGGGCGTCGCGCTGCTCCCGGACCACAGCTGCCGCGATCACCTCGAGGCAGGGCACCTCATCCGCGTGTTTCCGGAGTGGTCCGGCTACGAGGGGATCGTCCACCTTGTTTTCACCACCCGGCGCGGACTGCCGCCTGCGGTGCGGGGTTTCATCGACCATCTGGCGGCAACATATCCTCCGGATATGCTCGGCACGCCGTAGCGTCGGCTTCCCGCAGGCGCCAAAAGGAGACACTTCGGCGGCCGCCGCAGAACGGACATGTTCCGGACCGGCCGAGGCGATGGACTTCGCTCAAGGTTGACGAAGAAACTCCAGGATCGCCGCAGTGGTCTGGGCTGGTCGCTCCTCCGCGATCCAATGCCCCGTCCCCTCGAATTCGATCATTGTCGCGTTCCGCGCGTACCGATCGAGGCAGGCTTTCAGAAACGGCGTGCTGATCCCGCCGATGCCGAGCACGGGCGCGGCAGGCTTGGGATAGGTGTCGAGGTCTTGAATGTCCTGACCAACAGTCTGATACCATCTGTGCTCTGCCGTGATCGCCCCCGGCTCCCGCGCGGCCGCCTTGTAGACGGCGCGGTCGAAAGGCTCGAATCGCGCCCGGGGTGCGATTGATACAGCCGAACATCCAGTCCAGCAGATGTCCGTCGCCGCCACCGCGTCCGAGGATCATGTCGGCATTCGCAGTGTCGAGGCGTCGCGGCGATCCGTTTCAGCCGTCAGCTCGATCAGGACCGGCCGCCGGCGAACGTCCGGTTCAGGCCACTCCGCGCGCTGAACGCCGCGCGCCGATGTCATCGACGGCCGAAAGATCCGGATTACAGGCTCGAAGAGCGCGCTGCTGCGGACGCTTGCCGCTGCGGTCAACACGGAACCCCGTGGCGCCGGAGGTACTTCGTTTTGTACCGAAGTGGCGACCCCTACGGGATTCGAACCCGTGTTACCGCCGTGAAAGGGCGATGTCCTAGGCCTCTAGACGAAGGGGTCGGCGCGGCGCGGATACCTACCGGCAGCGGCTGGGGAAATCAAGCGTTTTCGGCCCAGAGCGGCGCCACGTCGTCGATGAACAGCTGCACCCGGGTGTTGCCGTTCCAGCGGTCGAGCCGGAGCGTGCCGGCGACATGCAGCAGCGCGTCGCGGCGCAGCAGGGCCTGGCCCACCGGCTGGTCAGCGCAGCGGAAGGCGATCGCCCGCAGCCGGCCGCCATCCGGCCCCACCAGGGTGCAGGCGACATGGCCGCCGCTGCCCACCACCGACGCCGCCACCACCCGCACCCGCGGCAGGGCGAAGCGCGGCTCCGGGTTGCCGGCGCCGAACGGGCCCAGGCAGCACAAGGTCTCCGCCAGTTCGACCGTCGCCGCCTCCACCACCAGCGTGCCGTCCAGCTCGACCAACGGCACCATCGGCTCGTCGACCTGGCCGTCGATATGCTCGGCCAGATAGGTCCGCAGTTCGGCCAGACGCTCCTGCCGGACGGTGAAGCCCGCGGCCATGCGGTGGCCGCCGCCGGAGAGCAGCAGGCCGGCCTGACGCGCCGCGATCACCGCGGCGCCGAGATCGACGCCGGGCACCGAGCGGCCCGACGCCTTGCCGATGCCGCCCTCGAACCCGACGACGCAGGACGGGCGGCCGTAGCGCTCGCGCAGCCGGCCGGCGACGATGCCGACCACGCCGGGATGCCAGCCCTCCCCCGCCACCAGTATCACCGGCCCCGCCTCGGATGCCTCGACCTGGGCGATCGCCGCGGCCATCACCTCGGCCTCGACCGTCTTGCGGTCGACATTGTGCTCGTCCAAGAGGGCCGCGATCCGCGCCGCCTCGGCCTTGTCCTCGGTGGCCAGGAGGCGGGCGCCGAGATCGGCCCGGCCGATGCGGCCGCCGGCATTGATCCGCGGCCCCAGGATGTAGCCGGCATGGTAGGCGTCGACCGTCTCGGTCACCCGCGCCACATCGGCCAGGGCGGCGAGGCCGGTGTTGCGGCGCTGCGCCATCACCTTCAGCCCCTGCCCCACCAGCGCCCGGTTCAGCCCGGTCAGCGGCACCACGTCGCAGATCGTGCCCAGCGCCACCAGGTCGAGCAGCGCCAAGAGGTCCGGCTCCTTGCGATTGGCGAAAATGCCGGCCTGGCGCAAAACGCGGTTCAGCGCCACCAGCGCCAGGAAGGTGACGCCGCAGGCGGCGAGCTGGCCGAGGCCCGGATCCTGGTCCAGCCGGTTCGGGTTGACCACCGCCGCCACCTTCGGCAGGCGCGGCTCCGCCGTGTGGTGGTCGATCACCACCACGTCGAGGCCGGACGCCGCGGCCCCCTCCAGCGCGTCGAAGGCAGTGGTGCCGCAATCGACCGTCACCACCAGCCCGGCGCCGCCGGCGCGCAGCTTCTCCAGCGCCTGGGCGTTCGGGCCGTAGCCCTCGGCGATGCGGTCGGGGATGTGGATCTGCGGCTCGATGCCGAGCGCGCGCAGGTAGCGGACCATGAGCGCGGTCGAGGTGGCGCCGTCGACGTCGTAGTCGCCGAACACGGCGATGCCCTCGCCGGCCGTCACCGCCCGGGCAATGCGCGCCGCCGCGCGGTCCATGTCGCGCAGCACCGAAGGGTCGGGCAGCAGCGCCCGCAGCGTCGGGTTCAGAAAGGCGGGCGCGTCGTCGAGGCTGACGCCGCGCGCCGCCAGCACCCGGGCGACGATCTCTGGCAAAGCGTGGCGCTGGGACAGCGCCAGCGCCAGCCGGTCGTCGGCGGCGCGGCCGATCCAGCGCGCGCCCTTGGCGGAGCGTTCGACGCCGAACAGCGCCGGACCCGTCAACGCCCCATCCTCATGGCACGATCCCCCTCATCCCCACCCGACTCGTCATTGCGAGCGCAGCGAAGCAATCCAGGGGCCGCCCGCGAGCCGCCCCTGGATGGATTCGTCGGCTTCGCCTCCTCGCAATGACGGTGGAGGCCGCGCCCGTCAGAGGGCCGCCCCCGCTATGCTGTCCTCAGCCGCCGACGAACTCGAAGCCGGCCTTGCGGCGGAAATCGTGCCGCGCCTCGATGGTGCGGACGGTGCCGCTCTTCGAGCGCATGACGATCGAATGGGTGATGGCGCCGCCCGGGATCAGGCGGACGCCGCGCAGCATCGGGCCGGTGGTGACGCCGGTGGCCGCGAACATCACGTCACCGCCGGCCAGGTCCATCAGCCCGTAGACGCGGGTGAAGTCCTCGATGCCCTGGCGCTTGGCGCGCTCGCGCTCATCGTCGTTGCGGAACAGCAGGCGGCCCTGCATCTGGCCGCCGATGCAGCGCAGCGCCGAGGCCGCCAGCACGCCCTCGGGCGCGCCGCCGGTGCCGAGATACATGTCGACGCCGGTCTCGGCCTGGGCCGTGGCGATGACGCCGGACACGTCGCCGTCGGAGATCAGCATGATCCGGGCGCCGGCCTCGCGGATCTTGGCGATCAGCTCCTGGTGCCGCGGCCGGTCGAGGACGCAGACCACGAGGTCGGAGACCGCGACCCGCTTGGCCAGGGCCAGCGCCTTGAGGTTCTGCGCCGGGGTCGAGTCGATGTCGATCAGGTCCTTCGGCAGGTCGCCGCCGACCGCGATCTTGTCCATGTAGACGTCGGGCGCCTTGAGGAAGCCGCCCTTGTTGGCCATGGCGATGACCGCCAGCGCGTTCGGGCCGCCCTTGGCGGTGATGGTGGTGCCCTCCAGCGGGTCGAGGGCGATGTCGATCTCCGGCCCGTCGCCGGCGCCGACCTTCTCGCCGATATAGAGCATCGGCGCCTCGTCGCGCTCGCCCTCGCCGATCACCACCTCGCCGACGATGGCCAGGCTGTTCAGCGCCTGCCGCATCGCGTCGACCGCCGCCTGGTCCGCCTGGCGCTCGTCGCCGCGGCCCATCAGCCGCGAGGCGGAGAGGGCTGCGGCTTCCGTCACCCGCACCACCTCGAGCGCGAGGTTGCGGTCCATCACCTGGGACTTGGCTTCCGGCCGTTTCATCGTCTCTCCGATCCTTTCGGTCTCGTCTCCGCCGCATCTGCCCTCACGGGCGGCGGCGGACACATCGTGCGACGGGTGTACCGGCTTTCCGTGACAGCCGGTACCGGGAATGATCACAGGTCTTCGATGCGAATGACGTGCGGCGGCTCTAGAACGGCATCCAGCGCGCCCAGCGCCGCCAGCAGCCGGGTCATCGCCGCCTCGTCGGTCTCATGGGTGATGATCACCAGCGGCACCGCGTCGCCGGGGGACCGGCCGCGCTGCAGCAGGCTCTCGACCGAGATCTGCTGGTCGCGCATGGCGGCGGCCACGTCGGCGATCACGCCCGGGCGGTCGACCACCATCAGGCGCAGATAGTAGGCGCCGCGGCGATGGTCCATCGGCAGCACGGCGGCACGCTCCAGCCGTGCGGCCGGGATGCCGAGGGTCGGCACCTTGAGGCCGCGGGCCAGATCGACCAGGTCGGCGACGACGGCGGAGGCGGTCGGGCCGGCGCCGGCGCCGCGGCCGGTCATCATCACCTGGCCGACGAAGTCGCCCTGCGCCACCACGGCATTGAACACGCCCTCGACATGGGCGATCGGCGAGGCCTCGGCCACCATGCAGGGGTGGACGCGCAGCGACAGCCCCTCCTCCGTCCGCCGGGCGATGCCCAGCAGCTTGATGCGGTAGCCCAGCTCCTGCGCATAGGCGATGTCGAGCGCCGAGACCTGGCGGATGCCCTCGATATGCAGGTCGTCGAACTCGACCCGGGCGTTGAAGGCCAGGGCGGCCAGCACCGCCAGCTTGTGCGCGGCGTCGACGCCATCGACGTCGAAGCTGGGGTCGGCCTCGGCATAGCCGAGCTTCTGCGCCTCGGCCAGGACCTCGGCGAACTCACGCCCCGTGGTCCGCATCTCGGTCAGGATGTAGTTGCAGGTGCCGTTGAGGATGCCGAACACGCCGTCGATGCGGTTGCCGGCCAGCCCCTCGCGCAGCCCCTTGATCGCCGGGATGCCGCCGGCCACCGCCGCCTCGAAGGCCAGGGCCACGCCGGCCTCCTCCGCCGCCGCGGCCAGGGCCGGGCCGTGCACGGCCAGCAGCGCCTTGTTGGCGGTGACCACCGGCTTGCCATGGGCGATCGCGGTCTCACAGACGCTCTTGGCCACGCCATTGGCCCCGCCGATCAGCTCGACCACCACATCGACCTCGGGGTCGGCCGCCAGGGCCACCGCGTCGTCGTACCAGCGCACGCCGTCGAGCGGCACGCCGCGGTCACGGTGCCGGTCGCGGGCAGAGACGGCGGTGACGACGATGCGCCGGCCGCTGCGCTGGGCCAAAAGGTCGCCATGCGCCTGCAGCAGGCGCAGCACGCCGCCGCCGACCGTGCCCAGGCCGGCGATGCCGATTTTCAGGACGGGAGTCACGAGACCGCTTTCAGGCTGACCGGCTGCGGATCGTTGCGGCGCCGGCTGAGGAACGTCTTGATATTCTTGCAGGCCTGGCGGATGCGCTGGTGGTTCTCCACCAGCGCGATGCGGACATGGCCGTCGCCGTATTCGCCGAAACCGACGCCCGGCGCCACGGCCACCCCGGCCTCCTCCAGCAGCAGCTTGGAGAAGGCCAGCGATCCGCCGCGGGCGAAGGGCTCCGGGATCTGGGCCCAGACGAACATGCTGGCCTCGGGCTTCTCCACCGGCCAGCCGGCGGCGCGCAGCCCCTCGACCAGCGTGTCGCGGCGCAGGCGGTAGCGCGCCCGCATCTCGTCAATGAAGTCCTGCGGCCCGTTGATCGCCGCGGTCGCCGCCACCTGCAGCGGCGTGAAGGCGCCGTAGTCGACATAGGACTTCACGCGGGCCAGCGCCGCGATCAGCCGCTTGTTGCCGGCGGCGAAGCCGATGCGCCAGCCGGCCATCGAATAGGTCTTGCTGAGGGACGTGAACTCGACCGCGATGTCGCGCGCCTCGGGGATCGCCAGGATCGAGGGCGGCGGCGCCGTGTCGAAATAGATCTCGGCATAGGCCAGGTCGGACAGGATCCAGATGCCGTGCTCGCGGCAGAACTTCACGATCGGCCGGTAGAAGTCGAGGTCAACCACCTCGGCCGTCGGGTTCGACGGGTAGTTCAGCACCAGCGCGGTCGGCTTCGGCACGCTGTGCCGCACCGCCCGCTCCAGCACCTCCATGAAGTCGGTGCCCGGCGTGATCGGCAGCGACCGGATGGCGGCGCCGGCGATGATGAAGCCGAACATGTGGATCGGATAGCTCGGGTTCGGCACCAGGATGATGTCGCCCGGGCTGGTGATCGCCTGGGCCAGGTTGGCCAGGCCTTCCTTCGACCCGATGGTGACGACCAGCTCGCTCTCGGGGTCGAGCTCGACCCCGAAGCGGCGCTGGTAGTAGGCGGCCTGGGCCCGGCGCAGCCCCGGTATGCCGCGCGAGGTGGAATAGCCGTGGCTGCGCGGGTTCTGCGCCGCCTCGGCCAGCTTCTCGATGACATGCTTCGGCGGCGGCCCGTCGGGGTTGCCCATGCCGAGATCGATGATGTCCTCGCCCCGAGCTCGCGCTGCCGCCTTCATCGCGTTCACCTCGGCGAACACATAGGGCGGCAGGCGCTTGATTCGGTGGAAGTCCTGATCGGTCATCGACGTATCCCCCCGACGCCCGTCGGGGCGTCCGGTGCTGAGCCTAGAGTGCGTCCGAGACCCGATGCTCCAAACAAGGGGTCTTCCCTATTTTGTCATTGCCGGGCTTGACCCGGCAATCCAGAGGGTGTCGACGCTCTCTGGATGCCCGGGTCAAGCCCGGGCATGACATTGGAGGGGTTGCCCGCGCTTGGCTCATCGCCTCTTTGATCTCGGATAGATTCCTTACTGGGCGAGGTAGATTTCGACGCGGGCGGCCTGCCCGTCGGTGATGTTCGGCCGGGTGTCGGCCGCGCCGCCGGTGACGATTCGGGCCGGGTCGACGCCGGCCGCACGCAGCGCCGCGGCCACCGCCTCGGCCCGCGCCTTGGCCTGGGCCGCGCCGTCGCCGGCGCCGAAGCCGACGACCCGCAGCTTCGGGCTCTGCGCCGTCTTGG
>NZ_JBCNNF010000104.1:0-18078 GCF_039594555.1 Inquilinus sp.
GCCATGAAATGCTCCGGCCCCAGCCGGCGCTCGGCCGTGTCGAAATAGACGAAGTTGCCGGTGCGAACATTGACCGCACCGACGCTGACCCGGGTCTCGCCGGAGTTCAGCCGGTCGAAATCGACCAGCCGCACCAGCGTGTCGCGCAGCGGGCTGGTGTCGTAGAAGCTGGTGGCGGCGTCGCCGCCGAAGGGCGACAGGAAGGGCGGCGGGAAGCGCGGCTTGAAGAAGCCGGGCTGGCCCTGGAACAGCGCCCGCATCGCCGCCGCCGCGTTGTGGGCCGAGCGCAGGTCGAAGGCGAAGGGCAGCGACTCGGCCAGCCCCTCGCTTGCCGGCCATTCGACCGGGATGGCGCAGATGGTCTCCCAGAACTCGCGAAGCCGGTCGACGCGCTCATCCTCGGGCGATCCGGCGATCACCGCGGTGTTGAGGGCACCGATCGAGATGCCGGCCAGCCAGGTCGGGCGGATGCCGGCCTCGTGCAGCCCTTCATAGACCCCGGCCTGGTAGGCGCCCAGCGCGCCGCCGCCCTGCAGCACCAGGGCGACGACGTCGTAGGGCGGCCGCTCGACCTGCCCCGGGGCGCTGCGCGCCTGCTTCCGTTTCACGCCACGCATTCAGCCTTCTCCTCGGGGCCGGGTCTCCGGCCCCGCACTATAACAGGCGGGGCGCGGCGAACCGTACCCCGGCGTCCTTCAGGCGAGATAGTCGTGCACGACGGTGCCGAGGCCGAGCGTCAGGTCGGCGACCAGATGCTTGGCCGACAGCACCTCCAGCACCGGCAGCTCGGCGATCGGCGCCAGGGCATGCGGGTACAGGTCCAGCGCCGCCGGCCCGGTCCAGGCGCCCTTGATGGTGATGTCCTCGAGATAGTAGCGCACCAGCTCGCAGATCCGCGGGCTGCCGTCGACATGCGGGATGATCTTCAGCAGGAAGTTCGGGGCGGCCAGCCCCTTGGCCTCGGCCGCCAGGTCCAGGGTGCGGTGCTTGTAGCCCATGGTGCCGGTGGCGATGCGGATCGAGCCGTAGTTGAGCGTGCCGACCAGCGTGTCGGTCTCCACCGCCAGGGTCGGCTGGGCCAGCTTCTTGGGGAAGCCCCACAGCTCGCGCCCGCCGGCGATCGGCGGATGGTCGTTCAGGAACATCTGGTGGGTGTAGCCGCCCATCTGGCCCTGGTAGCGCACCGGGATCACCTGGCCGCTCTCGGTATAGTCGCCGAAGCCGGTCGAATCCGGCATGCGGATGAACTCGTAGTTCACCACCGGCTCGACGATCTCCAGCGGCTCCGGCACCACCCGGCGCAGTGCTTCGGGGTCGGTGCGGTAGCGGATGATGAAATACTGGCGGTCGACGAAGCGGTACGGCCCGGGCGGAAAGGCTGGGCTGGTCAGCGGCATGGCGAAGGCGGTCTTCCGCACGGTCTCGGCATCCATGGCACTGCATCCTCGCTGTTGTGCACTGCACAAGACTAGCCGAGCGAAGCGGCGGGAGGAGTCGGAAAGCGCGCCGTTAAGGAAATTTCATGTCCCGGGATACCGGGTGCCGGGGAGGGCGACCGAATGTCTCGCCGAGGGATCAGGAATAGAAGCCTCGTTGACTTGCATCCGACATCGGGGCGTAACATATCGGAAAAAGGAGGGGCTGAACTCACTGTCCAGCTTTAACAGAGGAGCGAGAGATGGCCGTTGCAGAGCGTATCGAAGCGCTTCGGACAAAGCACGCCGCCCTGGATCGCACATTGGAAGAGGCGATCCACCGCCCGCTACCCGACGAAATCGAGATCGTCCGGCTGAAAAAGGAAAAGCTGAGACTGAAGGATGAGATGGCGCGATTGGATCACGCCTGACGGAGAGATCACGGATCTCCGAAATTCCAAAGGGCGGTGCCGGGGGGCGCCGCCCTTGTCGTTTCAGGCCCCGAGTCGCGCCTCAGTCCTCGTGGCTCTCCTCGACCTCTTCGTCGAAGTTGACGGTCGGGGTCGGGATCGCGCCCGGCGGCAGGTTGGCACGGGCCTTGGTCAGGGCCGCATCCAGCTCCATGTAGGAACAAAGGCCCAGCATCACCGGGCTGCGCGGCTTCAGGTTCGGCGAATTCCAGTGGCTCTTGTCGCGGATCGCCTGGATGGTCGGCTTGGTGGTGCCGATCAGCTTGCAGATCTGCGCGTCCGACAGCTCCGGATGCTCCTTCAGCAGATAGGCGATGGCGTCCGGCTTGTCGCCGCGCTTGGTCACCGGCGTGTAGCGCGGGCCCTTGGAGCGGGCGACCGGCTGCGGCATGTCCGACACCGCCATGCGCAGGCGGGCGCTGGGGTCGGCCTGGCACCGGTCGATCTCGGCCTGGGTCAGCTGGCCGTTGACGATCGGGTCCAGCCCGACCATGCCGATCGCGACCTCGCCATCGGCGATCGCCCGGATCTCCAGCTCATGCAGCCCGCAGAAGGCGGAGATCTGGTCGAAGCTGAGCGAGGTGTTCTCGACGAGCCAGACGGCAGTCGCCTTCGGCATCAGCGGTTGCTTGTTCATCCTCTCGGTCTCCTCTGCGCAAAGCGATCCCGCCGCGACCGGCCTTTTGGGGCCGGCCTGTCCTCTCGCACTCGCGCTTAAGGGAGGGGAGCGGGGTCGGCGCGGCGCCGCCCTAAGGTGCTGGACCTAGGGATGTCGCGCCCGCAAGTCAAGCGAGGAGTACGATCTTGCCGACATGCGCGCTCGATTCCATCAGCGCATGGGCCTCGGACGCGCGGGCCAGCGGGAAGGTGGCGTGGATCACCGGCCTGATCTGGCCGGCCTCGATCAGCGGCCAGGCCTCGGCCTTCAGCGCTGCGGCGATGGCGCCCTTCTCGGCCACGCTGCGCGGCCGCAGGGTCGACCCGGTCAGGGTCAACCGCTTGGCCATCACCTTCTGCAGGTCGATCTCGACCTTCGAACCCTTCAGGAAGGCGATGCTGACCTGCCGCCCGTCCACCGCCAGCGCGTCGATGTTGCGGGCGACGTAGTCGCCGCCGACCATGTCGAGGATCAGGTCGACGCCGCGGCCGCCGGTCTTCTCCTTCACCACGGCCAGGAAGTCCTGCTCGCGATAGTCGATCGCGACATCGGCGCCGAGGTCGCGGCAGGCGCGGCACTTCTCGGCGCTGCCGGCGGTGGCGAAGACGGTGGCGCCGCGGGCCTTGGCCAGCTGGATCGCGGTGGTGCCGATGCCGCTGGACCCGCCATGCACCAGGAAGCGCTCGCCCGCCTGCAGCCGGCCGCGGTCGACGACATTGGTCCAGACGGTGAAG
Organism: Inquilinus sp.; assembly: GCF_039594555.1. GTDB lineage: Bacteria > Pseudomonadota > Alphaproteobacteria > DSM-16000 > Inquilinaceae > Inquilinus. The sequence continues at coordinate 3,278 of NZ_JBCNNF010000104.1, forward strand.
AAGGTCTCCGGCAGCCCCGCCGCCTCGGCCGCGGACAGGCCCTTCGGCACCGGCAGGCATTGCGGCGCCGGGGCGACGCAGTACTCGGCATAACCGCCGCCGGCGACCAGGGCGCAGACCGGGTCGCCGACGCTCCAGCCCGAGACGTCCGCGCCAAGGGCGGCGACGGTGCCGGCGACCTCCAGCCCCGGCAGCGGGCTGGCGCCCGGCGGCGGATTGTAGAAGCCGCGGCGCTGCAGCACGTCGGGCCGGTTCACGCCGGCGGCCTCGACCCGGATCAGGATCTCGCCGGCCGCGGGCGACGGCACCGGCAGGGTCGCCGGCTTCAGCACCTCGGGCCCGCCGGGGGCCTCGATCACGATCGTGGTCATGGTCTCGGGAAGGACGCTGGTCATCGGCTCTCGCCCTGTCTACGGGAGGGGCCGGATGATGGCCGAAATGTCATGCAGCCGTCATCCGGGCGTCGGATGGAGCGGCCTAAGGTCGCCCGTCGACAGTGAAGGCGCTCCGGTGCTCACGCTCCGGGCTTGCCGATCCTCGCGCCGCCCGCGAGGATTGTCCATCCGCTGCCGAAGGAGATGGCCGATGGATCCGGAAGATCTCGAACCGCGCCAGCGCAAGGCGCCGCCGAAGCCGCTGGACGGCCTTTCGGTCGCCGAGCTGGAGGAGTATGTCGCCGAGCTCGAGGCGGAGATCACCCGCGCCCGCGGTGTGATCGCCGGAAAGCAGAGCCACAAATCGGCCGCGGATGCGCTGTTCAAGCGCTGAGACAGTGAGCGCCCACGAAGACTCCACCCTCCCGTCATCGTAAGGAACGGACCCATGTTGAAGGGCAAGGTAGCGATCGTCACCGGATCGACCAGCGGCATCGGGCTTGGTATTGCCAAGGTGCTGACCGGTCAGGGCGCGGACATCGTGCTGAACGGCTTCGGCGACGCCGGCGAGATCGAGTCGATCCGCAGCGGCATCGAGCGCGAGCACGGCGTGCGCGCGGTCTACAACGGCGCCGACATGTCGAAGGGCGATGCGGTGCGCGGGCTGATCGCGTCGACGGTCGAGACGCTCGGCCGGGTCGACATCCTGGTGAACAATGCCGGCATCCAGTTCACCGCGCCGGTAGAGGAGTTCCCGGCCGAAAAGTGGGACGCCATCATCGCGATCAATCTGTCGGCGGCGTTCCACGGCATCGCCGCGGCGATCCCGCAGATGAAGAAGCAGGGCTGGGGCCGGATCATCAACATCGCCTCGGCCCACGGCCTGGTGGCGTCGACCCACAAGGCGGCCTATGTCGCGGCCAAACACGGGCTGATCGGGTTGACCAAGGTGGTGGGGCTGGAGAATGCCGGCAACGGCATCACCTGCAACGCCGTGTGCCCGGGATGGGTGCGGACGCCGCTGGTCGAGAAGCAGATCAGCGCGATCGCGGCCGAGAAGGGGATCAGCCAGGAAGAGGCCTCCCGGCAGCTTCTGGGCGAGAAGCAGCCCTCGATGACCTTCGTGACGCCGGAGCAACTGGGCGGCACGGTGGCCTTCCTGTGCTCCGACGCGGCCGAGCAGATCACCGGCACCAGCGTCTCGGTCGACGGCGGCTGGACCGCCCAGTAACCGGCCGTTTTCGCTTGATTGGGGTGCTGCGGGGCGCCCCCTTGAACCGGATTTCATCCTCCCCAGATACAGCATCGTGGCGACGCCCAGACGGGGTCGCCACGATCGCAAACCGCGGCGCGACCATGTGGTGCGCCGCCCAGGTATCGCTCAATGGAGGATATCCATGCGTACTCTTGACCTGTCCCCGCTGTTCCGCTCGACCATCGGCATCGACCGCATGTCGCGGCTTCTCGATTCCGCGCTGCAGTTCGACACCGCGGCGCCGGCCTATCCGCCCTACAACATCGAGAAGACCGGCGAGGACGCCTACCGCATCACCATGGCGGTGGCGGGCTTCGGTGAGGACGACCTCGAGGTCGTGACCTCCGAGAACACCTTGACCGTCCGGGCCAAGGCGACCTCCGACGAGGAGGAGAAGAGCCGGGTCTTCCTGCATCGCGGCATTGCCGGCCGGGCTTTCGAGCGGCGCTTCCAGCTCGCCGACTACATCAAGGTCAGCGGCGCGACGCTCGTGAACGGCCTGCTCAACATCGAGCTGGTCCGCGAGGTGCCGGAGGCGCAGAAGCCCCGCACGGTGAAGATCGCCGTCGGCCCGACCGAGGCGCCGAAGCAGATCGCCGCCTGATCTCCCGGATGGGGCGCCGCCGCTGCGGCAGCGCCCCTCTCCGGAGTGGAGAGACAAAAAAAGAGGGCCGCTTTCTGCGGCCCTCGTTTTTTGAAGCCTCGCCTGCTCAACTCGAGCATTGCGCGACGATAAGAGCCATTTTGCCGCGCCGTCAAGCACTCGTTTGGGTCAGAAAAACCCTTTGTTTTGAAGGGTTTTCAGCTGTTCGCCCGGTTCCGTCGGCCGCCGTGGAATTGCAACAGCGATAAATGATCTTAAAAATGTAATATTTATGGGGGGTTGCCGTCCGGGCTTTAGATCGGATGAAAGCGGGAACGTTACCCGCGTCCGTACCCGGTTCGCTGAAGCGTCACGCGGATTTCATCGAGGATCGCCGGGTCGTCGATGGTCGCCGGCACGGCGAAGGGCAGCGAATCGGCGATCCGGGCCATCATCCCGCGCAGGATCTTGCCCGAACGGGTCTTCGGCAGGCGGTCCACGATCATCGCCGTCTTGAACACGGCGACCGGGCCGATCTGGTCACGCACCCGCTGCACCGCCTCGGCCGCGATGGCCTCATGCGGCCGCGCCACCCCCGCCTTCAGCACCAGGAAGCCCAGCGGCACCTGGCCCTTCAGCGCGTCCGCCGCGCCGATCACGGCGCATTCCGCCACATCCGGATGCCCGGCCAGCACCTCCTCGATCTGCCCGGTCGACAGGCGATGGCCGGCGACGTTGATGACGTCGTCGGTCCGGCTCATCACGAAAACATAGCCGTCCTCGTCGATATAGCCGGCGTCGCCGGTGGTGTAGAAGCCGGGATGGGCCGTCAGATAGGCGCTGCGGAACCGCGCCTCGGCCTGCCACAGGGTGGGGGCCGCGCCGGGCGGCATCGGCAGGCGGATGGCGAGGTCGCCGATCTCGCCCGCGGCCAGGCCCTGCCCGTCCGGCCCCAGCACCCGCACGTCCCAGCCCGGCATCGGCCGGGTCGGCGATCCCGGCTTCACCGGCATCGGCTCCAGCCCCAGCGGGTCGGCGCAGATCGCCCAGCCGGTCTCGGTCTGCCACCAATGGTCGACCACCGGCACGCCCAGCAGGCCCTGGGCCCAGGTCAGCGTGTCGGGGTCGCAGCGCTCGCCGGCCAGGAACAGGGCGCGGAACCGGGACAGATCATATTTGGCCAGCAGCCCGCCCTGCGGGTCCTCGCGCTTGATCGCCCGGAAGGCGGTCGGGGCGGTGAACAGCACGCTGACGCCGTGATCGGCGATCACCCGCCAGAAGGCGCCGGCGTCGGGTGTGCCGACCGGCTTGCCCTCGTACAGCACCGTGGTGCAGCCGGCCAGCAGCGGTGCGTAGACGATGTAGGAGTGCCCCACCGCCCAGCCGATGTCGGAGGCGGCCCAGTACACCTCGCCGGCCTTGACGCCATAGACCGCGCCCATGGTCCGGGCCAGGGCCACGGCATGGCCGCCATTGTCGCGCACGATGCCCTTGGGCTGCCCGGTGGTGCCGGAGGTGTACAGGATGTAGAGCGGGTCGGTCGCCGCCACCGGAACGCAGGCCGCCGGCTGGGCCGTGTCCTCCAGCGCCGCCCAGTCATGGTCGCGGCCGGGAATCATCGCCGCCTCGCATTGCGGCCGCTGCAGCACCACCGTCGCCGGCACCTTGTGCTTGGCCAGGCCCAGGGCGGCGTCGAGCAGCGGCTTGTAGGCGATCACCCGCGTCACCTCGATGCCGCAGGAGGCGGTGACGACCAGCTTCGGCGTGCAGTCGTCGATCCGCGACGCCAGCTCGGGCGCAGCGAAGCCGCCGAACACCACGGAATGCACGGCGCCCAGCCGGGCGCAGGCCAGCATGGCGATCACCGCCTCGGGCACCATCGGCATGTAGACCACCACGCGGTCGCCGGGGCCGACGCCCAGGGCCCGCATCGCGCCGGCGAAGCGGGCGACGCGGTCGGTCAACTCGGCATAGGTGAAGCGGCGCACCGTGCCGGTGACCGGGCTGTCGTAAATCAGGGCGACGCGGTCGCCATGGCCGGCGGCGACGTGGCGGTCCAGCGCGTTGTGGCAGGTGTTCAGCCTGGCGCCCGTGAACCAGCGGTAAAGGGGCGCGTTGCTGTCGTCCAGTACCCGGTCCCAGCGCCGGTCCCAATCGATCGCGGCGGCGGCCTCGCCCCAGAACCCCTCGGGGTCGTCGAGCGCGCGGCGATAGGCCTCGGCATAGGCACCCATGGCGTCCTCCCGGAACTTTGTTGCCGCAAGCCTAGCGCCGTGGAGCTCTCGCGGCGAGAGGGCGATGCCAGGGCTGTGCCCTCGGTGTCGCGTTCCGGCCACCGCCGGCCGCGGCGGGCGGAGCCCGATCCCGCCGTTCCGCTGCACGCTGGGCGGTGCCAGAATGTCTCCGCACCAGGGGGCCCGACGATGCCGCACGCCTACGACACCGATCTCGACCGCAACCCGGCCAACTACGTGCCGCTGACGCCAATCTCCTTCCTCGGCCGCGCTGCATTGGCCCATCCGGACCGCACGGCCGTCGTGTATGGCGAGGTGAAGCGGAGCTGGCGCGAGACGGCGGAGCGCTGCCGCCGCCTGGCCTCTGCCCTGTCGCGCCGGGGCATCGGCAAGAACGATACGGTCGCGGTGATGGCGCCGAACATCCCGGAGACGTTCGAGGCGACCTATGGCGTGCCGATGGCCGGCGCGGTGCTGTGCGCCCTCAACACCCGGCTCGACGCCGCCGCCATCGCCTTCCAGCTGCGCCATTCCGAGACAAAGGTCCTGCTGGCCGACCGCGAATACGGCCCGGTGGTGCGGGCGGCGCTGGCGCAGCTCGACGCGCCGCCGCTGGTGGTCGACATCGTCGACCCGGCCTGCACCGACGGCCCGGTGGGGGGCCTGACCTATGACGAATTCCTGGCCGAGGGCGACCCGGCCTGGGCCGGCGTGATGCCCGGCGACGAATGGGACGCGATCGCGCTGAACTACACCTCCGGCACCACCGGCGACCCGAAGGGCGTGGTGACCCATCATCGCGGCGCCTATCTCAACGCCCTCGGCAACGTCGTCACCTGGGCCCTGCCGCACCATCCGGTCTATCTCTGGACCCTGCCGATGTTCCACTGCAACGGCTGGTGCTTCCCCTGGACGATCACGGCGATGGCCGGCACCCATGTCTGCCTGCGCCGGGTGGCGGCGCGGGAGATCTATGCCGCCATCGCCGATCATGGCGTCACCCATCTGTGCGGCGCGCCGATCGTCATGGGCATGCTGCTGAACGCCCCTGAGAGCGAGCGGCGCGACTTCCCGCAGGCGGTGCAGATGATGACCGCGGCCTCGCCGCCGCCGGCGGCGGTGCTGGAGGGCATGGCCCGGCTCGGCATCAAGGTCACCCATGTCTACGGCCTGACCGAGGTCTACGGCCCGGCCGTGGTCTGCGACTGGAAGCCGGAATGGGACGATCTCCCGGCGGGGGAGCAGGCGCGGCTGAAGTCGCGCCAAGGCCTGCCCTATGTGGTGCAGGAAGGGCTGATGGTGGCCGACCCCGACACCCTGGCGCCGGTGCCCGCCGATGGCGAGACGCTGGGCGAGGTGTTCATGCGCGGCAACATTACTATGAAGGGGTATCTGAAGAACCCCTCGGCCACCGCCAAGGCCTTCGCCGGCGGCTGGTTCCACACCGGCGATCTCGGCGTCATGCACGCGGACGGCTATATCGAGCTGAAGGATCGGTCGAAGGACATCATCATCTCCGGCGGCGAGAACATCTCGACCATCGAGGTCGAGGGCGTGCTGTACCGCCACCCGGCGGTGCTGGAGGCGGCGGTGGTGGCGCGGCCGGACGAGAAATGGGGCGAGACGCCTTGCGCCTTCGTCACCCTGCGCCCGGGGGCCAAGGCGACGGCGGCGGAGATCATCGCCTTCACGCGCCAGCACTTAGCCCATTTCAAATGCCCGAAGACGGTGGCGTTCGGCGACCTGCCCAAGACCTCCACCGGCAAGATCCAGAAATTCGTGCTGCGCGACCGCGCGCGGGGGCTGTAGGCGGGCTCGGCGGGTCTTGACCGCCGGCCGCCGGTCCATCCAACTGCGGTGACCATCATGTTTGCCGCAGGGGGAAGGATATGACCCGTTCGAACGATCGGCCGGACCGACGCGCGGTCCTGGCCGGGCTCGCGGCGCTGCCGCTGGTGCCGGCGCCGGGATGGGCTGCGACTCCGTCGGCCCCACGGGTCGTGATCTCGACTGCGCTCGGGGATTTCACGGTCGAGGTCTATCCCGACCGCGCCCCGCTCTCCGCCGCCGACTTCCTGGCCTATGTCGACCGTGGGCTGCTCGACAACCAGTCCGTCTATCGCATCGTCTCGATGGCCAACCAGCCCGACACCGTGCGCGCCAAGATCGAGGTGATCCAGTTCGGCTGGCGCGCGCCCGACGGCAATGACGACGCGCCGCCGCCGCTGCCCCCGATCGCGCATGAGCCGACCAGCGTCACCGGGCTGCGGCATAAGGACGGCACGCTGTCGATGGCGCGGCTGGCGCCCGGGACGGCCAGCAACGCCTTCTTCATCTGCATCGGCGACCAGCCGGAGCTGGATTTCGGCGGCCGCCGCAACCCCGACGGCCAAGGCTTTGCCGCCTTCGGCCAAGTGGTCGACGGCATGGATGTAGTGCGGAAGATTTTTGCCAAGGCCGAGGCGGATGACCGCCTGGCCTCGCCGATCCCGATTCTCAAGGCCCGCCGGCTGCCCTGACCGGGGCTTCCGGTTACCTGGCCGCCGCGGCCTCGACGCAGCGGCGGATGCCCTCGGCATAGGGCGTCTTGCGGACCGGGCCGATCAGGGCCTGCAGCGCGCTGTCATCCATGATCACCGGGTCGGTCTGCAGATAATGCATCTCGACCAGTTCGCGCATCAGCGGGTCGAACAGCCCGGCCAGGCGCAGCATGGTCTTGCCGGCGACCATCAGCCTCGGCGTGCGGCCGGACGCGGCGAAGGCCAGGGCCGCCGCCTCGCGCTGGGTGTTGGTGCCGGGGCCGGCCAGGTGCCAGACCCGGCCCCAGACCTCTTCCCGTGCCGTCAGGGCCGTGACCACCGGGCCGATATCGGGGACGAAGGCGAATTCATGCGGCCGGTCGATCGGGCCGATCATCTTTGCCCGCCGGCCCGTCGCAGCGGCCTGGAACAGGTCGTGCAGCAGGCTGCGATCCACCCCCGGGCCATAGAAATCCGGCAGGCGCAGCACCGCGCCGCGGATCCGGCCGGCGGCATCCGCCTCCAGGACCAAATCCTCCTGCGCCTTGCGCATCCGGCCCTTGAAGGTGTGCGGCTCGCGCGGATGGTCCTCGCGCACCGGCAAGGTCCGGGGCCGGCCATAGGGATAGACCGTGCCGATCAGCAGCAGCCGGGCCACGCCCTCGGCCACAGCGCCGTCCAGCACCTGGCGCATCACCACCGGATGCTGCCGGAACTGGTGATAGGGCACGCCGACCAGATGCACGATCGTGTCCATGCCGCGGGCGGCGGCGCGGACCGACTCCGGGTCGTCCGGATCCCAGGTCGCGATCTCGGCCAGCGGGTCGGCGCCGAACTCCCGCTCCAGCGCCGGGCGCGACCGCCCGACCACGCGATAGGGCCGGCCTTCCGCCCGCAGCGCCGCGGCGATGCTGCGGCCGACGGCGCCGGCCGCGCCGAACAACGCAATCCCACTCATCCGGACGTCTCCATGAACGTCGATCTGTTAATGAACAATGTTCATTGAACAGCGTTCATATACGCGTTGACGCCGGCCGGGTCAATCGGCCAGCATCCGGCATGGGCACGATGGAACGACGGGCGCGCGACAAGGCGGCGCTGCGCGGGCGCATCCTCGACGCGGCGCGCGAGATCGCGCTGCGCGAGGGATTCGAGGGGCTGACCATGCGCAAGCTGGCGGCTGCGGTGGAATACGCGCCGGGCACGATCTACCTGCATTTCGCCGGCCGCGACGCGATCGCGCGCGAGCTGTGCCTGGAAGGCTATCAGGCGCTGTGGACGGAGCTGGAGCCGGCGGCGGGCATCGCCGATCCGCGCGCCCGGCTGGCTGCGCTGGCCCGGGCCTTCGTCGGCTTCGGGCTGCAGCAGCGCGAGACCTATCGGCTGATCCTGATGGAGGAGCCGAAGCTGCTCGATGAGATCTATCGGAACCGGCCGATCGACGACCCGGACGGCCCCGGCACGCGCGCCTTCCTGGCGCTGGTGCAGGCCTTCGCCGATCTCGGCGCGGCGGCGCCGGACCGGCGGGCCGAGGTGTTCCTGGCGACACTGCACGGCATCGTCAGCCTGAAGCTGACCTGCGACCGCTTCCTGCGCACCCCGGCCGATGACCTGGTCGAGGGGGCGCTGGAGCGGGAACTGGCCGGCTGAGAGCTAGCGCGGCCGTTCCGCCAGGACGGCCGGCGCCGGTGCGGTGTCCGCCTCCACCGCCGCCAGGTCGGTGCCGCGGGTCTCGCGCGACAGCAGCACGCACAGGATGCCGGGCACCGCCATAAGCGCGGCGTAGATCGCGACGGATTGCGGCGTGCCGGTCCAGCCCAAGAGGGCGGTGCCGATCAGCGGCGCCACCGACCCGCCGACCACCGAGGCGACCTGGTAGCTGACCGACATGGCGGTGTAGCGCACCCGGGTCGGGAACAGTTCGGTGAACCAGGCCGACATGCTGCCGACGATGATGCCGTGGCAGGTCAGGGTCAGCAGCGTCACCCGCAGCACCGTCTCCGGCGCCGTGCCGGGCGGCAGGGTGAACAGCCACGCCGCGGCGCCGATGCCGGCGATCAGGCCCAGCAGCATCACCGGCCGCCGGCCGACGACGTCGGACACCCAGGCCGCCGCCATGATCACCGCGACCTCCAGGATCGAGCCCCAGAACAGCGCGTCGGACCCGACGCCGCGGGCGAGGTTCAGAAACTGCACCACCAGCACCAGGAAGAAGGTGGTGAACAGGTAGAACAGCGTGTTCTCCGCCGCCTTCACCAGGAACACCTGGCCCATCGGCCGCCAGTGGCTGCGCAGCGCCTCGGCCAGCGGCGCCGCCGGCACCGCGCGGCGCTGGGCCGCCAGCTCGGCGAAGACGGGCGATTCCTCGATCCGCCGCCGCACCCACAGGCCCAGCAGCACCAGCACGATCGAGAACAGGAAGGGCAGGCGCCAGGCCCATTCGGCGAAGCCGGCCTCGCCGTAATGCGCGGTCAGGGCGCCGATGGTGGCGGCGGCCAGGACATTGGCCGCCGGGCCGCCGATCATCGGGAAGCTGGTCCAGAAGCCGCGCCGCCTGCCGGGCATGGATTCGGCGACGATCAGCAGGGCGCCGGTGGCCTCGCCGCCGACGGCGATGCCCTGCAGCACGCGCAGGGTGACCAGCAGGATCGGCGCCAGCACCCCGGCGGTGGCATAGGTCGGCAGAAGGCCCATGGCGAAGGTGGCGGCGCCCATCATCAGCAGGCTGACCACCAGCGCGTTCTTGCGGCCGATGCGGTCGCCCAGCGCGCCGAACAGGATGCCGCCCAGCGGCCGGGCCAGGAAGCCGATGGCGAAGGTGCCCAGCACCGCCATGGTTCCCGCCAGCCGGTCCTCGCCCGGGAAGAACGCCTTGTCGAACACCAGCACGGCGCAGAAGGCAAAGATGAAGAAGTCGTACCACTCGATGATGGTGCCGACGGCGCTGGCGAACAGTAGGCGCACGCGCTCCGCGATCGAGGTCGTCTGGGCCATGGATCCTCCCCTCATCCTTTGGTTTCGGCAGTCCACCCCTGCCGTGCGCCGGGCTTGCCGCCGCCGCTTCCTTGCGTATGGTCGGACATTCCGTCGGCCGCGCCCGTCGCGCGGCGGCCGGATTGTCTTGAAGGAAAAATCAATCTCGTTTCATATGAAACGAATGTCAAGCGGGCGGGGAGGCCGGCGATGCGGGACCAGGCGGTGCGGACGGCGCAGTTCGATCTCGAGGCGTTCCTGCCCTATGAGCTGTCGGTGGTCAGCAACCGGGTCAGCCGCACCTTCGCCCGGCGCTATGCCGATGCCTTCGGCCTCAGCATCCCGGAATGGCGGGTGATGGCGATGGTGGGCCGCTACGCGCCCCTGTCGTCGAACCAGATCTGCGAGCGCACGGCGATGGACAAGGCCAAGGTCAGCCGCGCCGTCAGCCGCCTGATCGCGGCCGGCTATCTCAGCCGCGGCACCCACCCCGCCGACCAGCGGCTGATCCAGCTCGACTTCACCGGCGCTGGCCGCGGGGTCTACGATTCGATCGTGCCGCTGGCGCAGGAGATCGAGGCCGAGCTGATGGCCGCCTTCGAGCCCGGCGAGCGCGAGCTGCTGCGCCGCCTGCTGCGCAAGCTCGACTCGCGCGTCTCCAGCCTCGGCACGCCGCCCGACGCGGCCGGGGAGGATTAGCCCAGGTCCTTCTCCGCCAGCTCGCGGAAGGCGTCGGGGACCGAGCGGGCGCCGCCGAGCGCCACCGAGCCGTAGCCGACCGCGTCCCAGCCGAAGCGCTCGCGGATGCGGTCGACCGCCCGGTCGGCCAGCCAGCGTGCATTGCCCTTGCGGCTGCCGGGCCGCCGCCGCTCGTCGGCCAACCCCAGCGGCAGGTCCAGCTGCATTGCCGGCTCGTGCTCCAGATGCGAGACGGAGATCGCCAGCAGCGAGATGAAGCGCTCCCGCGGATGGTCGGCCAGCACAGCACGCACCAGCTCCTCCGCGATCTCGGCCAGGATCGTGGTGGCGGAGACCGGAGCGTCCAGCGTCACCGAGCGGGTGACGGCATGCAGGTCGGCGAAGCGGACCCGCACCGTCACCGTCCGGCCGGGGCGGGACTTGGCGCGCAGCCGCGTGGCCACCCGGTCCGCCAGATGCCGCAGCGTCGGCACGAACACCCGCTCCTCGGCCGGCTTGCGGCCCAGCGCCGACTGGGCGCCGGCCGATTGCGCCCGGCGATGGGTGCGCACCTCGCGCGGGTCGCGGTTCCAGGCCAGCGCCGCCAGCTTCTCCCCGGCCGCATGGCCGAGCAGCCGTTCGAGCGACCGGCCGGGCGTCTCCGCCAACTGGCCGATGGTGTGGATGCCGCTGTCGGCCAGCCGCGCCTTGCTGACCGGGCCGACGCCCCACATCAGCTCCACCGGCAAATCGTGCAGGAAGGCCAGCTCGGCCGCCGGGTCGACGACCACCAGCCCGTCCGGCTTGGCCACCTGCGAGGCGATCTTGGCCAAGTGCTTGGTGCGCGCGACGCCGATCGAGATCGGCAGCCCCAGCTCCGCCCGCACCCGGTGGCGGATGGCGGCGGCGATCTCGGCCGGCGGGCCGAACAGATGGGTGCAGCCGGCGACGTCGGCGAAGGCCTCGTCGATCGAGATCCGCTCGACCAGCGGCGTGAAGTCGCCCAGCACCCCGATCGCGGCGTCGCCCAGCCGCTGGTATTCCTTGAAATGGCCGCCGACGAAGATCAGCCCCGGGCACAGCTCCCGCGCCCGGCGGCCGGGCATGCCGCCGCGCACGCCATAGGCCTTGGCCTCATAGGACGCGGCCAGCACCACCCCGCCGCCGACCGCGATCGGCCTGCCGCGCAGCGCCGGGTCCAGCAGCTGCTCCACCGACGCGTAGAACGCGTCCAGATCGGCATGGAGAATGGTGGCGTCCATCGCGCCGGCGGTCCGCGGCGTTGTTCCGGATAGGAACAAATATGGAACAAATCTACGAAATGATCAAGCTGGCCGGTTGTCGGATGCGGGGAACGACTGCCCTCATCCTCCTTTGTCATTGCCGGGCTTGACCCGGCAATCCAGGGGCCACCGAGAGCGGCTCTTGAAAGCCCCTGGATCCTCGGGTCAAGCCCGAGGATGACAATGAAGGGTGTCGTTTGTCCCTTTCGTCCACCCTCACGGATGCAGCGACAGCCCCTTCAGCACGCGGTCGACATCCTTGCGGTCCTCATGCATGGCGAAGCCGACCAGGTCCAGCGCGTCGCCCGGCACCGCCTTGACCGCGGCGCGGTTGGCCTCGTCATACCCCGTGGCGAACAGCTCGGCGGTGTAGATGGCGATGCGCAGGTTGCGGGCCAGAGCCCGGGCATGCGCCGCCTTCAGCACCTCCGCCGGGCCGGCGAAGACCAGCACCGGTTGCCGAAACATCGGCAGGTACAGGTTGCCGGAGCCGTCCTCATAGGGCGCGCCGACCAGCTCCGGCTTCGTGCCGGCCAGGCCGCTGACGGTGAAGGCGGCCACGTTCAGCTTCTGCCAGACCGGCAGGTCCTCGCGCAACGCGACGGCGATCTTGGTGTCGAACCGCATGCATCCTCCTCAAACACCCCCGTCATCCCCGCGGAAGCGGGGATCTCACTGGAATCCCGAAGAGATTCCCGCTTGCGCGGGAATGACGGAGAGGGAATGCACGCAAGCTATTCAACGGCGGCCCCGCCCGGCTTGTACGATCGTGCTGTGGCGGCGGCCCCCGGTGCGGCCTAGGATACGGCCATGGACAGCGGTGAATGGGTCACGCTCGGGCTGGACCGGCGCTTCGGCGTCGAGCGCTTCCGCGCCCATTTCACCGCCCATTGCTATGAGCGGCACGCGCACGAGACCTATGCCATCGGCCTGACCGAGGAAGGGTCGCAGAGCTTTCATTGCCGCGGCGCCACGCACCGTACCCGGCCGGGATCGATCATCACCTTCAACCCGACCGAGATCCATGACGGCCATGCGACCAATGCCGAGGGCTTCCTGTACCGGATGCTCTATGTGGCGCCGGAGACAGTGGCGGCCGTGCTCGACGACGCCGGCATCCGTCCGCCCTGGGCGCTGGCCTTCCCGAATATCCTGTCGGAGGATCCGGTCCTCGCCTCGCTGATCGCCCGCACCGCCGACGCCTTCGCCGAGCCGGGGGCGACGCTGGCGCGGTCCGAGGCGCTGGCGGCGATGGTGGTAGGCCTGGCCCGCCGCCAGGCCGGGGCGCCGGCCCCCGGCCTGTCCCGTCCCGCCGACACGGCGCTGGCGCGGGCGCGCGACCATCTGCACGCCCATATGGGCGAGGACATCACGGCGGAGGACTTGGCGGCCGTGGCCGGGTTGAGCCGGTTCCACCTGTCCCGTGCCTTCACCCGCCGCTACGGCGCGGCGCCGGCGACCTATCTGCGCTGGATCCGGCTGGAGCGGGCGAAGCGGATGCTGGCGGCGGGCGAGGCCCCGGCCCAGGTGGCGGCGGCCACCGGCTTCACCGACCAGGCCCACCTGACCCGCCGCTTCAAGGGCGCCTACGGCATCACCCCCGGCGCATTCCAGCGGGCCGCGCGAGGGGCGAGCCCCGGCCTTTAGCCCGGCTTGCAGCAGCCGGACAGCAGCCGGTCGCCATCGAAGACCGCGATCTCGTAGACGAAGCCGCCCTCGCCGTCCGACATGTCCTCGACGCAGGCGTTGTTGATGATGACGGCGCGGAGGGAGCCTCCGGGGCCGAAGGTCGCGCCCGCCATCAGCGTCGTGTTCCGGCTGGGCTGCAGCGTGTAGCGGGAGGACAGCTCCCGGCCGTCGCCATCGGAGAACCGGGCCTTCCCGCCGGCATCCAGGGTCAGGCTCCAGAATGGCTCGGACCCGCCGCAGGACAAGGGCGCGGCCGGTGTCTCGGCCGGCGGCGCGGCCCAGGCGGCCGTCGAGGCCAGAAGGGCGACGCCGGCGGCGAGCATGACGGCGGCAGGTCTCATGGCGCATCCCCTCGCAAACACGGTTCCGATCGATACGGCCCGAGGAATGCGGCGAGATTGCGCCGGCTACGCGCCCGCCAGCCCAAGCCGCGCCACCACCTCCTCGGCGATCGACAGGCTCGAGGTCAGGCCCGGGCTCTCGATGCCGAACAGGTTGACCAGGCCGGGCACGCCATGCCCCTCCCGCCCCTGGATCACGAAATCCGCGGCGGCGGCGCCGGGCGGGGTGATCTTCGGGCGGATGCCGGAATAGTCCGGCTGCAGAGCCCCGTCCGGCAGCGCCGGCCAGTAGCGGCGGATGGCGGCGTAGAAGCTCTCCGCCCGCGCCGGGTCGACCCGGTAATCCACCTCCTCGACCCATTCGACATCGGGGCCGAAGCGCACCCGGCCGCCCAGGTCGATCGTGGCATGGGTGCCCAGGCCGCCGGGAACCGGCACCGGGTAGATCAGGTGGCGGAAGGGCGGGCGGCCGGACAGGCCGAAATAGTTGCCCTTGGCCAGGAAGGGCTGCGGCACCGCGGCCTCCGGCACCCCGGCGATGCGGCGGGCGACCGCCGGCGCCGATAGGCCGGCCGAGTTCACCACCCGGCGGGCCAGCAGCTCCATGCCGCCCTCCTCGGTGGCGACCTGCAGGTGCAGCCCGTCGGGCGTGACCGCCGCGGACTCCAGCCGGCTGTGATAGGCGATCATCGCGCCGCCGGCCTCGGCGTCGCCCAGCAGCGCCAGCATGAAGCCGTGGCTGTCGACGATGCCGGTGGACGGCGACAACAGCGCCGCGGTGCAGGCGACCTCCGGCTCCAGCGCCCGCGCCTCGTCCGCGGTCTGCGGCCGCATGGCGTCGTCCTCGCCTGTCTGGCCGTTGTCCCGTGCCG
>NZ_JBCNNF010000105.1:0-17898 GCF_039594555.1 Inquilinus sp.
GTCCCGGCCGGCCGCCGCGCCATGGCCGGGCTGATCGAGCGCTGGGGCGACGCCATCGACGGCGTCTGGTGCGACAGCGGCCTGCACGGCGCCGGGTCGATCCAGGCCTGGGTCGATGCCGGATATGACGGCCGCGTGCCGCCGCACACCGGCGGCGACCAGAACGCGGTCTACCAGCTGGCGATCCTGCACGGGGTGAAGCTGGCGGCGATGGACTTCCCGCCGGCCATGGGCATCCGTGCGGTCGAGGCCGCGCTCGACATCCTCGCCGGCCGCACCCTGCCGCGGCGGATCGAGGTGCACACGCCCCTGGTGATCAGCCGGGGGTGGGAGACGGCGTCGGTCCGTGCCGATGTGTATGTCGAGGACCATGTCCGCTGGGACCGGCCGCCCAGCCTGATCCTCGGCCACGGCATGGGCGAGGATTACGACCCCACCACCTTTGCGGTCGGCAAGGGCGCGGCGGCCGACGGCGGCGCCCGGTCGATCCTGCGCACCCTCGACATCCTGGTCTGGCTCAAGGCGCATGGCGGCGAGGCCGGCATCGCCGACCTGCTGGAGGCGGTGGCCATGCCGCGCTCCTCGCTGCACGATCTGCTCGGGCCGCTGGTGGCGCATGGGCTGCTGCAGCGCGGCGGCCGCGGCCGGATCCGCGCCGGGCCGCGGGCCCGGGCCGCCGGCTTCGCCGCCATCGGCATCGCCGACCTCGCCGCCGTGGCGGAGCCGATGCTGGACCGGCTGGCGCGGGCTGTGGGCGGGGCTGCGGCGCTGGCGGTGCTGCATGGCGAGCGCTGCACCATCGCCCTCGGCCGGGCCGCACCCGGGGCCGCGCCGATCCTGGTGGGCGGCCGCACCCCGGTGAACTGGACCCTGGCCGGCCGCCTGCTGGTGGCCGAGCTGCCGGAGCGGCGGCTGCGCTGGCTGCTGGCCGCGCATGCCCGGCCGCGGCGCGATTCCGCCCGGCCGCTGACCCTGCCGGAGCTGGTGGCCGCGATCCGGGCCGAAGGCGGGCAACGCGTCGCCGCCGTAGCCGGCGAGACCTGCCCCGACACGGGCGAGGCGGCGCGGCCGGTCCGCGGCGCCGATGGCCAGGTCCGCGCCGTGCTGCTGCTGCGCGTGCCGGCCGCCGACCTGCCGAAGGCCCGGGCCATGCTGGAAGCGCTGGACCTGCCGGGCGCCGCCGCGCCCATCCTCCCCATCGATCCCCCTCCCGTCGCCGAGGCCGCCCTGCCATGACCGATCCCTTCATGATCCGCGCCCATGTCCCGGACTTCGAAGCCCATCTCGCCGCCTATCGCCGGGCCAGCGAGCGCACCCGGCAGTCGCTGCGCGGCGTGCGCGACTTGGCCTATGGCGACCATCCGGACGAGACGCTGGACCTCTACCTGCCGGCGGAGGGGCAGGGGCCGTTCCCGGTCCATGCCTTCATCCATGGCGGCTATTGGCGCGCCTTCTCCAAGCTCGACTTTGCCTTCGTCGCCGACGCGATCACCGACCATGGCGCGATCGCCGCGATTATCGACTATTCGCTGATGCCGAAGGCGCGGATGGCGACGCTGGTCGGCCAGGTGCGCCGGGCCGTCGCGTGGCTGGCGGCGAATGCCGGGCGCTGGGGCGGCGACCCGGCGGCGCTCAGCGCCAGCGGCGCCTCCGCCGGCGCCCATCTCGCCAGCCTCCTGGCCTGCCGCGGGGCGGGGGAGGAGGGGGCCGGGCCGATCGTGCCGGTGCGGTCGCTGCTGCTGGTCAGCGGCATCTACGACCTGGACCCGATCACGCGCAGCTTCCTGCAGCCGGAAATCGGCCTGACGGCGGAGGAGGTGGCGGCCTGGTCGCCGCTGGCGGCGACGCCGGTGCCGGGGCCGGTGGTGGATGTCGTGGCCGGGGCCGCGGAGACGCCGCCCTTCCTGGCCCAGGGCCGCGCCTTCGCCGACCGCCTGGCCGCGGCGGGCATCGAGGCGGGCTTCGCCACCCTGCCGGGCGAGAACCACATGAGCATCGCCACCGCGCTCGGCACGCCGGGCTCGGCCCTGGCGCAGCGCCTCGGCCGCACCATCGCGGCGTCGCAGTCACAGTGATGCGCGGCCGGATCGATCCCGGATGCGATCATCGTTCCGCATCCGCATCGAGTTGCCTTTGCAACAGTCTTGATAATCATCTGATCCGACTGCGGCTGCGACCTTCCAGCAGTTGAGTTTCCTTTGGGGATCTTCTATCGCAGAGCAGCCTATGCTTGCTGTCTCTTGCAGATCATTATCGATGATTTTAACGAAAACATCGCGGATCCCGGTCGCCCGGCGATCCCGGCATGTCCCGGCGGCTGCCGGGGCAAGGGGAGGAGACGTTCGCTGCCCTGTCCCACAGCCACAGGACCTGCGGATCCTTGATGAACGAGCCCAGCCCCCTGCGTCCGGACCGCGTGCTCGTGGTCGAGGACGACGCCGGCACCCGGTCCCTGATCGTGCGCATCCTGCGCGAGAACGGGCTGCGCGCCACCGGCGTCGGTGACGGCCGCGAGATGTGGGAGTCGATCGAGACGGCGCCGGTCGACCTCCTGATCCTCGACGTGATGCTGCCCGGCGCCGACGGCCTCGACCTCTGCCGCGCCTTCCGGGCGCGCAGCCCGGTGCCGATCATCATGGTCAGCGCCCGCGGCGAGGAGATGGACCGCGTGGTCGGGCTCGAGGTCGGGGCCGACGACTACATCAGCAAGCCCTTCGGCCGGCGCGAGCTGCTGGCGCGGGTGCGCGCGGCGCTGCGGCGCGGCGCGGGGCTGGAGTCCTTCCCCGGGCGCTCCGCCCGCGAGCTGCTGCGCTTTGCCGGCTGGACCCTGGACCAGCGCCGGCGGCGGCTGACCGACCCCGGCGGGGCGGAGGTCGAGCTGTCCGGCGCCGAGCACGACCTGCTGGTCAGCTTCCTCGAGCATCCGCAGCGGGTGATCGGGCGCGAACGCCTGCTGGAGCTGTCGCGCACGCGGCTCGGCAGCCCGTCGGACCGCAGCGTCGACGTGCTGGTCAGCCGGCTGCGCCGCAAGCTCGGTTCCGGCGGCACGGAGGGCGCTTTGATCCGCACCATCCGCGGTGTCGGCTACATGTTCGCGGCGGATGTGGAGCGCCGGTGATCCCGGTCTGGCCGCGCGGCCTGCTGGGCCGCCTCACCCTGCTCGTCCTGTCCGCCGTGCTGCTGCAGTTCATCGGCAGCTCGGTGCTGCAGGAGATGGCCGAGCGCACCAAGTCCGGCGACGTCCATGCCGACCATCTGGCCGAACGGCTGGCGATCGGCGAGCGCGCGCTGTCCAGCGTGCCGCCCGGGCAGCGGCCGGGGCTGGCACGGGCGCTGTCCACCGCCGACCTGGCCCTGAGCTGGTCGGAGCGCCCGGCCGGCGCCGGAGGGGGCGCGTCTCCCTGGCTGCGCGACCTGGAGGCGCGGCTGCAGAAGCGGGAGCCTGGCCTGGCCGGGCGCGGCCTGACCTTGGACCGGGGCCGCGGCGAGGCGGAGCCGCACCGCGTCCGGGGCGAGCTGCGCCTCGCCGACGGCTCCGCCCTCGGCTTCGACGTCACCCGGCTGCAGCACGGCCTGCCCGACATCCTGCGCAGCCTGCTGTCCACGGCGCTGCTGGCCAGCTGCCTGCTGATCGCGGCGCCGCTGCTGGTCCGCGCGCTCGGGACGCCCTTGCGCCAGCTGGTGCGGGCGGCGGATGCGATCGGCCGTGGCCGGCCGGTCCCGGTCGCGGTCGAAGGGCCGATGGAGGTGCGGCGCCTGGCGCGGGCGCTGAACGCCATGCAGGACCGGCTGGTCCGGCTGATCGCCGACCAGACCCAGGCCCTGGCCGCGGTGTCGCACGACCTGCGCACGCCGATCGGCCGGCTGCGCCTGCGCACCGATTTGCTGGAGAACCGGGCGCTGCAGGCCGAGCTGCAGGCCGATCTCGACGAGATGGAGCAGATGGTCGGCTCGGTGCTGGCCTATCTCAAGGGCGACACCGACCCCGAGCCGCGGCGGGCGGTCGACCTGGTGGCGCTGCTGACCACGCTGGTCGACGCCGCCGCCGATGCCGGCCAGGACGCCACCTATGACGGGCCGGACCGGGCCGTGCTGCACGCCCGGCCGCTGGCGCTGAAGCGCGCCTTCGCCAACCTGATCGACAATGCGGTGGCCTATGGCGGCTCGGCCCGCGTGGCGCTGCGGGACGGCCCGGCCGGCGTCACGGTCGCCATCGCGGATGACGGGCCGGGCATCCCCGAGGCCGAACTGGACCGCGTGCTGCAGCCCTTCCAGCGCATCGAAGGCTCGCGCAGCCGCGCCACCGGCGGCGTCGGGCTCGGCCTGGCCATCGCCCTGCAGGCGGTGGAGCGCGAGGGCGGCCGGCTGGCGCTGGTCAACCGGCCGGGGGGAGGGTTGACGGCCGAAGTGACCCTGCCTCGGCTCTGAAACCAGCGAGCCGGTAAAGAGCCGTCATCCCGTGCGCGCTGCGATGCGAAGTATCGCGGCGCAGACACGGGATCTTATCGCCAGCCACGAAGAGATCCCGGTTCTGCGGCGCATCACTGCGTGCTGCGCCGCGCCCGGGATGACGGGCTGTGAAGAGTTTCAATGAAGAGCATGGTGGTGTGAAACACTTTGTCACGAACCGTTCGCACATGCGAAAAATAGGATTCCCATCCTCCTCTTGCGCGACTCCTCGATCATGCATTGGAGGCCAAGGATGGACGACCTCTTCCACGGGATGGCGCGGTTCCGCGCCGAGATCTTCCCGCAGCAGCAGCCGCTGTACCGGAAGCTCGCGACCGACGGCCAGCAGCCCCAGGCGCTGGTGATCTCCTGCGCCGATTCCCGGGTGGTGCCCGAGCTGATCACCCAGAGCGGCCCGGGCCAGATCTTCTGCTGCCGCAACGCCGGCAACATCGTGCCGCCCTTCTCCCAGGCCAATGGCGGCGTGTCCTCGGCGATCGAATATGCGGTGGTGGCGCTCGGCGTTCGCGACATCGTGGTCTGCGGCCATTCCGACTGCGGCGCGATGAAGGGGCTGCTGCACCCCGAGGCGCTGCAGGACATGCCGAACGTCGCCGCCTGGCTGCGCCACAGCCATGCCGCCCACCGGGTGGTGTGCGAGGCCTATCCGCCGGGCCGCGACGAGCGCGAGACGCTGCGCGCGCTGGCGCTGGAGAATGTGGTGGCGCAGCTGAACCACCTGCGCACCCATCCCTCGGTCGCGGCCAAGGTCGCCCGCGGCCAGCTGCGCCTGCACGGCTGGTTCTTCGAGCTCGAATCCGGCGAGATCCACGCCTATGACGGCGCCGCCGGACGTTTCGGCCGGATCGACGACGCCGGCAGCCTGCCGGTCGCCTTGCCGCCGATGCCGCGCCTGGCGGCGGAGTAGGCGGCATGGGACGCTTCCTCCCATCCTCGCTGGCCCGCGACCTGCCGGCCTCGATCGTCGTCGTCCTGGTCGCCCTGCCGCTGTGCATGGGCATTGCCGTCGCCTCCGGCGTCCCGGCGGAGAAGGGGCTGGTGACCGGCATCATCGGCGGCATCGTCGTCGGCCTGATGGCCGGCTCGCCGCTGCAGGTCAGCGGCCCGGCTGCCGGCCTCGCCGTGATTGTGTTCCAGCTGGTGCAGGATTTCGGGCTGGCGATGCTCGGCCCGATCCTGGTGCTGGCCGGGCTGCTGCAACTCGGCGCCGGCGTGCTGCGGCTGGGCAAGTGGTTCCGCGCCATCTCGCCCGCCGTGGTGCACGGCATGCTGGCCGGCATCGGCGTGCTGATCGTGGCGGCGCAGCTGCAGGTGCTGTTCGGCCGCACGCCGCTGCCGGACGGGCTGCAGAACCTGGCGGCGATCCCGGCTGCGGTCTTCGGCCTGGTGCCGTTGCAATGGTCGTCCGGGACGGCCGCGGTGCTGGCCGGTGGCGCCACCATCCTGGCGATGGTGCTGTGGGAAAGGCTGCGGCCGCGCTCGCTGCGCCTGGTCCCCGGCGCCCTGGTCGGCGTCGTCGTGGGCACCGCCCTGGCCGCGGCCCTGGCGCTGCCGGTCCAGCGCGTCGACGTGCCCGACGCAATCCTGTCCGCCGTCTCGGTCCCGACCATGGCCGACCTGTCGCGGCTGGGCGAGGGTGGGATCCTGGCCGCGGCGCTGGTCATCGCCGTGATCGCCAGCGCCGAGACGCTGCTCTCCGCCGCCGCGGTCGACCGGATGCATGACGGCGTGCGCACGAACTACGACCGCGAGCTGTCGGCCCAGGGCGTCGGCAACCTGCTGTGCGGCCTGGCCGGCGCCCTGCCGATGACCGGGGTGATCGTGCGCAGCTCGGCCAATGTCCAGGCCGGCGCCGCCACCCGGCTGTCGACGATCCTGCACGGCGCCTGGATCCTCGCCGCCGTCGCCCTGCTGCCCTGGCTGCTGCGCGAGGTGCCGATGGCGGCGCTGGCCGGCGTGCTGGTGGTCACCGGCTGGCGGCTGGTCAGCCTGAAGCATGTGCGCGAGCTGCTGCAGCGTCACGGCGTGCTGCCGGCGGCGATCTGGGCGGCCACCGTGGTCATGGTGGTGGCGACCGACCTGCTGACCGGCGTGCTGGTCGGGCTGGCGCTGTCGTTCCTGGAGGTGCTGCCGCATCTGCGCCGCATGCCGCTGCGCATCCGCCGCCGCGACCTGCCGACCGGCGAGGCGGAGCTGCGGCTGGAGGGAGCGGCAACCTTCCTGCAACTGCCAGCCCTGCTGCGGGCGCTGGAGGCGCTGCCGCCGGGGGCGACCGTGCGGCTCGATGCCGGCGGGCTGGCCCAGATCGACCACACCAGCATGGAGATGCTCGCCGACTGGGCCGAACGCCGGGCCGCCTCCGGCGCGCCGGTCGAACTGCACCGGCCGCCGGCCCAGCCGCACGGCCAGCGCCTGGCCGCGGCGCTCAGGGCCTAGAGCAGGGCGGGTTCGCCAGGTCAGGCCGGCCGATCGCGCTTGAGCGGCATCGTGTTGCCTCTCCCGCAAGCGAGATCTCTTCACAATGCGCATTCCTTACCGTCGTTGCGAGGAGGCGAAGCCGACGAAGCAATCCATGCCTCCGCTCTTGCGAGCCGATGGATTGCTTCGCTGCGCTCGCAATGACGGTGTTGGAATTCTGAAAGGACCTCGTAAAGGGCAGAGGCAACGCGCGAAGACGCTCGACATCATATCTGCTTCCGCGCAGAGGCAGACTGGCCGGACGACAGCTCTCATCGCCGCGCGATCAGGTCCCTCAGCCCGTTGGCGATCTGCTGTTGCAGGAACGGCTTGCTCCAGACCGGGCGGCCGCGGTGCAGCAGCTCGATCTCCGCCTCCGTCCGGCCGGTGACGAAGGCGAAGGGGATGTCGCGCTCCTCCAGCACGTCGGCGGCGGCATAGACCTCCGTCCGGCCCAGGCCGATGTCGAGCAGCGCGGCATCCAGCCGCTCCGAGCTGGCAATGCGGACGGCGTCGCGCAGCGTGCTGACCGGGCCGACCACCTCGACCCCGGCCGATGCCGCGATGTCCGCCAGCATGCCGGCGATCCACATGTCGTCCTCGACGATCAGGACGCGGGGGAGGGGTTGCGGGCTCTCCATCTTGCCGGCTCTCTTCCTGCGACGGTCTCCCTACCAACACCTGAAAGCGGGAATCTTATCCACATGCCGTCTATCGGATGTGTATCGCACCCGATCGGAACCGGCGGAAAGCCTCGGGAGTTGTCCAGGAAGCCCGTCTCACCAAGCCGAATGGGAGCATTGGCGATGACCCTGAGCGCAGCGGATGTCGCGGCGATTCTCGGCCCCGCAGACGAGACGCTGGTGGCCGACATCATCCGCACCGGCGCGAGCCGGGAGGAGCTGGTCCAGGCCTGGGCCTGGGACGGCAGCGACGAGGCGATGATCGGCGACGGCCGGCCCATGCCGGCCGGCCGCGTCGCCGCCCTGGTCGAGCTGCTGGCGCCGGAGGAGGACGAGCCGGAGCCCGGCGCTCCGGCCGTCACGACATGATCAGGCCGCCATCGACATTGATGGTCTGCCCGGTGATGTAGGCGGCGTCGTCGCTGGCCAGGAAGGCGACGAGGCCGGCGACGTCCTCGCCGCTGCCGGCGCGGCCCATCGGGATGCCGCGCACCCATTCCGCCATCAGCTCGCCCGGCTTGTAGTCGCCCAGCAGCTTGCCCCAGGCCGTGTCGTTGTAGGCCCACATGTCGGTGTCGATGATGCCGGGGCAGAAGGCGTTCACGGTGATGCCCTCCTTCGCCACCTCCTTGGCCAGGCTCTGGGTCACCCCGACCACGCCGAACTTCGAGGCGGCGTAGTGCGGCGTGAACACGAAGCCCTGCCGCGCCTGGCCGGAGGCGGTGTTGATCAGCCGGCCGCCCTTGCCGTGCTTGCGGATCCGGCGGATCGCCTCCTGGCAGCACAGGAAGACGCCCTTGGTGTTGACCGCCAGCACCTTGTCCCACTCCGCCTCGGTCATGTCCTCGATCCGGGCGATGGTGATGACGCCGGCATTCTGGATCGAGATGTCGACCTTGCCGAAGCGCGTCTCCGCCTCGTCATAGAGCGCCGCGACCTGGGCCGGGTCGGTGACGTCGGCGACGAAGGAGGCGGTTCGGCCGCCCTCGGCGGCGATCCTCGCCGCAGCGTCGGCGACGCTCGGCTCGTTGGCGGCCAGCAGCACGGACGCGCCCTCGGCGGCAAAGCGGCGGGCGATGGCGGCGCCGATGCCGCGGCTGGCGCCGGTGATGACGACGGTCTTGTCGGTGAAACGGGGCATGGGGTCTCTCCCGGAACTCTCTTGCTTGATGGGGTCAGCGGGCGAAGTCGTTGTCGGACTGGGCCAGCAGCTTCTCCGCCGTGAAGCGGTCGGTGATCAGGATGTTGATGTGGCGGCCGAGCAGGGCGCCGCGGATCGCCGCCACCTTGCGGGCGCCGCCGGCGACGCCGACGATGCGCGGGATGGTGCCGATCTCGTCGAGCGACATCGAGATCACGCGCTCGTCCAGCGGCGTCTGCACCGGAGCGCCATAGGCGCCGAAGAAGCGCAGGCAGATGTCGCCGACGCCGCCGCTATCGGCCACCGCCTCCAGCTCAGCGCCGGTGAAGACGTTGCCGCTGTTGGCCAGCATCTTCGACGGCTCGACCGCGCCGATGCCGACCAGCGCCAGGGTGATGCGCCGCCACTGCTCCATCGTCGCCCGGACATAGGGGTCGGCGAGCAAAGCGCGCTTGGCCGAGGCCGATCCGGCGACGCCGGGGGCGGGGAGGAGCTGGGGCTGCGACCCGGTCAGCTGCGCCAGGCGCGTGGTCAGGTGGGTCGCGTGGCCCTGCACCGCGGGGTTGCCCATGCCGCCCAGCATCTGCACCACCCGTTCCGCCGCCACCCGCTTCAGCGGGTTGACCGCGTCGACCATGCGCAGCAGCGACGCGCTCCAGGACGAGATGCCGATCACCTCGCCCGGGTCCAGCGTCGTCTCCAGGAAATGCGCCGCGGCATCGCCGATGCCGGCCAGGATCGAATCCTCGCGGTCCTCGCCGCATTCGGCGACGATCGCCTCGGCCAGGCCGAAGCGGTCGCGCAGCCCCGTCTCCAGGTCGACATAGGTGCCGCGCGGCGCGTTGATGGTGATGCGGACGATCGATTCGTCCTCGGCCCGCTTCAGCAGGCGCGAGATCGTGGCCTGCGAGATGTGCAGCCGCTGCGAGATGTCGGACTGCTTCAGCCGGTCGACATAGTACATCTGCGCCACCCGGGTGATCAGGCGAAGCTCGTTGACGCGGCTCATCGGAAGGCGGCCTCGATCGTGGGTTGCCTGCGCGGCTGAATCGAAAATTTATGCATCAGATTGTGATTATTCAGCCGCCGGCCGATGTTCGGTCAAGCGGAAGCTGCATATCAGCGCCGGCCATGGCTTAGAATTTTCTCCTAGTTCCCTACTCACCTCGTGCTTTGGGTGAATGGCTGGACCGTTCGGCTTGACGCGCTCTCGACTCGTGGATAGCATGAATTTAAATCTTAGTATGAATAATTATTCAAACCGGAGGAACGGTGCTCGACCCCAAGCCCCCATTCGTCCCCGACACGGTCCTCGACCCGGCGCGCATCGCCGCGGCGGACGGGGCCGGGCGGGCGCGCCTCCTGGCCGGGGCGGCGGCGGAGATCCGCGGCTCCGTGCTGCGCATGATCGGGCAGGCCGGCCTCGGCCATGTCGGCGGCGACCTGTCGGTGACCGACATCCTGGCGACGCTGTTCTTCGGCGTGCTCGACCTCGACCCCGCCAACCCTACGCGGCCCGACCGCGACCGTTTCATCCTCAGCAAGGGCCATTGCGCCGCCGCGCTGTACAGCACGCTGGCGCTGCGTGGCTTCATCCCGGCGGATCTGCTCGGCAGCTTCATGAAGCCGCTGTCGGTGCTGAACGGCCATCCGAACCGGCGCAAGGTGCCGGGGGTGGAGGCGAACACCGGCCCGCTCGGCCACGGCCTGCCGATCGCCGTCGGCTCGGCGATCGCGGCGCGGCTGAGCAGCGCCCCCTGGCGCACCTTCGTCGTGCTCGGCGACGGCGAGCTGCAGGAGGGCAGCAACTGGGAGGCGGCGATGTCTGCCGGCCATCGCGGCCTGGACACCCTGACCGCCATCGTCGACCGCAACCGGCTGCAGCAGGGCGCCCGCACCGAGGACACCAACCGGCTGGAGCCGCTGGCCGACAAGTGGCGCGCCTTCGGCTGGGAGGCGGTCGAGCTGGACGGCCACGACCACGCCGCGCTGTGGGATGCCTTCACCGCCGCGCCGGCCGGTAAGCCGCGCTGCGTCATCGCCCGCACGATCAAGGGGAAGGGCGTGTCCTTCATGGAAGACCGGGTGGAGTGGCACCACAAGGTGCCGTCCCCGGCGCAGATCGAGCAGGCGCTCGCCGAGGTGGCCCGATGAGCGCCGATGTCGTCGCCAAGGCCGGGACCTTCGACTGCCGCAAGGCCTTTGCCGAGACCCTGACCGAGCTGGCGCGCACCGACCGGCGCATCGTCGCCGTCTGCAACGATTCCGTCGGCTCCAGCAACCTGACCAGCTTCGCCGCCGAGTTCCCCGACCGGCTGGTCAATGTCGGCATCGCCGAGCAGGCCATGGTCGGGGTCGCCGCCGGTCTGGCCAATGGCGGCTTCGTGCCCTTCGTCTGCGCCGCCTCGCCCTTCCTGACCGGCCGGGCGCTGGAGCAGATCAAGGCCGACGCGGCCTACAGCCAGTATCCGATGGTGCTGTGCGGCATGAGCCCCGGCATGGCCTATGGCGAGCTGGGGCCGACGCATCATTCGATCGAGGACCTGGCCTGGACCCGGGCGATCGCCGAGCTGACGGTGATGGTGCCGGCCGACCCGACCCAGACCCGCGCCGCGGTGCGCTGGGCCGCCGATGCCGGCCGTCCCGTCTTCCTGCGCATCGGCCGCTTCCCGGTGCCGGAGGTGACGCCGGCCGGCGCCGAATTCAGCGGCGGCGCGACGCAGCTTCTGCGCGACGGCGGCGACGTCACGCTGGTGGCGACGGGGACCATGGTGTCGCGGGCGCTGGAGGCGGCGGAGCTTCTGGCCGGCGAAGGGGTTCAAGCCCGTGTGCTGAACGTCGCCACTCTCAAGCCGCTCGACCCCGAGCCGCTGCTGCGCGCCGCGGCCGAGACCGGCCGCATCGTCACCGTCGAGGAGGCGGTGGTGCAGGGCGGCCTCGGCGGCGCGGTGGCGGAGGTGGTGGTGCAGGGCCGGCCGGTGCCGATGCGCATCCTCGGCGTCACCGGCTTTGCCCCGACCGGCAGCGCCGCCTTCCTGCTGGACCATTTCGGGCTGAACGCGGCCGGCATCGCCGCCGCCGCCCGCGAGCTGGTGGCCTGACCATGGGCTTCGTCCTCGCTATCGACCAGGGCACCAGCTCCACCAAGGCGCTGCTGGTCGATGCCGCGGGCGCGGTGGTCGCGCGGGGGGCCGCGCCGCTGGGCGAGACCCATCCGAAGCCGGGCTGGGTCGAGCAGGACCCGGCGGCGATCTGGGACAGCGTCCGCGCCGCCGTCGCCGCCTGCCTGCAGGGCCGGGACCCGAAATCGGTCGCCGCGGTCGGCTTCAGCACCCAGCGCGAATCCCTGCTGATGTGGGACCGCCGCACCGGCGCGGCGCTGTCGCCGCTGGTCAGCTGGCAGGACCAGCGCACCGGCGCGCTGTGCGAGGCGCTGCGCTCGCCCGATGCCGAGCGGCTCGTTCGGGAGCGCAGCGGCCTGCCGCTGGACCCGATGTTCTCGGCCGCCAAGGCCAAATGGCTGCTCGACACGCTAGACCCCGACCGAATCCGGGCGAAGGCCGGCGAGATCTGCCTCGGCACGGTCGATGCCTGGCTGCTCAGCCGCTTCGGCGGCGACGCGGTGACCGAGGCCGGCAACGCCTCGCGCACCCAGCTGCTGGATGTTCGTCGCGCCGCCTGGGACGCCGACCTGATGGACCTGTTCGGCGTGCCCGAGGCGGCGCTGCCGCGCGTGGCCTCTTCGACCGGCCCGTTCCCGGCCGTGCGCGGCCTTGACCCGCTGCCGGACGGCGTGCCGGTGGCCGCGGTGCTGGGCGATTCCCATGCGGCGCTGTTCGCCCATGGCGCCTTCGCCCCGGGCCAGATCAAGGCGACGATGGGCACCGGCTCCTCCGTCATGGGGCTGATCGACCGGGCCGAGGCGCTGGACCCCGGCCTGTGCCTGACCATCGCCTGGTCGATCGACGGCGGCCCGGCGCTGGCGGCGGAAGGCAATATCCGCTCAGCCGGGTCGACGCTGCGCTGGGTGGCGGAGCTGCTGGGCCTGTCGACCCAGGATCTGGCCGACCTCGCAGCCGATGCCGCCAGCGACGGCGTCTATCTGGTGCCCGGCTTCAACGGCCTAGGCGCGCCGTGGTGGGACCTGAATGCGGTCGGCCTGCTGGCCGGCTTCACTCTCGGCAGCGGGCGGGCCGCGGTCGCCCGCGCGGCGCTGGAATCGATCCCGCACCAGATCGCCGATGTGGTCGAGGCGATCGACCGCAGCGTCGGGCAGGTGCGGGCGCTGCATGTCGATGGCGGGCCGACCCGCAACCCGGTGCTGATGCAGGCGCTGGCCGACCTGGCCGGCTGCGCGGTGCTGCGGTCGGACACGGCCGAGCTGTCGGCGCTCGGCGCGGCGCATCTGGCCGGGCTCGGCGCCGGGATCTGGGACTGGGACGGCCTGGCGGCGCTGCCGCGCGAGCGGCACGGCTTCGCCCCGGCGATGCCGGGGGAGCGGCGCCGGGCCGAGCGGGACGGCTGGCGGCGGGCGGTAAAGCGCGCCTCCGGCCTGCCGCCGGAGGCGGCCGGGGGTGCAATGCCGCCGGAGACGGCGGGGCGCTGAGCTGCTCCGCCGGATGACACGAAAAGGGATGTAGGGAATGGAAGCGCGCATCGACCGACCGGCCACCAGGACGTTCCTGCCGCGATTCAGCCTGACCAGTGGCGCCCAGGGCCCTCTGATCGGCCTGATCCTGCTGTGCGTGATCTTCTCCTTCACCTCCGACCATTTCCTGTCGGTCCGCAACGGCCTCAACGTGCTGGACCAGGTCACGGTGCTCGGCATCCTCGCCATCGGCATGACGGCGGTGATCGTGATCGGCGGCATCGACCTGTCGGTCGGCTCGGTCCTGGCGCTGTCGATGATGGTGATGGGCTGGCTGGCGCGCGACATGGAGCTGCCGATGGCCCTGGCCATCCTGCTCGGCATCGGCGCCGGCGCGGTGTGCGGCCTGGCCTCCGGCCTGCTGATCACCCTGGCGCGGCTGCCCGCCTTCATCGCCACGCTGACCATGATGTCGGTGGCCCGCGGCCTGGCCAACATCCTGACCGACGGCACCCAGATCGTCGGCTACCCCGACTGGTTCACCGCGCTGGCCACCGTGCGCAATTTCGGCTTCCTGTCGCTGACCGTGGCGCTGTTCCTGGTGCTGGTCGCGGTCAGCTGGCTGTATCTGACCTTCCGGCCCAGCGGCCGCAACCTCTACGCCATCGGCGGCAGCCGCGAAGTGGCGCGCCTGGCCGGCATTCATGTCGGCCGGGTGACCATCGCGGTCTACGCCGCGGCCGGGGCGCTGGCCGGCATCGCCGGCATGGCGCTGGCCTCGCGCCTCGACTCCTCGCAGCCCAGC
This sequence comes from Inquilinus sp., assembly GCF_039594555.1. Lineage (GTDB taxonomy): Bacteria > Pseudomonadota > Alphaproteobacteria > DSM-16000 > Inquilinaceae > Inquilinus. The sequence goes on from NZ_JBCNNF010000105.1 coordinate 14,145, forward strand.
GCCGGCCTCGGCTACGAGCTCGACACCATCGCCGCGGTCGTGATCGGCGGCGCCAGCCTGTCGGGCGGCGTCGGCAGCATCGGCGGCACGGTGGTCGGCGTCCTGATCATCGGCGTGCTGCGCAACGGGCTGAACCTGCTCGGCGTCTCGCCCTTCGTGCAGCAGGTGGTGATCGGCCTGGTGATCGCCGCCGCCGTCACCTTCGACACCCTCGGCCGGCGCCACAACCGCTGACCGGGATCACAAAGACGGAAAGACCGTCGCAACAGGAGAGGACTGACCCATGAAGACCCGTATCGCCATTGCCGCGCTGGCCCTGCTGGCCGGCACCGCCCTCGGCAGCCCCGCCTGGGCCAAGGACAAGGTGATCGGCCTGGCTGTCGCCAACCTGCAGGCCGACTTCTTCAACCAGATCAAGCAGTCGGTCGAGGCCTCGGCCAAGGAGCAGGGGATCAAGGTCGTCACGGTCGACGCCAAGGGCGATTCCGCCACCCAGGTCAGCCAGATCCAGGACCTGATCACCCAGCAGATCGACGCGCTGATCTACATCCCGGCCGGCGCCACCGCCGCCAGCGTGCCGGTGAAGGCGGCCAAGGCGGCCGGCATCCCGGTGGTCGCGGTCGACCGCAACCCGGCTGACGCGCCGGGCGACACCTTCATCGCCACCGACAGCGTCGCCGCCGCCCGCACGCTCGGCGAGTACGTCTGCAAGGTCACCGGCGGCAAGGGCAACGTCGCCATCGTCCAGGGCCAGCTCGGCACCACGCCGGAGCAGGACCGCGACAAGGGCTTCACCGAGGCGCTGGCCAAGTGCCCGGACCTGAAGGTCGTCGCCAAGCAGGCCAGCACCATGTGGATGCAGGATGAGGGCTTCAACATCGCCCAGGACATGCTGCAGCGGAACCCGGACATCTCGGTGTTCTTCGGCCGGGCCGATGCGCTGGCGCTGGGCGCGGCCCAGGCGGTGAAGGTGGCCAATCTCGACCACAAGACCTGGATCTTCGGCTTCGACGGCGACGTCGCCGGCCTCAAGGCCGTGCAGGCCGGCACGCTGGACGCGACCATGACCCAGACCACCCAGCAGATGGGCCGACTGGCGCTGCAGTCGGCGCTGGAGCTGGCCGACGGCAAGAAGGTGCCGGCCGAGCAGCTGCAGCAGGCGACGCTGACCACCAAGGACAATGTCGCCGGCTTCATCGAGAAGCACCCCTGATGGCGGCGCCGGCGACCGTTCGCGCCGCCGTGGCGGAGAGCGGGCTCTCCATCCGCGGCATCGGCAAGGCCTATGGCGCCGTCACCGTGCTGGAGGGTGTCGACCTCGACATCCGCCCGGGCGAGGTGCTGGCCCTGCTGGGCGAGAACGGCGCCGGCAAGTCGACCCTGTCCTCGGTCATCTCCGGCCTGGTGCCGCCCAGCGCCGGCACGATGAGCTGGCAGGGCCGGCCCTACGCCCCGGCCTCGCCGGGGGAGGCGATCGCCGCCGGCATCGGCCTGATCCATCAGGAGATGAAGCTGCTGCCGGACCTGACGATCGCGGAGAACGTGTTCGTCGGCCGGCTGCCGAGCAAGGGCGGCCGGATCGACCGGGCGGAGATGAACCGCCGCGCCGGCGAACAGCTGCGGCGCCTCGGCCTCGACATCGCGCCGACGACGCTGGTGCGCGAGCTCAGGGTGGCGGCGCAGCAGCAGGTCGAGATCGCCAAGGCGCTGACCCTGAACTCCCGCCTGCTGATCCTGGACGAGCCGACGGCGGCGCTGGGCGGGGAGGAGACCGAGCGGCTGTTCCAGCAGATCGAGCGGCTGAAGCGCGACGGCGTCTCCTTCATCTATATCAGCCATCGCCTCGACGAGATCGCCCGCATCGCCGACCGCGTCGCGGTGCTGCGCGACGGCCGGCTGGTCGCCACCCATGACACGGCGCAGGTGCCGGTGAAGACCCTGGTCGAGCAGATGGTCGGCCGCAGCGTCGACCGGATGTTCCCCTCCGTCTCGGTGCCGGGCGAACAGGCGCGGCTGGAGGTCTCCGGCCTCACCTCGGCCGACGGCGCCTTCCGCGACATCAGCTTCACCGTGCGGGCGGGCGAGGTGTTCGGCATCGCCGGCATCGTCGGCGCCGGGCGAACCGAGCTGGTGCGCGGCGTCGTCGGCGCCGATCCCGTGGCGTCGGGCACGGTGGCGGTGGACGGCAAGCCGGTCGACCTGCGCGGCCCGTCCGACGCCATCCGCGCCGGCGTGATGCTGGTGCCGGAGGACCGCAAGCTGCAGGGCGTGGTGCTGGACCACACCATCGCCGACAACATCGCCTATGCCAATTTCGACCGCATCGCCCCTGGCGGCTGGATCAGCCCGGCCCGGGTGCGCGGCTTCGCCGCCGAGCTGATCGCGCGGATGGGGGTGAAGGGCACGCCGGGCCAGCGCGCCGGCAACCTCTCCGGCGGCAACCAGCAGAAGGTCGTGATCGCGAAATGGATCGCGCGCGACCCCAAGGTCTTCATCCTGGACGAGCCGACCCGCGGCATCGATGTCGGCGCCCGCGCCGCGATCTATGACGTGATCGCCGGCCTCGCCGCCTCCGGCATGGCGGTGGTGGTGGTCAGCTCCGACCTCGACGAGGTGCTGGGCCTGTCGCACCGGATCATGGTGCTGGCCCGCGGCCGCAACCAGGGCATCCTCGACCGCGACCATGCCAGCCGCGTCGCCGTGATGGAACTCGCAACCCGCTGACTCTAAGGGAATATCCGACCGTGCAGCTCTTCCGGCTCGATGATCAGATCGCCTTCGTCACCGGCGCCGGCAGCGGTATCGGCCAGCGCATCGCCGTCGGCCTGGCCGAGGCCGGCGCCGACGTCGCCCTGTTCGACCTCGCGGCGTCACAGGCCGGCCTGGCCGACACCGCCGGCCGCATCCGGGCGCTGGGCCGCCGGGCGCTGACCCTGACCGGCGACGTGACCCAGGCCGAGGATCTCGCCAAGGCCGTCGACGCGGTCGAGGCCAAGCTCGGCGCGTTGACCGTTGCCGTGAACTGCGCCGGCATCGCCAACGCCACGGCGGCGGAGGACCTGCCCGAGGCGCAGTGGCAGCGCACCATCGACGTGAACCTGACCGGGGTCTTCCTCTCCGCCCAGGCCGAGGCGCGGGTGATGCTGCCGCGCAAGCGCGGCTCGATCGTCAACATCGCCTCGATGTCGGGGTCGATCGTCAACCGCGGACTGCTGCAGGCGCATTACAACACCTCGAAGGCCGGGGTGATCCACCTGACCAAGAGCCTGGCGATGGAATGGGCCGATCGCGGCCTGCGGGTGAACGCGATCAGCCCCGGCTACACGCTGACGCCGATGAATCTGCGGCCCGAGGTGGCGGAGCAGCGCAAGATCTTCGAGCGCGACACGCCGCTGGGCCGCATGGCGACGGTGGACGAGCTGGTCGGCCCGGCCGTGTTCCTGGCCAGCGCTGCCTCGTCCTTCTGCACGGGCGTCGACCTGATCGTCGACGGCGGCTTCGTCTGCTGGTGAGGGAAGGGGCGTCCTCTCCCTAAGCACTCGATCACGGCTAGGCAGCTCGGATTGCCTCTCCCGCCTGGCGGGAGAGGTCGGGCGTCCGCAGGACGACCGGGTGAGGGCTGGCCCAGGCCTCGACAAACTCCCCTCACCCGGAGCCGCTTCGCGTCTCCGACCTCTCCCGCAAGCGGGAGAGGCAACGCCCGCGTGACCCGGCATCACCCTGCTTAGGCCGTCACGGCCTCCAACTCGTCCAG
>NZ_JBCNNF010000106.1:0-17881 GCF_039594555.1 Inquilinus sp.
ATAGCATGCCCGGGCTGCGCCGGAACCTTCGGCGTCCGGTTGACGCAGTCGCGGCGCATGTCGAGGATCGCCGCGACCCTATGTGAGAGCCCGCCATGACCGACCTCGTCATCCGCCCCGCCGAGCCCCGCGACGCCAGGGAGATCCTGGCGATGATCACCGAGCTGGCGGTGTTCGAGAAGGAGCCGGACGCGGTGCTGGCGACCGAGGCCGACCTGCTGCGCGACGGCTGGGGGCCACACCCGAAATTCGAGGCGCTGATGGCCGAGCGCGACGGCCAGGTGCTGGGCTTCGCCCTGTTCTTCTCCAGCTATTCGACCTGGGAGGGGCGGGAGGGGATCTATCTCGAGGACCTGTATGTCCGCGACGCCGCCCGCGGCCTCGGCGTCGGCCGGGCGCTGGTGACCCGGATTGCGCAGCTGGTGGTCGAGCGCGGCGGCAGGCGGCTGGACCTCTCGGTCCTGACCTGGAATCCGGCGCGGGAGGTGTATGAGAAGCTGGGCTTCGACCACAAGTCGGACTGGACCGGCTACCGCCTCACCGGCGACGCGCTGGCGGCGCTGGCGAAGGGGACGCCTGGGAACGATGGCTGAGCAGGCGGCGCCGTCCGGGTACCGGCCGCCAGTCTCGGCCGAGGAATTGATCCTGCGATACCAGGCGGGCGAACGCCGGTTCGCTGGAACCGAGCTACCCGATGAGACGATGCTTTGCGGCGTCGACCTGTCGGGATCGAACCTGCAGGGATGCTGGTTGTGGGGTGCCGATTTCCGTGGAGCAGATCTGCGGGGTGCGGTGTTCGACGGTTCGAACCTCAAGCTGTCCGATTTTCGCGACGCGGATCTGCGCGGTGCGTCCTTTCGTAAGGCCTTGCTTTGCGGGACGAAGGTCGACGGCGCCAGGATCGAGGGGACCGTCGCCGCCGGTGCGACGTTTTATGGTGCAGAGATCGTCAGCCTCGGTGAGCTTCTGACCGGCTCCGCTCCCGGAAAAACTCCAGGATGATGCAGAGGGCGACCGGCACTAGGTTGATCGCGACGATCGTCCCGGCCAGGCCGGTGCCAAGATAGACGCCGAGCGACAGCGCCCCTTGGAACGGGTCCAGCCCGATGCCGTAGGCGGGCGTGATCGACATCGCCCCGCCATCGGCGACCACGGTCACGGGCAGCCGCGCGATCATGTGGAAATGGTAGGCGATGCCGCCGGCATAGACGATCGGGATCTGGATGGCCTGGACCAGCAGCGACAGGGCATAGCCGAGGCCGCGGCGCTTCCACAGCAGGGCGCCGGCGACGATGCACAGCACCATCAGCAGGGCGGCGCCCAGCATGACCAGCCACTGCGTCGCGGCGATGATCGCCGTGCCGTCGCGATAGATCCGCTCGCCGATCTCGGTCAGGCCGACGATGCCGCCGACGATCTGGATCACCCCGATGACGCGGTCAAGGGGGAGGGCGAAGCCACGCGGGGTGCGGGTGCGGTCGGTGCTGGTCATCGGGTGCTCTGTTCGCTCTTCGGATGCCGCGGCAGCGGCGCTATTCGCACAGCCCGGTCGAGCCTTCGGCACAGATCTTGGCGCCGTCGGTCCAGGTGGCGCCGGACAGGTCGGCATCGCGGAACACGGTGCCGCGCAGCTCGGCCCCGGTCAGGTTGGCGCCGCGCAGCTTCGCGCCGACGAAGCGGGCGTTGCGCAGATCGCTTTTGCTCAGATCGGCGCCGCTCAGGTCGGCCTGGGTGAAGTCGGAATTGCCGAGCCGCGCCGAGTCCATCTTGGCGCCTTTCAGGCTGGCGTTGATGAACTTGGCGCCATAGGCCTCGGCGTTGGTGAAGATCGCCCCGTCCAGCACGGCGCGGGTCAGGCTGACCTCGCGCAGCTGGGCGCCGGTCAGGTCGACACGGGGCAGCGGCCGCTCGTCGAACAGGCAGCGCCGCCAGTTCACCCCCGGCGCGGCGGCGTCGGTGCAGCCGGCCCAGGCCGCGGCCGGGCCGAGCAGCAGGGCGATGGAGACAGCGAGGGCCCGGGCGACTCGGGTGCCGAAGAATGCGACCGACATGGGCCGGACAGTCACAGATTCCCAGGACTCAGCGCAAGCGCGCCGAAGTCACATGGATTTGCCGACCGGGCGGACGATCCGGCGCTGCCGCTCGCGGAAGGCGATGAACAGGCTGGAGCCGACGATGACGGCCGTGCCCAGCAGCTCGATCGGGGTCGGGAACTCGCCCCAGGCCAGGAAGCCGAGGCCGAGCGCGAAGATCAGCGAGGCATAGTCGAAGGGCGCGATCACCGAGGCCGGGGCCAGCTGGTAGGCCTTGGTCATCAGGATCTGGGCCACGCCGCCCAGCACGCCGACCGCGACCAGGATCGGGATGTCGATCAGGTCCGGCCAGACGCCGACGAAGGGCAGGGTGGCGGCCCCGACCACGGCGCCGGACAGGGTGAAGTAGAAGACGATGGTGACGTTGGATTCGGTGTCCGCCATCTTGCGGATCGAGACCATGGCGAAGGCCGTGGCCAGGGCGCCGGCCAGCGCCACCAGGGCGCCGAGCGAGACGCCGGTGGCGGGGCTCGGATGCACCACCAGCAGCACGCCGACGAAGCCGATCACCACCGCGCTCCAGCGATAGACCCGCACCGTCTCGCCCAGCAGCGGGATGGCCAGGATGGTGATGAACATCGGCGCGGCGTAGCCCAGCGCCGTCGCAGTCGCCAGCGGCAGCAGGCTCAGCGCGGTGAAGCCGCAGAACATCGAGACCAGGCCGGAGCCGGAACGTCGCAGATGCCCGCCCAGCCGCTCGGTGCGCAGCACCTTCCAGCCACCCAGGCGGTACACCAGCCACAGCACCGGGATCATGGCGAAGAAGCTGCGGACGAAGACGATCTGGCCGACCGGATACTGGTCGCCCAGCTGCTTGATCAGCGCCGACATGCAGGTGAACAGCGCGGCCGAGGCCAGCTTGTAGCCGATGGCGGGCAGAATGGAGGCCGGGGCCGCTTCGCCCGCGGACCCTTTCGGTTCGGCCTGGGAGATCGTCATCGGAAACGGGGCCCGTCGCGGCTCGATCGTTCCCCAGAGACTTACGCCGGGCGAATCGGCGGGGCCATGGCCGATCGCGCCGGGTCTGCCATGCGCGGCAGCGGCGGGCAGGACGCCCGAGCCGGATCCGCAGACCCGGCCCGGGCGGTCGGGCTTACTCTCCGGTCCAGCCCTTGTAGTCCTTGACGTTGTCGCGGGTGACGAGCGTCGAAGGAATCAGGGTGGGGTCCTGGGCCGGCTTCTGGCCGTTGAGCAGGCCGACGCCCTCCTGCACCGCCTTGCGGGCCATGAAGAACGGGTCCTGGGCCGAGGAGGCCTCGACCAGGGTGTTGCCCTTCAGCGCCGCGACGATGTCCGGTGCGCCGTCGACCGAGGTGATGACGATGCCGCTACGGCCGGTCTGCTTGGCCGCCAGGTCGGCGCCGATCGCGGTCGGGTCGTTGATGGCAAACACGCCGTCGATCTTCTCGAACCGGGTCAGCAGGCTCTGCATCACCGCCAGGCCGCCGTCGCGCGAGCCCTTCGCGTCCTGGTCGGCGGACAGGATCTTCAGGTCCGGCAGCTTGTCCCAGACGTTGTGGCAGCCCTTGACCCGGTCGACCACGGCCGAGACCTGCGGGCCGTTGACGATGACGACGTTGCCCTTGTTGCCCAGCTTGTCGGCGATGTACTTGCAGGCGATCTCGCCGGCCTGGACGTTGTCGGTGGTCACCGTCGCATCGGCGCCCTCGGCCGCGGTGTCGACCGCGACGACGATGATGCCGGCGGCCTGCGCCTTCTTGATCGCCGGGCCGATCGCCTTCGGGTCGCCCGGGTTCAGCAGGATCATGTCCACGCCGGCGGCGATGAAGTTGTCGATCTGGGTGAACTGCTTGCCCAGGTCGTAGTCGTAGCCGACGGCCTGGACCTCGACATTCGGGTTGGTCTTCTTCGCCTCGAACTCCGCGCCCTTGGCCAGGGCGACGAAGAACGGATTGCCCATGGAGCCGAGCGAGACGCCGATCTTCTTGAGATCCTTCGCCTCGGCGACACCGGCGGCGCCGACCGAAAGTGCCAGCGCGACGCCGGCGAGCAGGACATGTTTCAGCACGTGGTTCCTCCCCTGGTCTGTGCGATGGAGCCGGCGGGGCGACCAGAGGTCCCGCCGGCTTTTCCGGACGGTCGGAAACTCAGGTGCGGGCCGATCCCTGCAGCCGCAGCCGGTCGAGCGCGACGGCGCCGATGATGATCAGGCCCTTGATGATGTATTGCCAGACGTCGGGCACCCCGACCAGGATCAGCCCGTTCGACAGCACGGCGATGATCAGCGCGCCCACCAGCGTGCCCCAGATCGAGCCGATGCCGCCGACGAAGGAGGTGCCGCCCAGGATCACCGCGGCGATGGCGTCCAGCTCGTAGCTGACGCCGAGCTGCGTGCCGTTGGCGGCGTAGAGACGGGCGGCTGACATCACCCCGCCGAGGCCGGCGAGCAGGCCGGAGGCGCCGTAGACGAACAGCAGCACCCGCCAGACCTTGATGCCCGACAGCCGCGCCGCGTCCGGGTTGCCGCCGACCGAGTAGATGTGCACGCCCAGCACCGTCCGCCGCAGCACCAGCCAGGAGATCACGATCACCAGGAAGGCGATGATCACCAGCCAGGGCACGCCCAGCACCGTGCCGTTGCCGATGAAGTCGAAGGACAGGGACGGGTTGAACACCGTGGTGTCGCCGCCCAGCAGGCGGGCGATGCCCCGCACCGCGGTCAGCGAGCCGAGGGTGACGATGAAGGGCGGCAGCCGCAGGAAGGCGATCAGCACGCCGTTGGCCAGGCCGAAGATCAGGCCGGCGACCAGGCCGAACAGGATGCCGATCAGGCCTAGATCCGGGATCAGCGACCCGATCACCGCGACCATGGCGGAGGCCGCCAGGATCGAGCCGACCGAGAGGTCGATGCCGCCGGTCAGGATGACGAAGGTCATGCCGGCGGCCAGCACGGTGTTGATCGCCGCCTGCTGCATCACGATCGAGACGTTCTGCCAGGAGGCGAAGCGTCCACCCTCGCTCATGAAGTAGAAGGCGATGCAGAGCAGGATCAGCACCGGCAGCATGCCGACGGTCCGGATCAGGCCCTGGATCATCAGCCGGCGTTCGGCGTCGCGGTTGACGGCGGAGGTGGCGGCGTTGTCGGCCATGGGTGACGATCCCTTACTGGACAGTGGCGGCGGCGGGGTCGGTGATGCCGGTGGCGAGGGCCATGATCGCCTCCTGGGTCAGGGGGCGACCGGACGCGCCGCCGGCCTCGCCCTCGATCCGGCCCTCGCGCATCACCAGGGCGCGGTCGGCGATGCCGATCACCTCCGGCAGCTCCGAGGAGATGACGATGACGCCGATCCCGGCCTTCGCCAGCCCGTCGATGATGCGGTAGATCTCCGACTTGGCGCCGATGTCGACGCCGCGCGTCGGCTCGTCGAGGATCAGGATGCGCGGCTTGGTTTCCAGCAGGCGCGACAGCAGAACCTTCTGCTGGTTGCCGCCGGACAGCGCGCCGACCGTGACCTCCGGGTTGGCCACCCGGATCTTCAGCGCGGCGATGGCGTCGCGGGCCCGGACCTTGGCCCGGCCGCGGTCGAGCACGCCGCCGGGCCCGGCATCGGTGCCGCAGACCACGAGGTTGATGTTGTCCTGCACCGACATGTCGAGGAACAGGCCCTGGCCCTTGCGGTCCTCGGTCAGATAGGCGATGCCGGCGGCGATGGCGTCGCCCGGCCCGTGGATCTGCAGGGGCTTGCCGTCGAGGCTGACCTCGCCGGAGGTCTTCGCCTCGGCGCCGAAGATCAGCCGCGCCAGCTCGGTGCGGCCGGAGCCGACAAGGCCGGCGATGCCCAGCACCTCGCCCTCATGCAGCTCGAAGCTGCAGCCGCGCACCCGGTGCCCGTCGGCGATGTCGCGCACCGCGAAGATCACCCGGCCGCGGCTCTGATGCGCGTCGTGGTCCTTCTTGTAGAAGCCGGAGATGTCGCGCCCGACCATCATCTTGACCAGCGCCTCGGCCGACAGGCCGTCGCGGTCCAGCGTGCCGACATAGCTGCCGTCGCGCAGCACCGAGACACGGTCGGACAGCTCGTAGATCTCGGACATGCGGTGGCTGATATAGATGATCGCCAGCCCCTCGGCCTTCAGCCGGCGGATCAGCTCGAACAGCCGGTCGGTCTCGCGCGCCGACAGGGCGGTGGTCGGCTCGTCCATCACCAGGATGCGGGCCCGGGCGTGGATGGCGCGGGCGATCTCGACGAGCTGGCGCTCGGCGATCGACAGGGTGCCGACCAGCGTCGTCGGGCGGAAGGTCGCGCCCAGCCGCTTCAGCACGTCCTCGCAGCCGGCCTGCATCGCCGCGCGATCGACGAAGGGTCCGGATTTCGGCTCGCGGCCGAGATAGATGTTCTCCGCCACGCTCAGATTGGGCGACAGGCTGAGCTCCTGGTAGATCACGGCGATGCCCAGCTGCTTGGCGGCGAGCGGGCCGTTGATCGTCACATCCTTGCCATCGAGGCGGATGGTGCCGCCGGCATCGGCCTGGTAGGCGCCGGACAGCACCTTCATCAGGGTCGACTTGCCGGCCCCGTTCTCGCCCATCAAGGCGTGGATCTCGCCCGGATAGACGGTCAGGTCGACCCGGGTCAGCGCCTTCACCCCCGGGAAGGTCTTGGAGATGCCGTGCATCTCCAGGATCGGCGTGGGGCTAGTCTGCGGCTGCAGCATGGTCGCGCCATCCTCTCTCATCGGCGCTGCGGGTCAGGATCGAGGCCCGCGGCGAGAAGCTGAAGAACATCGGCAGGCTGGCGGCGCCGATGGCGCCGGCATCGCAGCCGAAGGTGCCGTGCAGCAGGCGCGGCGGCTGGCCGGCCTCCGGCACGGTGGCGGCCAGCCGCGACTGCAGCCGGCCGATCAGGGCGTCGATCAGCCCGTCGTCGATATCGGCATCGATGATCACGCTGCGGATCTCCAGCAGCGCCGATGCCGACCAGATCGCGTCGGTCATGGCGTCGACGCAGTCGCCGATCCATTCCGCCACCGGCGGCTGCCCGCCAGCGATCGCGGCCGTGAGGTCGGCGCGGCTGCCGCCGGGCAGGCCGTGGAAGGCGAGATGGCGCGACAGCGCGTTCAGCGAGGCCCGGGTCAGCAGGATGTCGCGGCCGTCGGCGGGGGCGGGGGCCGAGGCCAGGCGCCCGGGTCCGACCGGCAGCATCGCCACATCGCCGGCATTGCCGGTCGGGCCGCGCAGGCAGTCGCCGCCCAGCACCACGCCGCCGCCGATGGCCGGGCCGATGAACAGGTACAGGAAGTCGTCGATGCTGCGGCCGATGCCGTAGAACAGCTCGGCCACGGCGGCGGCGGTGCCGTCATTCTCGCCGAAGACCGGCAGGCCGGTCGCCTCCTCCAGCATCGCCGGGAAGTCGGCCACGTCCCAGGCGGCGAAATCGGCCAGCGGCAGGTCCAGCTGGTGCAGCCAGGCGCCGAGATTGTAGGGCTGGGCCAGGCCGATGCCGGCCAGCTTCGGCCGGTCGGTCGGGCTCAGCACGTCCAGCAGCTCGGCCACATCCTGCCGGGCGATGCGCAGCGCCTCGGCCGGGGCGGGCAGCAGCCCATCATGGCTGCGGCGGGCGATCACGGACCCGCCGAAATCGATCAGCACCGATTCCATGCTGCGGCGATCCAGCCGGACGCCGATGCCGAAGGCGCCCTGTGGCGCCAGGCGGTACAGGGTGGCGGGCTGGCCGCGGCCGCCGTCATGCCGCTTGCCCAGCGAGGCGATCAGCCCGTCCGCCTCCAGCTGGGCGATGATGCCGCCGATCGCGGTGTTGGTCAGCTCCGCCTGCCGGGCCAGCTCGGCCTTCGACGCCTCGCCGGCACGGCGCAGGGTCTGCAGCACCAGCCGCTCATTGTAGCGGCGGAGCTGCAGGGAATTCGTGCCGCGGCGGATGGCGGACCGGCGCAATTCCTGATCGTCCTCCCGACGCGTGGTATTAATTGAACGTGATGGAATTAATCCGAGGAGCCTCCGCGCGTCAAGGACAGTTTATCTCGTTTTTGCTTCGAAACCCGACATGAGCTTTCGGACGTCTCTGACAAACGGATCGTCAAGCGAGCATCTGCTCAAGCCACGGGCGGGTTTCGTCAGGCGACGGCGGGGAGATCGGCGATCCGCCACAGGCCCAGCGCCTTGTCGCGATAGGCGCCGCCTTCCTCGGTGCAGCCTTCGACGATGACGCGGTGCGGCACCGGCAGATCGAAGGGCGGACGCTGCAGGTTCAGCGGCCGCCAGTCGCCGTCGGCGATGACGCGGTTGCCCTGCAGCTCCAGGAAGGTGGTGGTCAGCAGCCAGGTCGAGCCGGAGCGGCGGAGATTGGCGAAGGCGGCGGCGATGCTCTCGGCCGAGAGATGCACCAGGCAGTCTCGGCACAGCACGACATCGGCCCTGGGCAGCGCGTCGCGGGTCAGATCCAGGCGCAGGAAGCGGCGCCGGTCGGTCTCGCCATACAGGACGATGTTCTTGGCGACCAGGTCGGCGACGATGTCGGCGCCGGTGTAGGCGATGCCCTCGAGATGGGTCCGGCTCATCCAGCCGAAATCGCCGCAGGGCAGGTCGAGCAGCGAGGCGGCGCCGATCTCGCGCAGCAGGGCCGGGATCGCGGCGCGCAGTTGGGCGGTGCCGTCGAGGCCGGAGCCGAGGCCCGAGCGCGATTCCTCGGCGCCCCAGACATTGTTGCGCCAGATGTAGTCGAAGGTGTCGGCCAGGCCCAACCCGGCCAGCGCCCCGGTGTGCCGGCGATAGACGCGCTGGGCCAGCGCCTCCGGCCGGTCGGTGTCGGCGAGCGGCTTGGTCTCATCCGTCATGGCGAGGCCTTTCAGGCGGCGCAGGCCTCGGCGCGGCGGGGGCGGATGCCGAGGAAGCGGCAGATCGCTAGGGTCAGCTCGGCCCGGTTCAGGGTGTAGAAGTGGAACTCCTCCACCCCATGGGTCTGCAGCAGGCGGCACTGCTCGACCGCGACCGACGCTGCGACCAGCTGGCGCGTGTCCGGCGTCTCGTCCAGCCCCTCGAACAGCATCTCCAGCCAGTCCGGGACGGCGGCGCCGCAGGCGGTCGCGAACTCCTTGGTCCGGGCGAAGTTGGTGATCGGCAGGATGCCGGGCACGATCGGCAGGCCGATGCCCGCCGCGGCCGCGCGGTCGCGGAACCGCAGGAATGCCTCGGTGTCGAAGAAGAACTGGGTCAGCGCCCGGTCGGCGCCGGCATCGGCCTTGCGCTTCAGGTTGTCCAGGTCGAAATCGGCGGAGGGGGCCGCCGGATGCACCTCCGGATAGGCCGCGACCGAGATGTCGAAATCGGCGATGCGGCGCAGCCCGGCCACCAGGTCGGCGGCATAGGCATAGCCGTCCGGCCGCACTTGGTAGGGCGCGCCGCCGGGCGGGTCGCCGCGCAGCGCCACGATGCGGCGGATGCCGGCCGCCCACAGGGCGCGGGCGACGCCGTCGATCTCCTCGCGCGAGGCACCGACGCAGGTCAGGTGCGAGGCGGTGGGCAGGCCGCTGCCGTCCTGGATCTTGGTGACGATGCCGAAGGTGCGGTCGCGGGTCGACCCGCCGGCGCCGTAGGTGACCGAGACGAAATCCGGCGCCAGCGGTGCCAGCCGCGTCACCGTCTCCATCAGCGTCGCCTCCGCCGCGTCGCTCTTCGGCGGGAAGAACTCGAAGCTGACGATCGGATCGCGGCGGCCGGCCTCGGCCGAAGCATTCGCATGGGGCAGGGTCGTCATGCTGCGGCCTTCCGTTGTGCCGCCCGCCTGGCGGGCCAGATGGTGACGGTCAGGGGGGCGCCGGGCAGATGCACCGGCGGTTCGGTGTCGAAACCGGCCCGCTGCAGCCAGCGGGCGAAGATGTCGTCGGGGAAGCCGAGCCAGCGATGGGCGTGCTCGCTGCGCAGGTTCTCGACGTCGTGCGGCGCGAAATCGGCGACGATCAGCCGGCCGCCGGGGCGCAGCACCCGCGCCGCCTCCGCGATCGCCGCGGCCGGGTCCTCGAGATGGTGCAGAACGTGGTGCACCAGCGCCACGTCGAAGGATTCGCCGGCGAGGGGCAACTGGTACAGGTCACCCTGGCGCACCTGGCAATGGCGCTGCAGCCCGGCACGCTCGATATTGGCCCGGGCCACCGACAGCATCTCGCGCGACAGGTCGATGCCGACCGCGCGCCGCACCCGTTCGCCCAGCAGGATCAGCATCCGGCCGCTGCCGGTGCCCAGGTCCAGCAGGTCGCCGATCTCGCCGGGCGGCAGCAGGTCGACGATCGCCTGCTCCACCGCGCTGTCGGCGATGTGCAGGGTGCGGATCTCGTCCCAGTGCGAGGCGTTGTCGCGGAAATAGCCGGCGGCCATCTCGGCGCGCTGGCGCTTCACCGCCTCCAGCCGCTCCAGGTCCAGCCCGACCGTGGCGTCGGCATCCGGGATCAGGTCGACCAGGCTGCGCGCCAGCTCGGCCACCGCGCCGCTCTCGGCCAGGCGGAAGAAGGCGAAGGTGCCCTCGCGGAACCGGTCCAAGAGGCCGGCCTCGGCCAGCAGCTTCAGGTGGCGCGACACGCGCGGCTGGCTCTGGCCCAGGATCTGCGTCAGGTCGGTGACCGACAGGTCGCCATGGGCGCACAGCATCAGGATCCGAAGCCGTGTCGGCTCGGCCGCCGCTTTCAGCCCCTGCAGCAGACGCTCCACGATCCTTCGGCCTCCTGCTCCTCAGCCTGCACCAAGGGCAGGATAGCAAACTCCCAGCAAGACATAAACATGTCTTTATGTGTTTGTGGTGCGGCGGCCTGCCATCCCGTTGTCGTCATCCCCGCGAAAGCGGGGATCTCGTCACGCCTCGAACGGATCGAGATTCCCGCTTTCGCGGGAATGACGGGTGGGGAGACGGCGCGGAGCCTTACAGCGCCCCCATCTCGGTCAGCTCCCGCCGCGTCTGCTCCGGCGACTCGAAGCGGATCGCGCGCATGCCGACGGCGCGGGCGCCGGCGACATTGTCCGGGTTGTCGTCGATGAAGATGCAGTCGGCCAGATCAAGGCCGAAGCGGCTCTCCAGCAGCCGGTAGATCCGCGCATCCGGCTTCAGCAGCTTCTCATGGGCGGAGACGATGACGCCGTCGAACCAGCCGAGGAACGGGTACTTCGCCAGGGCCACGGCGAACTTCTCGGCCGAGAAGTTGGTGATGGCATAGACCTTGTCGCCGCGGTCCTTCAGCCCCTTCAGGATCTCGACCGTGCCGTCGATGACATGGGGCACCATCTCCTCCCAGCGCTCGTCGAAAGCGCGGATCAGATCCTCGTGATGCGGGAACTCGGCCACCTTGGCGGCGATTGCCTCCGGGAACGGAACGCCGCCATCCATCGACAGATTCCAGTCATGGGTGCAGACTTCGGCCAGGAATGTTTCCATTGCCGCCTCGTCCGCGAACAGCTTGCGATAGAGATGCCGCGGGTTCCACTCGAGCAGCACGGCGCCGATGTCGAAGACGATGGTGGGCCGGCCCGAGGTATGGTGTGGCGAGTCCGGGCGTGACGAGGTCATGGCAAGAGGCTCCGCTTCGGGCTATGTGGAATCGCTGGTAGCACGCGGGGAAAGCCGACCCAAGCCATGAAGCTGCACACCTATTTCCGCTCCTCGGCCGCCTATCGCGTCCGCATCGCCATGGCGCTGAAGGGGCTCGACTACGATTCGGTGTTCCACCATCTGCGCCGGGGCGAGCAGGCGATCGAGCCCTACCGCTCGCTCAACCCGCAGAAGCTGGTGCCGGCGCTGGAGGGCGAGGGGCCGGTGATCACCCAGTCGCTGGCGATCATCGAGTATCTGGAGGAGACGCATCCCGCGCCGCCTCTGCTGCCGCCCGATCCGGCAGGCCGCGCCCGGGTGCGGTCGATCGCATTGGCGATCGCCTGCGACATCCATCCGATCAACAATCTGCGCGTGCTGCGCTATCTGCGGACGCCGCTCGGCCACAACGAGGCCGAGATCGAGGAGTGGTATCGCCACTGGGTGGCGGAGGGCTTGAGCGCGCTGGAGACCCAGCTGTCGCGGTCGCCGCAGACCGGCGCCTTCTGCCACGACTCGACGCCGACCATCGCCGATTGCTGCCTGATCCCGCAGCTCTACGCCGCCCGGCGCTTCGACTGCGACCTCAACCCCTATCCGACGCTGCTGGGGATCGAGGAGCGGGCGGTGGCCCTGCCGGCCTTCGCCGAGGCGGCGCCGGAGCGCCAGGGCGACGCCGAGGCCTGACACCGGCGGGCCGGGGGCGCGCCGAACCCCGCCTATGCGGCGGCCATGACAAGGGGGCAGCATGACGACGGAGACGGCCGACACCAGCCCGACCGCCTGGTTCCAGGAGATGTCGCCGCCGGAGCGGCGGACCTTTTGGGCCTGTTTCGCCGGCTGGGGACTGGACGCGATGGACGTCCAGATCTACAGCTTCGTGATCCCGACCATTGTCGCGCTGTGGAGCCTGACCAACGCCCAGGCCGGCCAGATCGCCACGGTGACGCTGCTGTGCTCCGCCGTCGGCGGCTGGCTCGCCGGCCTGCTGGCCGACCGCATCGGCCGGGTGCGGACGCTGCAGCTGACCATCCTCTGGTTCTCGGTCTTCACCTTTCTCAGCGGCTTCGCCCAGAACTTCGAGCAGCTGCTGATCGCCCGTGCCCTGATGGGCTTCGGCTTCGGCGGCGAATGGGCGGCCGGCGCCGTGCTGATGGGCGAGGTGATCCGGGCCGAGCATCGCGGCAAGGCGGTCGGCACCGTGCAGTCGGGCTGGGCCATCGGCTGGGCGGTGGCGCTGATCGTCAAGACCGTGCTGTTTCTGGCCTTCGACCCGTCCGTCGCCTGGCGCTATCTGTTCTTCATCGGCATCCTGCCGGCGATCCTGGTGTTCTTCCTGCGCCGCTTCGTCGACGAGCCGCCGGTGTTCGCGGAGACGCAGCGCCGGATCGCCGAGACCGGCGACCGGCCCGGGCTGCTGGAGATCTTCTCCGGCCCGGTCCTGAAGATCACCATCCTGACCTCGCTGCTGACCACCGGCGCCCAGGGCGGATACTACGCCATCACCACCTGGCTGCCGAGCTACCTCAAGGGCCAGGGCCTGTCCGACATTGGCAGCAGCGGCTATCTCGCCGTGGTCATCGCCGGGTCGTTCACCGGCTATCTCGTCGGCGCCTATCTGGCCGACCGGATCGGGCGGAAAAGGCTGTTCTTCCTGTTCTCGGCCTGCGCCATCGTCATGGTGTTCGCCTACACCAGCCTCAATCTGAGCAACGAGGTGGTGCTGCTGTTGGGCTTCCCGCTCGGCTTCTTCGGCTCCGGCTATTTCAGCGGCGTCGGCGCCTTCCTGACCGAGCTGTTCCCGACCCGGGTGCGCGGCTCCGGCCAGGGCTTCGCCTATAATTTCGGCCGTGGCGTCGGCGCCCTGTTCCCGATGCTGGTCGGCTATCTCAGCGCCAGCATGTCGCTGGGGCAGGCGATCGCGATCTTTGCCATCGGCGCCTACGCCCTGCTGTTCATCGCCGCCCTGGCCCTGCCCGAGACCAAGGGGAAGACCCTGCATGCCGATGGCTGAACCGCTGCCCACCGCACCGCTATGCCAGGGCCCGGATCCGGCGCCGCGGCCGCCGCGCCGGATCGCGCTGCCGGCCGGCGCCTGCGACACCCACGCCCATGTCATCGGCGGGCCGCCGGACTATCCGCTGGTCGCCAGCCGCAGCTACACCCCGCCAGAGGCGCCGCCCGCCGCCTATCTCGGCATGCTCGACGCCGTCGGCATAAGCCGCGGCGTGCTGGTCCAGGTCAGCGTCCACGGCACCGACAACCGGCTGATGGTCGAGACGCTGGAGGCGAATCGCGGCCGGCTGCGCGGCATCGCCGTGGTGAATGCCGATGCGCCGGACGCCGAGTTGGCCCGGCTCAAGGAAGCCGGCGTGGTCGGGCTGCGCCTCAACGTGCTGTTCGGCGGCGGCGTCGGCTTCGACCAGCTGGAGCGGCTGGGTGACCGCTGCCGGGAACTGGGCTGGCACCTGCAGTTCCTGCTCGACGCCCGCACGCTGCCGGAGCTGGCGCCGCGGCTGGAGCGGCTGCCGGTGCCCTTCGTCATCGACCATATGGGCCACATGCCGGCCTCGGCCGGGATCGGCCATCCCGGCTTCCAGGCGCTGCTGGGCCTGCTGCGGCGGGGCAGGGGCTGGGTCAAGCTGTCCGGCGCCTTCCGCGTCTCGACCGCCGGGCCGCTCTATGCCGACACCATCCCCTTCGCCCGCGCCTTGGTCGAGGCCGCGCCGGACCGGATGGTGTGGGGCAGCGACTGGCCGCATGTCGCCCATCCCGGCGAG
The DNA here is from genome assembly GCF_039594555.1 of Inquilinus sp. Taxonomy (GTDB): domain Bacteria; phylum Pseudomonadota; class Alphaproteobacteria; order DSM-16000; family Inquilinaceae; genus Inquilinus. The sequence continues at coordinate 14,425 of NZ_JBCNNF010000106.1, forward strand.
ATGCCGAATGTCGGCGACCTGCTCGACCTGCTGGCCGACTGGGTGCCCGACCCGGCGCAGCGCGACGCGGTCCTGGCCGCCAACCCGGCCCGGCTGTACGGCTTCGGCTGATCGGAGAGGAGGACGGCGCCGATGTGCAACGAGTACAGCTCGAAGGTCGACGTCGCCACCGTCAATGCGGACTTCGCCGCCGCAGGCATCCTGCTCGGCGCCTCCGACGGCACGCCGAACCTCGAGGCCCGGGACAGCATCCGGATCACCGAGACGGCGCCGATCGTCCGCATGGCGGAGGGCGGGGCGGGCGACCTGGTGCAGCGGCGCTGGAGCTGGCCGGGGCCGGGCGGCCGGCCGGTCTACAACTTCCGCTCCGACAACCGGGAGTTCCCTAGCGGCCGCTGCCTGATCATCGCCGACGGCTTCTATGAGTTCACCGATCCGGCGGAGCCCGGGAAGAAGCGCAAGGACAAGTGGCGCTTCACGCTCGCCGGGGAGCCCTGGTTCTGCATCGCCGGCCTGTGGCGGGCCGTGCCGGAGCTCGGGGAGGCCTTCACCATGCTGACCACCGCCCCCGGCCCGGACATCGCGCCCTATCACGACCGCCAGGTCGCCGTGCTGCGCCGCGCCGACTGGGCGGCCTGGCTCGGCGGCTCGGTGTCGGCCAAGGCCCTGCTGCAGCCGCTGCCGGCGGGAAGCCTGACTGTCGAGCGGGTCGGCTGAGGGACATCCCGGCGGCATCAGACCTCCAGCAGCACCGACCCGCTGGTGCGGCCGGCCTCCAGCGCCCGGTGGGCCTCGGCCACCTCGGCCAGCGGGTAGACGGCGCCGATCAGCGGCCGCAGCCCGGCCTCGACCTCGGCCAGCACCTCGGCCGCGGCGCGCGGATAGATCGCCGGGTCGGGCAGGTAGTGGCGCAGCACGCTGGGCCGGGCCAGGGCGATCGACCGAGCCGGTCCCAGCTCGCCGACATCGATGGTCGGCAGGCTGCCGCCGACCTGGCCGAGGCTGGCGACCAGCCCGTAGGGCGCCATGGCGTCGAAGGTCCGCAGCAGCGTGTCGCCGCCGACGCCGTCGATCGCCATGTCGGCGCCGCGGCCGCCGGTCAGGTCGCGCACCGCGGCGACGAAGTCGGTCTCGCGGTACAGGATGACGTGGTCGGCGCCATGGGCCTTGGCCAGCTCGGCCTTGCGCGCGTCGCCGACGGTGCCGATCACGGTGGCGCCGCGCCGCTTGGCCCATTGCGACGCGATCACGCCGACGCCGCCGGCCGCCGCCTGGATCAGCACCGTGTCGCCGGGACGCAGCGGCCGCACCCGCTCGAACAGCATATGGGCGGTCAGCCCGCGCACCAGCACCGCGGCGGCGACGTCGAGGCCGATGCCGTCGGGCAGGCGGATGGCGCGGTCGGCCGGCAGAAGCCGGCGCCCGGCATAGCTGCCGGTCGGCAGCCCGGCATAGGCGATGCGGTCGCCCTCGCGCAGGCCGGCCACGCCCGAGCCCACCTGCTCGACCGTGCCGGCGCCCTCGACGCCCAGCCCGGCGGGCAGGGCCGGCTGACCGTACAGGCCCGTGCGGTGATAGACATCGACGAAATTGACCCCGGAGAAGGCCTGCCGGACCAGGATCTCGCCGGGGCCGGGCTCGGCCAGCGGCACGGTGTCGAGCGACAGCGCCTCCGGCCCGCCGGGGGCATGGATGCGGATGGCGTGGGTGCTGGGCATGGGACCTCCTCGGTTCGATCGGCCGAGCATGGATCGGTCGCGATCCGTGCGGAATTCCGGGAGATCGCACGGGATCCGTGCGAGACTGCACGGATGGAATGGGGTGATGTCCGCTACTTCCTGGCCCTGGCGCGGTCCGGGTCGCTCTCCGCCGCCTCGCGCCGGCTGGGGGTCGAGCACACCACCGTCGCCCGCCGGGTCGACGCGCTGGAGGCGGCGCTGGGCACCCGGCTGTTCGACCGGCTGCCGCGCGGCTGGCGCCTGACCGCCGAGGGCGAACGGCTGGTCGACGATGCCGGGCGGCTGGAGGAGGAGGCGCTGGCCTTCGCCCGCCGCGCCGCCGGCGGCAGCGGCGTCGCCGGGCCGGTCGCGGTCTCGGCCCCGCCCTTCCTGGCCAACCATTTCCTGGCGCCGCGGCTGGGGCCGGTCCTGGCCGCCCATCCCGGGCTCGTCCTGACCCTGATCGGCGAGAAGCGGGCGGCGATGCTGGGCCAGCGCGAGGCCGACCTGGTGCTGCGCCTGTCGCGGCCGGCCGAGCACGGCGCCGTGGCCCGCCGCGTCGGCACCATGGCCTTCGGCCTCTACGCCGCGCCGTCCTATCTGGAAGGCCGGCGGCCGGAGGACTGGGTGTTCCTGGGCGACGACGAGTCCGCGGGCGAGCTGCCGCAGCACCGCTGGCTGCTCGGCTTCGCCGGGTCGCGGCCGCTGGTGCTGCGCAGCAACGACATGACGACGCTGTTCCAGGCCGCCCGCGCCGGCATCGGCATCGCCGCCTTGCCGTGCTTCGTCGGCGAGGGTGATCCGGGCCTGACCTGCGTCGAGGCCGACCGCGACGGCGTGGGCAGCCGCGAGATCTGGATCGGCATCCATGAGGACCTGCGCCGCTCGCCGCGGCTGCGGCTGGCGATGGACGCGATCGCCGCGATCTTCACCCGCGAGCGCCGGCTGCTGGAGGGATCTGCCCCGTAAGCTGATCCCGATGAGTTTCGCGAATGGATCGTCATCCCGTGCGCGCTGCGGCGCGCAGTGCCGCTGCGCAGACACGGGATCTCGACGCCAATCTCGAAGAGATCCCGGTTCTGCGGCGCACCACTTCGTGCTGCGCCGCGCCCGGGATGACAATGTGGTGAGGGACCGATGATTGATTTCGCCGGCTCAGGCCCCTGTCGCCGCCCGCAGCGCCTGGTCGAGGTCGGCGATGATGTCGCCCACCGATTCCAGGCCGATCGACAAACGGATCACCTCCGGCCCGGCGCCGGCCGCCTTCAGCCCCTCCGGCGTCAGCTGGCGGTGGGTGGTCGAGGCCGGGTGGATGATCAGCGACCTTGCGTCGCCGATATTGGCCAGGTGGCTTAGCAGCTCGACACCCTCCACCACCTTCACGCCGGCGTCGAAGCCGCCCTTGACGCCGAAGGTGAAGACGGCGCCGGCGCCGCGCGGCAGGTACTTCTTCGCGAGATCGTGGTATTTCGAGCCCGGCAGGCCGGCATAGTTCACCCATTCGACCGCCGGATGGGTCGACAGGAAGTCCGCCACCTTCTGCGCATTCTCGATGTGCCGGTCCATCCGCAGCGACAGCGTCTCGATGCCCAGCAGGGTCAGGAAGGCGTTCAGCGGCTGCTGGTTGGTGCCGAGGTCGCGCAGGCCGACGGCATGGCCGTAGAAGGTGTAGGCCAGGTCACCGAAGGTCTCGAAGAAGCGCAGCCCGTGATAGCCCGGCTCCTCGGCGGTCAGGCCCT
>NZ_JBCNNF010000107.1:0-17865 GCF_039594555.1 Inquilinus sp.
TTTATAGCCGGGACTAAAATTATTTCAGTGTGGCCAGCAGTTTGTTGTTCAGCGCTACGTAGTCATCGTTCTTCGCAGCTTTAGCCAGCTCTATGGATTTCAGGCGACGCCGCTGGAGAAGCAGTTCGAGACCATCGCCGGCATCCAGTCGATGTCGGCGACCTCGGTCCAGGGATCCACCACCATCACCCTGGAATTCGACCTGAACCGCGATATCGACGCGGCCGCCGCCGACGTCCAGTCGGCCATCACCGCGGTGCAGCGCAAGCTGCCGCCGGAGATGACCTCGCCGCCGAGCTACCGCAAGGTCAACCCGGCCGACGCGCCGATCATGCTGCTGTCGATCAGCAGCGACACGCTGCCCTTGTCGACCCTCGACAACTATGCCGAGCAGGTGATCTCGCCCAGCCTGTCGACCCTGACCGGCGTGGCCCAGGTGTCGATCTATGGCAGCCAGAAATACGCCGTCCGCATCCAGGTCGACCCCGACGCGCTGAACCATCGCGGCATCAGCGTCGACGACATCCAGAAGGCGGTCGCGGCCGCCAACGTCAACACCCCGGTCGGCACCCTGCAGGGCCCGCAGCAGCAGCTGATCCTGCAGGCCGACACGCAGATGTACGACGCCAAGGCCTTTGCCGACCTGATCGTGGCCTCGCCCAACGGCATGCCGGTGCGTCTCGGCGACGTCGCCAAGGTGATCGATTCCGTCGAGAACGACCAGACCGCCAGCTGGTTCGACCAGAACCGGTCGATCGTCCTGGCCATCCAGCGCCAGCCCGACGCCAACACCGTCGCCATCGTCGACGCGGTGAAGGAGCTGCTGCCGAAGTTCAGCGCCGACATGCCGCCCTCGGTGAAGATCAACGTGCTGAACGACCGGTCGACCTCGATCCGCCAGGCGGTCACCGACGTGCAGTTCACGCTGGGCCTGACCATCGCCCTGGTGGTGATGGTGATCTTCCTGTTCCTGCGCCGCCTGTCGGCCACCATCATCCCGACCGTGACGGTGCCGATCTCGCTGATCGCGACGGTCGCCGGCATGTATCTGTGCGGCTTCTCGATCGACAACATCTCGCTGCTGGGCCTGACGCTCTCGGTCGGCCTGGTGGTCGACGACGCGATCGTGATGCTGGAGAACATCGTCCGCTATATCGAGGAGGGCATGAAGCCCTTCGAGGCGGCGCTGAAGGGCAGCCGCGAGATCGGCTTCACCATCCTGTCGATCACCCTGTCGCTGGTGGCCGTGTTCATCCCGGTGCTGCTGATGGGCGGCGTGGTCGGCCGCATCTTCAACGAATTCGCGGTCGTGGTGACGATGTCGATCGCGGCGTCGGCCTTCGTGTCGCTGACGCTGACGCCGATGATGTGCTCGCGCTTCCTGCACGGCCATGACGAGGAGAAGCCGGAGGGCGCGCTGGGCCGGACGCTGGAGCGCGGCTTCGACGCCATCCTCGGCTTCTATTCGCGGACGCTGCGCTGGTGCCTGGCGCATCGCCCGGTGATGCTGCTGGTGTTCTTCGGCACCATCGCCGGGACGATGCTGCTGTTCCAGGCCATCCCCAAGGGCTTCTTCCCGACCGAGGATCTGAGCCAGATCTCGGTGACCACCCAGGCGCGGCAGGACGTGTCCTTCGACGCCATGACCACCCTGCAGGCCCAGGTCCGCGACGTGTTCCGGAAGTCGCCCTATGTCCAGGACGTGGTGTCCAGCATCGGCACCAACGGCTATGGCGGCACGCTGAACTCCGGCCGGCTGTTCGTGCAGCTGAAGCCGAAGGAGCAGCGCCCGCCGCTCGACACCGTGATCGCCGAGCTGCGGCGGCAGCTCGGCCAGGTCTCCGGCATCGACAGCTACATGGTGCCGGTGCAGAACCTGCGCGTCGGCGGCCGCACCTCCTCCGCCCAGTACCAGTTCGTGATGCAGGGTCTGAACCAGCAGGAGCTGTACGACTGGGCCGGCAGGATGACGACCGGGATGCGGAAGTCGTCGGTGCTGCAGGACGTGGTCAGCGACCTGCAGCTCAGCGCCCTGCAGGCGACGCTGAAGGTCGATCGCGACAAGGCTGCCCAGCTCGGCGTCACCAGCGACGCGCTGCGCTCGACCCTGTATGGCGGCTTCGGCACCGAGCAGATCTCGACCATCTTCACCTCGGTCGACAGCTATGAGGTGATCCTCGAGCTCGACCCCGCCTTCCCATGGTCGGCGGATTCGCTCGACAAGATCTATGTCCGCTCCTCGAACGGCACCCTGGTGCCGCTCGGCGCCTTCGCCACGGTGGAGCGCACGGCCGGTCCGCTGTCGGTCAACCAGCAGGGGCAGCTGCCGGCCGTCACCATCTCCTTCAACGTCGCCGCCGGCAAATCGCTCAGCGACGCGACGGCGGAGATCGACCGGATCAAGGCCGAGATCGGCCTGCCGGTGACCATCACCACCGCCTATGCCGGCAACGCCCAGGTGTTCCAGCAGTCGCTGCAGAACCAGGGGCTGCTGCTGCTCGGCGCGGTGCTGACGATCTATATCGTGCTCGGCATCCTGTACGAGAGCTTCACCCATCCGCTGGTGATCCTCTCCGGCCTGCCCTCCGCCGCCATCGGCGCGCTGGGCACGCTGATGCTGTTCCGCACCGACCTGTCGGTGATCGCGATTATCGGCGTGCTGATGCTGATCGGCATCGTCAAGAAGAACGCGATCATGATGATCGACTTCGCGCTGAACGCGCAGCGCACCGAGAAGCTGACCGCGCGCGACGCGATCTACCGCGCCTGCACGCTGCGCTTCCGGCCGATCATGATGACCACGATGGCGGCGCTGATGGGTGCGCTGCCGATTGCCGTCGGCCAGGGCGCGAGCGCCGAGCTGCGCCAGCCGCTGGGCCTGGCCGTGGTCGGCGGCCTCGTGGTGTCGCAGATGCTGACGCTCTACATCACCCCGGTGCTGTACCTCTATGTCGAGGACCTGACCCACGGCGCCCTGTCCTTCGGCCGCTGGCTTCGGCGCGGCGGCAAGGGCGCTCCGGCCAAGGGCGCCGCTCACGCCCCGGCGGAATAGGCGCCGCCGGAGCCAGCCCCCTCACCCTCCCGCCGCCGACGCGGCGGGCCCCTCCCTCTCCCCGAGGAGAGGGGAACACAGCCTCGGCCCGCTTACCTCTCCTCGGGAGAGGTCGAAATCGCGCAGCGATTTCGGGTGAGGGGGAGAGCCGGCCCCGCCGACCTCTCAGTGCCGCCGGAAGAACGCAGGCCCCAGCGGCCGCAGCCGGACGCCCTCGCGCAGCCGGGTGAAGGGCTGGGCGGCCGGGTCGGCCAGGTTCGGGCCGGGCGCCTCGACCACCAGCACCGCCTCGGCGATCGGCTCGAAATCGGCGCGGAAATGCACCGAGCTCTTCAGCGCCAGGATCCGTTGGGCCGAGGGCTCGACCCCGAGATGGCGGAACATCGCCTGGTCGGCCGCCTGCTGCTTGCGGCTGGAGACGGCGACGCGGACGCCGCCCGGATGGCGCAGCAGCGCCATCGGCCCGAGCTGCATGCGGTTGCCGCCGTAGAACGGCCCGGTGCCGGTGAAGCGGCCGTCGCCCAGCGCCTCCACCGTCCATGCGGCCCTGAGCGGCTCCTGCCCGCGATAGGCGGTGCCGGCGCCGATGCCTCGGTCCAGCACCGCGCCAATTCCGGCGGCATGCGCCGCCTCGGCCGTCGCGGCATCGGCCAGCAGGCCCAGCACCGCGCTCTCGGCCCCGCCACGGATCAGCGCCTCCAGCAGCACCACCCCGTCGGATTCGGCGCCGCCGCCGGGATTGTCCTGGGTGTCGGCCAGCACCACCGGCCGCCCCGCCCCGGCCGCCCGGCGCCGCGCCTCGGCCACCGCCGCATCGGGCTGCAGCAGCACCGGCACGAAGTCCGGCTCGGCCGCCGCGATCGCCGCTGTCATCTCGTCCACCGCCGCGGCCAGCGCCGCGGGATCGACGCCGTAGCCGACCAGGCTGGGCCCGCAATCGGCGAAATCCGCCGCCGGGAAGCCCATGGAGAGCCCGAGCGAGACGCCGTGCCGGCGCTCCAGTTCGGCCAGCAGCGCGTAGAGGCGTCGCGCCGGGTCGGCCAGCGTGCATTGCGCCACCAGCGACACCAGGAACTCCGCCTGCCGGAACGCCTTTGCCGGCCGCCAGCCGGCCAGCATCCGGTCCAGCAGCGCCGCCGCCCGCGCCCCGGTCTCGGCCATGTCGACATGCGGATAGGTGCGGTAGGGCACCAGCAGGTCGGACAGGTCGACCATCGGCTGCGTGACATTGGCATGCAGGTCCAGGCTGGCCACCACCGGGAGGTCCGGACCGGTCACGGCGCGGATGCGGGCCAGGATCTCGCCCTCCCCGTCCGGCACGCTCTCGGTCACCATGGCGCCGTGCAGGTCGAGATAGACGGCGTCGACCGGGCCGGCGGCGCGCAGGTCCTCCACCAGCATCGCCGTGATCCGCTCGAAGGCGTCGTCGGTCACCGGTGCCGAGGGCGAGGCCGAGCACCACAGCAGCGGGGCGATCTCGTGCCCCGCCGCGATCGCGGCATCGAGGAACCCGGCGGCCGGCAGGTTGATCCCGGCCAGGGCCGGTGCCAGGGCGGCGCCGCGCGACAGGCCGGGCCAGCCATCGGCCATCTTGAACTGGCCGTAGCCGGCCTTCACCGAGGCGAAGCTGTTGGTCTCGTGCTGGAACCCGCCGACCGCGATCCTCATGGCCCCACTTCCCCTCCGATCCGTCACCGTACCGTCATCGCACAGCCGGGCCGGAGGGTCGAGCCGCGCCGCGCCCGGGTGACGCCCCCGCCGTCCCGGCCTAGGATGGCCGCCCTATGGAGATTCGCATGCGTCCCATCGCCCTCCCCGTCCTCCTGCTCGGCGCCGCCCTGCTGCCTTCGCTCGCCGGGGCGGAGGAGACCTGCTACGTCGTCCCGACCCTGGGCGCGGCGGACAGCGCGCCGCAGCTGAAGGCCGTCGCCGCAAGCCAGAAGCGGGTGCATTTCCTCAAGGGGCCGGCCGGCGGGCCGGGCTGCCCGAAGGACACCGCCGGCTGCCGGCTGAAGGAGTATCTGGTGGCGAATGACCGCGTCGTCGTCACCGCCGTCCAAGGGGCCTATGCCTGTGCCACCTTCACCGGCGGCGCCCCGAACTTCGCCAGCACCACCGGCCTGCTGCCGCTGAGCGCGCTGGCCGACACGCCGCAGGCGGCGGAGGGCGACTGGACCGGCGCCTGGCGCAGCGGCGACGAGCAGGAGATCGACATCAGGAAGGTGGCGGGCAACGCCATCGCGATCGAGGGCAACGCCACCTATGGCGGCGACGATCCGGAGCGGGTGGCGCGCGGGGCCGTCAATGCGGGCCAGATCGGGGCCACGCTGACGCCGGAGGGCGACAAGGCCGCCTTCTCGGCCGGCGATGACGGCAAGGGCGCGCCCTATGATGCCAATCCGGGCGACGACTCCGTGTGCCGCGTCCGACTGTGGCGGGTCGGTCCCTATCTGCTGGCGGCCGACAACCTGATGTGCGGCGGCATGAATGTCAGCTTCACCGGCGTCTATCGGCGGGAGAAGGCCGGGAAGTGACGGCGGGCGGCTGCCACAGCCGTCCTGTCCCGATCACGGATGCTTGTGGATCGGGTCGACCCAGTAGACGGCCTCCGGCTTCTCCACCGGCTCGATGTCGAGATTGACCACCACGGCCTCGTTGTCGCTGCGCACCAGCACGCATTCCAGCGGCTCGTCGGTCGAGGCGTTGATCTCCTGGTGCGGCACATAGGGCGGCACGAAGATGAAGTCGCCCGCCTCGGCCTCGGCGACATATTCCAGCTTCTCGCCCCAGCGCATCCGCGCCTTGCCGCGGACGACATAGATCACGCTCTCCAGCGGGCCGTGGTGATGCGCGCCGGTCTTGGCGTCCGGATGGATGGTGACCGTGCCGGCCCAGATCTTCTGCGCCCCGACCCGGGCCGCGTTGATCGCCGCGCGGCGGTCCATGCCCGGCGTCTGCGCCGTGTTGGGGTCGAGATCGCTGCCGCGGATCACGCGCACCCCGTTCAGGCGCCAATCCGGTGTCTCGTCGTGATGGTGATCGTGATGGTCGCTCATGCTTCGGTCCAGGCTCGCGCGGCGTTCGGCGCCAGACTGCGCCGCGACCGCCGCCGGCGCAATCGCGAACGCCCCGCCGCGCATTTCCCGGTGCCGCCTTCACCGGTCCGTCACGGTCCGCTGCTATTAGGAGCGGCGTCCGATTCTTCCGTTGCCATGAGACACCGATCGTGACCTCCGACAGCCGCCGCCAATTCCTGAAGACCGGCCTCGCCGCCGCGGCCGCGATGGCCGTGCCGGCCAGCATCCGCCAGGCCATGGCGATTCCCGCCCACAACGCCACCGGTACCCTGCGCGATGTCGAACACATCGTCGTGCTGATGCAGGAGAACCGGTCCTTCGACCATTATTTCGGGACGCTGAACGGCGTCCGCGGCTTCGGCGACCCGCGCCCGGCACCGCTGCCGAGCGGCCGGCCGGTCTGGTACCAGAGCGTCGGCCGCAACGGCGCCAGCCGCACCGGCTACCAGAATGTCGGCTGGGACCATTGGCATGAGCGGGCGAAGTGGTACGAAGCCGACCCCGCGGCCCAGGCGAAGCTGGACTACGTGCTGCCGTTCCGCCTCGACACCCGGAGCACCAGCGCCCAGCACATGGGCGGCACCGACCACAGCTGGAAGCTGGACCAGTCGCTGTGGAAGACCTGGGACACCTGGGTGCCGCTGAAGAGCCGGATGTCGATGGGCTACTACGACACCGCGTCGGACCTGCCCTTCTATCGCCAGCTGGCGGACGCCTTCACGATCTGCGACGCCAACCACTGTTCGATCTTCGCCAACACCGAGCCGAACCGGCAGTACTTCACCGGCGGCGCCAGCGTCTACACCCTGACCGGCCGCGACCCGCAGAACCCGAAGCGCCGGCTGAAGGGCCAGGAGTTGGACAACAACTGGACCGGCGACATGGACCTGGACGAGCCCTGGGAAGGGCTGGCCTGGGAGGCCTATGCCGAGACGCTGGAGAAGCACGGCATCGATTGGCGGGTGTACCAGGCCTATTCCAACTATGGCTGCAACTCGCTGGCCTATCACCGCGACTTCCGCAAGATCAGCAAGAGCTCGGACCTGTACAAGCGCGGCCGCGCCTATGTCGGCCCGAAGCTGGCCTCGAACGAGGATCCCTACGACGCCGTGCTGGCGCGGGCGATCGCCGAGGACGTCAAGGCCGACCGGCTGCCGCAGGTGTCCTGGGTGATCTGCCCGGACGCCTTCTGCGAGCACCCCGACGCGTCGCCCGCCGCCGGCCAGGCCTTCGTCGACAAGATCCTGGAGGCGCTGACCAGCAACCCCAAGGTCTGGGCCAAGACCGTCCTGATCGTGAACTACGACGAGAATGACGGCTTCTTCGACCATGTGCCGGCGCCGGTACCGCCGGTGAACACCCGCTTCTACGGCTATCAGGGCCGCAGCACGGTGCCGGTCGGGGACGAGAACTACAACGGCGTGCCGATCGGCCTGGGCCCCCGCGTGCCGATGCTGGTGGTGTCGCCCTGGAGCAAGGGCGGCTGGGTCTGCTCCGAGCTGTTCGACCACACCTCGGTGCTGCAGTTCATCGAGCGGCGCTTCGGCGTGCCCTGCCGCTTCATCTCGCCCTGGCGCCGGTCGGTCTGCGGCGACCTGACCTCGGCCTTCGACTTCCGCACGCCGGACGCCGCGCTGCCGCCGCTGCCGGACACCAGCCATTACAAGGCCGAGGCCGATGCCGCCGCCACCAAGCCCAAGCCGGTGCCGCCGGCCACGCCGTCGCGCCCGGTGCAGCAGCGCGGCCAGCGCCGGGCCCGGCCCCTGCCCTATCGCCTCAGCGCCCAGGGCCGGGTCGACCCCTCGGGGCAGCGCTTCTGGATCGACTTCGCCAATGCCGGGTCGGCCGGCGCCTGCTTCATCGTCTATGGCAGCGGCGGCGCGACGTTCAACGAGACGGGCAAGCCCTACGAGCCGGACGACACGGTGTTCCCGGACCGGCCGATGACCGCCACCGCCGACCGGCGCGGCCCCTGGCAGTACACGGTCGGGGCCGGCGACACGCTGTCCGACAGCTGGACGCCGGACCGCGCCGGCAGCTACGACCTGTCGGTCTACGGACCGAACGGCATGCTGAACCAGTTCAAGGGCCGGCTGACCCCGATCCTGTCGGGCACCGCCAGGCCGGAGGTGCGGCTGATCCAGGAAGGCCTGTCCGGCGACGTCACGCTGCTCTTGAGCAATATCGGCTTCCGGCCCTGCACCCTGACCGTTGGCAACGGCTACAGCGCCGAGCCGCCGCGGCAGCACACGCTGTGGCCGGGCGCGCTGATCCGTGACCGCTGGTCGCTGCGCGCCAGCTCCGGCTGGTTCGACCTCAGCGTCACGGCCGGCACCGGCGACGGCTTCCTGCGCCGCTTCGCCGGCCATGTCGAGACCGGCCGCCCCAGCCTGACCGACCCGAAGATCGGCGGGCCGGCGGTCGAGAGGATCTAAGCAAGCAAAAAGCCGCGGCGCCTGTGCGGTGCCGCGGCTTCATCCCTTCCTCGGGCCGAAGCGGGTTACCGGTCCTTCGGCAGCTTTTCGGCGATGCCGTACAGCTTCTGGCGGCGGTCCATCTCCTCCCAGACCTCGCAGGGGCCGATCTCGAGCTCGGTCAGCAGCACCGTCAGGTTGAACATCAAGTCGGCGGCCTCCTCGATCACGGCCTGGCGCTCGCCCCGGACGGCGTCGATCGCCACCTCGGCCGCCTCCTCGACCAGCTTCTGCGCCATCTTAGGCACGCCGCTGTCGAGCAGCTTGGCCGTGCGCGGGCTGAACCGCATGCGCGACCGGCGCTCCCGCAGCTCTTCCGCCAGAGCCTGTAGCCGGTCCCCTCCGAGCGTGGTCTGATGCCCCATCCGATCGATCCCTTCCGCTTCCCCCTCCGGGAACCGCCTCCTCAACGGCCCTCGCGGGATCCTGCGCCGCAATCGCGGCAGCAGGATGTTCCTTCCGTCACGCCATGGTCCCGGGCTGTTCAGGATGCGACCGGATTGCGACCGCCCGCGCCCTGCGCCGGACCATTTGCACGGCTGTGCAAGCTCGACACGAAAGGGCCGGCCTGTCAACCATCCATAGGCCTTAGGGAGAATGGCCGGCCCAGCCCTAGTGCTTGTCATCTGCACGGCTGTGCATAAAATCGGCCTCAGTTGCGCCCGTGCGGGCGTCCCATCCAGGATCTTTCGTGACGCGTCGACGCAGCTTCGCCAGCGCCCAGCAGGTGGCCGACCGGGCCGGCGTCTCCCGCTCCGCCGTCTCGCGCACCTTCACCCCCGGCGCCAGCGTCTCCCCCGAGACCCGGCAGCGGGTGCTGGCGGCGGCAGAGGCGCTGGGCTACCACGTCAACCACCTGGCCCGGGGGCTGACCCGACGGTCCAGCAATATCGTCTGCATCGTCGCCTCGGACCTGGAGACGCCGCTGCGGTCGCGGATGGTCGGGGAGTTGACCGCGCGGCTGCAGCACAGCGGCCGCGTCGCCATGCTGATCGGCACCAGCGCCCGCGGCGACGCCGACGCCCAGGCGGCGCTGCGCCAGATCCTGAACTACCGCGCCGACGCCACCATCGTGCTGTCCGGCACCCCGTCGGAGGACATCACCCGACTGTGCATCGCCGCCGGACAGCGAGTGGTGCTGATCAACCGCGACGACCGGATCGACGGGCCGGACAACATCGCCATCGACAGCGCCCTGCCCGGCCGGGTGGCGATGGCCGCCTTCCGCCGCGCCGGCTGCCGGCGGCTGTGCCTGGTGACCTCGGCCCAGGGCACCCCGGCCCTGCTGGCGCGCGAGGCCAGCTTCCTGGCCGCCGCCCGGGCGGAAGGGATCGAACCGGTGGTCTGGCGCGGCGGCCGCACCGTCTATGCCACCGGCCGGGCCGCGGCGCATGACCTGCTGCTGCGGCCGGACCGGCCGGACGCCGCCTTTTGCATCAGCGACCTGGTCGCCTTCGGCTTCCTCGACGCCGCGCGCCACGATCTGGGGCTGCGCGTGCCCGAGGATCTCTGCGTCATCGGCTTCGACAACACCGAGCAGGCCGGCTGGTCGGCCTATGACCTGACCACCTTCGACCAGTCGGTCGAGGCCACGGGCGACGCGGTGATGGCCGCGCTGGATGCGACGGAGGGCACGGCGCCGCTGCGGCTGACCATCCCGGCGCCGCTGGTCTGGCGCCGCACCGTGCGCGGGCCAGCGCCGGGCGGCTAGAGCACGAAGTCGGCCGCGACCAGGACGATGTTGCCGGTCAGGGTGATGTGGAAGTCGCTGACCTTGTCGCCGTTGATGTCGCCGGCGATCGTGGTGACGCCGCCGGAGGCGACATAGCGCAGTTGCCCTGCCGCGCCGGTATAGAGGCCGGTGCCGATGAAGGTGAAGGCCTGGTTGCCGTCCGCCATGGTGTTCGCGTCGATCGCCGAGAGGTCGATCCTGTCCCCCTGGGCTTGGCTGAAATCGGCGATCCGGTCGGCGGCGACCCCGACCACGCTGTCGCCGATCGCGGCGAGATGGAAACGGTCGGCCCCCACGCCCCCGGTCAGCGTATCCTTGCCCGCGCCGCCGGAGAGAACATCGTTGCCGGCACCGCCATAGAGCCCGTCATTGCCGGCATTGCCGACCAGGGTGTCGGCGCCGGCGCCACCGATCAGGGAATCCGCGACATTGCTGCCATAGACCCCTTCGATCGAGACCAGCGTGTCGCCCTCGGCATTGCCGCCATAGCCCTTGCCGGCGCCGAGGTTGACGGTGATGCCCGTGCCACTCTCGCTGTACATCACGATGTCGGTTCCGGCGCCGCCGTCGAGCGTGTCAGCACCGGCGCCGCCGCGGAGCACGTCGTTGCCGGCGTAACCGTTCATGACATCGCGCAGCGAATCGCCGACCAGAGTCTCGCCGGCCGCCGTCCCGGTGGTGGTGCGGACCAGTGCGCTGATCGAGCTGTCGACCGATCTGCCGTCGCCGTCAGTGTAGATACTCTCTTCCACGCTGGCCACCAGGCCACCGGCCAGGCCCAGGATCTCGCCTTCATAGACGCCGTTGCTGGCCGCGTAATTGGCGCCGGCGGCGGCGCCGCTCGGGTCATAGGCCTGGTAGTAGAAAATGCCGTCGTCTTGCCAGCCGACCACGAAGAAGCCGTTGGACAGGACGGTCACTGTGGGACGCAATTGAGCGCCCGCGATGTCGGTGTTGACATGGATGTAGCTGCTGCGTGCCGTTCCGTCGGCATTGTAGACGCGTGCCGTTATCTCGGTGTTGTCGGCGCCAAGCCAGCCGTTGTCGACATAGGCGACAACGAAGCCGCCATCCTGCAGGGCGGCGACCTGGATGTCCTGGTTGATCGAACCGGCTTTGTCGATCAGGTGATGGCTGCCGGGCACATCGCCCGCGGTGGTTATGGGCATACCCGATGCGTTGTAGAGCTGGAACCAGACCGAATGGTCGCCGCCGGCGGCCGCGGACTGTTCCCAGGCCACGACGAAGCCGCCGGCAGCGAGGCCGGCGATCGAGGCATGGTCGGTGGCGACGCCGAACTGGCCGTCGACGGAGATCGGCCCGCCGATCTCGTCTCCATTCGCCGCGTATCGCTGGACCAGGAGATCGGTGTCGCCGGAGCCGTAGTCGCGGGTGTAGGCCACGGCGAAGCCGCCGGACCCCAGCGCCGCGACGTCGGATTCCCGCAGGGGCCTTTCATCGGCAGGCACGGCGAAATCCAGGAACGGGGCACCGTCGCCGAGGATGCGGACCCGGACTGTATCGGTCCCTGAGCTGCTATCGGTGAAGGTCACGACGTTGTGGCCGTTGCCCAGCAGCGCCATGCTGGCGTCGAACTGGTTGCCTGTCAGGGTGGTATTGAGGTCGTGTTCCATAGCCGGCGTGCCGTCGGCATCGACGTATCGGCCCCGGACAAAGTCGCTGCCGACGCTCCAGGCCCCCAGATAGCCCCCGTCGGCGGTCGCGGCGATGGCGACATCCGACTGATTGCCGGGCGTCTGTCCATTCAAGATGAAACTCGAAACGTCCGTGGCCCATTTGTAGAAAACTGTGGCCATGACTCCCCCCTCTTGTCCAAATTTCACGTCGGCAAATGCTTATGGCCGAACCGTGCCAAACGGTCGCGATGCATGATCATGACCAATGGCTCTCTATTGCTCGTGGCGGCTTTTTTGCCCTCGATCCCGCCGCATTCAATCAGATCAAGAGCGAATATTGTTATCTCGACACGACTCTTTGGCGACCAGACCCTCTCCGGGGACCAACGCAGCCAAAATTCGCCCCAGCAACGGGCAGAAGCGCACATTTTATTTTATGCAACTGTGCCGGAATTATGGTCGGCAAACAATCTCGCAGGAAAACCTTCCCCGCATGACCTGCCGCGCCCGCCGGGCTAGGATCGGCCCGAACCCCGAGTCACGGAGGCCGCGGAATGCGCCCGATCTTCATCATGGTGAAATGCGAGCTGGGCCGGGCCTACGACACGGCCGAGCATGCGGTGGACGAGATCGAGGAGGTGTCGGAGATCTACTCGATCTCCGGCCAGTTCGACCTCATGGTCAAATGCTACCTGCCGGAGGACATGGATGTCGGCCGCTTCGTCAACAGCCGCATCCACGCTTTGCCGCACATCAAGGACACGATGACGCTGATCACCTTCAACGCCTTCGCCGGCAAGAGCTGAGACGGGCCCATGACCGACCTTGCCGCCCGCGCCGAGCATTGGGCCATCACCCTCACCCGCATCCCCAGCGTCACCGGCACGCCGGACGAGGTGGCCTTCGCCGAGACGCTGTGCGGCCTGCTGCGCGCCAGCCCGGCCTTCCGCGACCGGCCGGACGATGTCTGGACCATCCCGGCCGGCGACCGGCTGGGCCGCGCCAGCGTCGCCGCGCTGCTGCGCGGCCGCGGGCCCCGCACCGTGGTGCTGACCGGCCATTTCGACACGGTGACCACCGCCGATTACGGCGACCTGCAGCCGCTGGCGACCGAGCCCGAGCCGCTGAAGGAGGCGCTGCTGGCCCGGCTGCGGCGCGACGCCCGCGGCGAGGCGGAGCAGCGGGCTTTGGCCGACCTGTCGGGGCCGGACTTTCTGCCCGGGCGCGGCCTGCTCGACATGAAGGGCGGCCTCGCCGCCGGCCTGGCGGTGCTGGAGGCGGCGGCCGCGGAGCCGGAGCGCGAGGGCAACCTGCTGTTCCTGGCCGTGCCGGATGAGGAGGTGAACTCCGCCGGCGCCCGCAGCGCCGCTCGCGCCCTGCCCGGCGTGGCCGAACGGCTGGGGCTGAGCCTCGACGCCGCGATCAATCTCGACTGCCTGGGCGACACCGGCGACGGCCGCTTCGGCCGCTCGGTGGCGCTGGGCAGCGTCGGCAAGCTGCTGCCGAGCGCGCTGGTGGTCGGCCGCGCCACCCATGTCGCCGAGACGATCCACGGCGTCAGCGCCGCCGCCCTGGCCGGGGCCATCGCCGCCGCGCTGGAATGGGCGCCGGAGCTGACCGAGAGCCTGGGCAACGCCTCCGGCACGCCGGCGACGCTGCTGGGCATGAAGGACGGCAAGGCCGGCTACGACGTCACCACCCCCGGCACCGTCTGGATGTTCTGGAACACCGCGCGCTACCGGCGCGGGCCGGAGGAGGTGCTGGTCCCCTTCGCCCGGCTGGTCGAGGGCGCGGTGGCCGGCGTGGCGGCGCAGCTGCGCCAGCGCGGCGGCGCCGATGTGCCGGACGTGCCGGTGCTGCGCTTCGCCGAGCTGCGCCGCGAGGTGCTGGCGCGGTCGCCCGAGGCCGAAGCCGCGCTCGCCGCCGTGGCGGCCGAGGCGGCGGAAGCCGGCCTCGACCTGCCGGAGCAGTGCCGACGGATCACCGAAGCGCTGTGGCGGCTGAGCGGCCGCAGCGGCCCGGCGGTGGTGCTGGGCCTGGCCTCGATGCCCTACCTGCCGGTGTCGCTGGGCGCGGACGAGGCCGGGCAACGGCTGGAGCGGGCGACGCGCGAGGCCGCGGCCAGGGTGGCGGCACGCCACGGCACCACGATCGGGATCGAGCCCTGGTTTCCCGGCATCTCCGACATGAGCTTCCTCGGCACGGGCGACGAAAGCTCGGTCGCCGCCATCGCCGCCGACACCCCGGCCTGGGGCGCCGGCCTGCCCTGGCCCGACGGCCCGGCGCTGGCGCAGATCCCGATCGTCAATGCCGGCCCCTGGGGCCGCGACTACCACACGCCGCTGGAGCGCATCCACCGACCCTATGCCTTCGGGGTGCTGCCGGAGCTGATCCGCGAAATCGCCGACGGGGTGATCAGGGGGTAAGCGCGCCCGGTCCTTTCCTTCCTGTCATTGCCGGGCTTGACCCGGCAATCCAGGGGCCGCGAAGAGCTGTTCTTGAAAGCCCCTGGATCCTCGGGTCAAGCCCGAGGATGACAATGTGAGGTGGGGGGCCCGCCCCTACGACCCGCCCAGGAACAGCATCCGGGTCAGCAGGGTGTAGCCGGACTCCGATACCATGATGGCGACGAAGACCAGCAGCGCCACGGGCGGCAGGATGATGGCGTAGACCAGGGCCAGCCGCTCCCACTTCATATGCATGAACACGGCGACGATCAGCCCCGCCTTCAGCATCATGAACAGCAGGATCAGGCCCCAGCGCAGCAACCCCTGCAGCGCGAAATAGTCGACCAGGTAGGAGCAGGCGCTGAGCACGAACAGCCAGCCCCAGACCACCAGGTACAGCTTGATCGGGTGCTGCTGGCCCTGGGCATGGACGATGGGCTGCTCCGCCCCATGCTCGTCATCGATATGCGCGGCGTGTGCCATGGCCCGTCCCTCACCACAGATAGAACAGCGCGAAGATGAACACCCAGACCAGATCGACGAAGTGCCAGTACAGGCCGGTGATCTCGACGATCTCGTAATGCCCCCGCCGGCTGGTAAAGAAGCCGCGCCGGCCGGTCTCGAAATCGCCGCGCAGCACCTTGCGGGCCATGATGATCAGGAAGATGACCCCGATCGTGACATGGGTGCCGTGGAAGCCGGTGATCATGAAGAAGGCCGACCCGAATTGCGGCGCGCCCCAAGGGTTGCCCCAGGGCCGCACGCCCTCGGTGATCAGCTTGGTCCATTCGAAGGCCTGCATGCCGACGAAGGTGGCGCCGAAGGCCGCGGTCACCAGCATCAGCACCGCCGTCTTCACTCGATCGCGGCGATAGCCGTAATTCACCGCCATCGCCATGGTGCCGCTGCTGCTGATCAGGACGAAGGTCATGATCGCGATCAGGATCAGCGGGATCGGCTCGCCGCCCAGGTTCAGCGCGAACACCTCGCTGGGGTTCGGCCAGGGCTGGGTGGTCGACATCCGCACCGTCATGTAGGACAGCAGGAAGCAGCCGAACACGAAGGTGTCGCTGAGCAGGAAGATCCACATCATCGCCTTGCCCCAGGACGCGCTCTTGAAGGCGCGCTGGTCGGACGACCAGTCGGCGGAGATGCCCTGCCAGCCTTTCGGGCGGTCGATCGATCCGGCGATATGGGTTTCGGCCATCGGCTCCCTCCCCTAGCTCAGCACCCGGCTGCAGATCTCAGCGAAGCGGTCCGCCCAGCCGGTCAGCAGGGCGAGCAGGATCAGCCAGACCAGCAGCAGGAAATGCCAGTACAGCGTGCATAGCTGGACGCTCAGGCGCAGCCTGTCGGGATCATGGTCGCGCCAGGCCCGGGCGCCGGTGCGGCCTAGGGCCACCAGGCCGCCCAGCACATGCGCGCCATGCACCGCGGTGACCAGGTAGAAGAAGGAATTGGCCGGGTTGGTGGCCAGGAAATAGCCCAGCAGATGCAGCTGCTGCCAGGCCAGGAGCTGCCCGACCACGAACACCAGCGACGCGGCGCCGCCGGCCAAGAGGCCGGTGCGGGTGTCGGCCAGGTCGCCGCGCTGCGCCGCCGCCTGGGCGCATTGCAGGGCGATGCTGGCCGCCGCCAGGGCGGCGGTGTTGATCCACAGCAGTGCCGGCACCGGCAGCGCCCGCCAGTCCGGCATCGCCATGCGCATCGAATAGGCGCTGACCAGCAGCGCGAACAGCGCGCCGGCGACGGTCAGGAACACGCCCAGCCCGATCATCGCGCTCGGTCGCCGCGACGCTCCGGTCTCCGGCACGTTGCCGACCGTGCTCTCCTGCAGCCAGGGCTTCTCCATCAGCCCTTGCCGGGCCAGCCACCACAGGGCCAGCCCGCCGAGCACCAGCATGAAGACGGTGACGATGACCATCGCCGGCGCCCTCAGCCGTGGTGCATGGCGCCGGGCATGTTCTGCGGCAGGAAGTCCTGCGCCGCGCCCGGCACGTTGTAGTCATAGGCCCAGCGATAGACCACCGGCAGCTCCCGCCCCCAATTGCCGTGCGGCGGCGGGGTGGTCGGCGTCTGCCATTCCAGCGTCGTCGCCCGCCACGGGTTGCCGCCGGCGTCGCGGCCATGCCGCAGACTCCAGATCAGGTTGAACAGGAACAGCAGCTGCGCCGCGCCGACGGTCAGCGCCGCGGCGGTGATGAAGATGTTCAGGTCATGGGCCGAGGGCGGGACGAAGGCGGTCTCGCCGAGCTCGAAATAGCGCCGCGGCACGCCGATCAGCCCGAGATAATGCATCGGGAAGAAGATCGCGTAGGCGCCGACGAAGCTGATCCAGAAATGGATCTTGCCCATCGTGTCGCCCAGCATCCGGCCGGTGATCTTCGGGTACCAGTGGTAGATCGCGCCGAACACCACGAAGATCGGCGCCACCCCCATCACCATGTGGAAATGGGCGACCACGAACATGGTGTCGGACAGCGGCACGTCGACCACGACATTGCCGAGGAACAGCCCGGTCAGCCCGCCATTGACGAAGGTGACGATGAAGGCGATGGCGAACAGCATCGGCGGCGTCAGGTGGATGTCGCCGCGCCACAGCGTCAGCACCCAGTTATAGACCTTGATCGCCGTCGGGATGGCGATGATCAGCGTCGTGGTGGCGAAGAAGAACCCGAAATACGGGTTCATGCCGCTGACATACATGTGGTGCGCCCAGACCACGAAGCTCAGCGCGCCGATACCGACGATCGCCCACACCATCATGCGGTAGCCGAAGATGTTCTTGCGGGCGTGGGTGCTGATCAGGTCGGAGACGATGCCGAAGGCCGGCAGGGCGACGATGTAGACCTCGGGATGGCCGAAGAACCAGAACAGGTGCTGGAACAGGATCGGGCTGCCGCTGGCGTATTTCAGCTGCTCGCCCATCTCGACCAGGGCCGGCATGAAGAAGCTGGTGCCCAGCAGCCGGTCGAGCAGCATCATCACGCAGGCGACGAACAGCGCCGGGAAGGCCAAGAGGGCCATGACCGTGGCGGTGAAGATGCCCCACACCGTCAGCGGCATCCGCATCAGCGTCATCCCCCGCGCCCGCGCCTGCAGCACGGTGACGACGTAGTTCAGCCCGCCCATGGTGAAGCCGATGATGAACAGGATCAGCGAGCCGAGCATCAGGACGATGCCCCAGTCGCGCCCGCCCGGCGTGCCGGACAGGATCGCCTGCGGCGGATACAGCGTCCAGCCGGCCCCGGTGGGCCCGCCGGGTGCGAAGAACCCCGCCACCAGCACCAGCACCGCCAGCAGGTAGATCCAGTAGCTGAGCATGTTGACATAGGGAAACACCATGTCCCGCGCGCCCAGCATCAGCGGGATCAGGTAGTTGCCGAAGCCGCCCAGGAACAGCGCCGTCAGCAGGTAGATCACCATGATCATCCCGTGCATGGTGA
>NZ_JBCNNF010000108.1:0-17720 GCF_039594555.1 Inquilinus sp.
GCGGGCAGCGCGACCTGATCGCGGCGACGGGGCTGGAAGGGGAGGAGTTCGCGGCGGTGCGGCAGGCGGTGGCCCGCATGCGCGACAACCTGCTGAAGCACGCACAGCAGCCGCAGGAGGAGGCGACGCCGCAGAAGCGTGCCGCGCGGTAGACAAGGGGCGGGAAGGGGCCGCCTGGCCCCTTCTCGGTCGGCTCAGCGCTTCAGCGCGGCGACGCCCGGCAGGTCCTTGCCCTCGAGCCATTCCAGGAAGGCGCCGCCGGCGGTGGAGATGTAGGAGAAGCGGTCCTCGACCCCGGCATGGGCCAGGGCGGCGACCGTGTCGCCGCCGCCGGCCACGGTCAGCAGTTTGCCGGCCTGGGTCAGGTCGGCGGCCTCGCGCGCCACCGCCACGGTGCCGGCATCGAAGGGGCGCTTCTCGAAGACGCCGAGCGGGCCGTTCCAGACCACGGTCTTGGTCTCGGCCAGCAGCGCCTTCAGCCTGGCCACGGATTTCGGCCCGATATCCAGCAGCATGGCGTCGGCCGGGATGGCCGCATTGTCGACCGCCTCATGCGGCGCGTCGGCCTTGAACTCGCGGGCGACCACGCCGTCGACCGGCAGCACGATCTCGCAGCCGGCAGCCTCGGCCTTCTCCAGGATGGTGTGCACGGCCCCGGCCATGTCGTGTTCGCACAGGCTCTTGCCGACATCCACGCCCTGGGCGGCCAGGAAGGTGTTGGCCATGCCGCCGCCCAGCACCAGCCGGTCGACCTTGGCGACTAGGTTGCCCAGCAGGTCCAGCTTGGTCGAGATCTTGGCGCCGCCGACGATCGCCAGCACGGGGCGCTTCGGGGCTTCGAGGGCGGCGGACAGCGCCTCCAGCTCGGCCTGCATCAGCCGGCCGGCGATGGCGGGCAGGTGATGGGCGATGCCCTCGGTCGAAGCATGGGCGCGGTGCGCGGCGGAGAAGGCATCGTTGACATAGAGGTCGCCGAGCGATGCCAGGGCCTTGGCGAAGGCCGGGTCGTTCTTCTCCTCCTCCGGATGGAAGCGAACATTCTCCAGCAGCAGGATCTGGCCGTCCTTCAGCGCCCTCACCGCCGCCTCGGCCTGTGGCCCGATGCAGTCCGCGGCGAAGGCGACCGGCCGCTCCAGCACCTCTTCCAGCGCCGGCAGCACGATGGTCTTCAGGCTGAACTCCGGGGTCACGCCCTTGGGTCGGCCGAAATGCGAGAGCAGCACCACGCGGCCACCCTTGTCGGCAATCTCGTCGATGGTCGGGGCCAGCCGGTCCAGCCGGGTGGTGTCGCTGACATGGCCGTCCTCGACCGGCACGTTCAGGTCGCCGCGCACCAGCACGGTCTTGCCGCGCACATCCACGTCGTCGAGGGTCTTGAAGGCGCTCATCGGCTCGGCTCTCTGGTCTGGGGATCAGGATCGCCGGCACCGAACCACAGCCGCCGCCGTGACGCAACCGGGCCGAAGGGAGGGAAGGGTGCGCCGCGTCACCACCTGCAGGAGGCAACGCAGCGCAGGTTTCAGATCGTGGTCCAGGCCGCGTCCTTCTGGGACGAGGCGACGCAGGCCGCGATGAAGCGCACCCCGGCCAGGCCGTCCTCGACGGTCGGCACCAGCAGGGCGTCCGGCTGCGGGTCGCGCTTGTCCAGCCGGGCCAGGATCTGCTCCGCCGCGTCGCTGTAGATCTGGGCGAAGCACTCCAGATAGCCCTCGGGATGGCCCGGCGGCACGCGGGTGGCGTGGGCCGCTGCCGGGCCGCTGCCCGGGCCGCCGCGGGTCAGGCGGCGATGCGGCTCGCCCAGCGGCATGAAGGTCAGATAGTTCGGGTTCTCCTGCGCCCATTCCAGCCCGGCCTTCTCGCCATAGACGCGCAGGCGCAGCCCGTTCTCGTTGCCGCTGGCCACCTGGCTGGCCCAGATCATGCCGCGGGCGCCGCTGGCGTAGCGCAGCAGGATATGGGCATTGTCGTCCAGCCGCCGGCCGGGGACGAAGCTCTGCAGGTCCGCCGCCAGCGATTCGGCGCCTTCGCCGGTGACGAAGCTGGCCAGGTTGTAGGCATGGGTGCCGATGTCGCCGACGCAGCCGGCCGGGCCGCTGCGCGCCGGATCCACGCGCCATTCGGCCTGCTTGCTGCCGGTGTCCTCGGCCTTGGTCGCCAGCCAGTCCTGGGCGTATTCCGCCTCGACCAGCCGGATCCGGCCCAGCGCGCCCTCGGCCACCATCGCCCGGGCCTGCCGGATCATCGGATAGCCGGTGTAGTTGTGGGTCAGGGCGAAGATTTGGCCGCTCTTCTTGACCGCCGCCACCAGGTCCTCGGCATCGGCCACCGTCGTGGTCATCGGCTTGTCGCAGATGACGTGGAAGCCGGCTTCGAGGAAGGCCTTGGCCGGGCCGTGATGGACGTGGTTCGGGGTGACGATGGCCACGGCGTCGATCGCCGGGCCGCCGCCGTCGCGCAGTTTCTTTTCGCCCTCCAGCATCGCCTGCCAGCTGGGATAGGCGCGGGACGGGTCCAGCCGCAGGTCGGCGGCGGAGGCCAGGGCCTTCTGCGGGTCGCTCGACAGCGCCCCGGCCACGAAGTCCCAGCGGTCGTCCATCCGCGCAGCCAGACGGTGCACCGCGCCGATGAAGGCATCGCGCCCGCCGCCGATCATGCCCAGGCGCAGGCGCCGGCTGGGCGCCCGTTCCGCGGTTCCGGAAACCATGATTGTCCTCCCTCTTCTTGTCAGGTCAGAGCCCGATCGAGAACGCGCCTGATGTGAGTCGGCTGGTGGTGGTTTCGAGAACCGGCGCGCAGCGGACGTTTAAGTCCGTGAGCACCGGAAGCGCAGGAACCGCCGCCAGACGGCCGCAGCAGGCGTGTTATCGACGGGCTCAGCGGTCGATGCCGAGCAGGCGGCGGTTGGCCGCCTCGTCGGTGCCGCCGGAGGCGAAATCGTCGAAGGCGCGCTCGGTGGTGCGGATCAGATGCGAGGCGATGAACGGGGCGCCCTCGGCCGCGCCCTGCTCGGGATGCTTGATGCAGCACTCCCACTCCAGCACCGCCCAGCCGTCGAAGCCGTATTGCGTCAGCTTCGAGAAGATGGCGCTGAAATCGACCTGGCCGTCGCCGAGCGAGCGGAAGCGGCCGGCCCGGTCGGACCAGGAGGCGAAGCCGGAATAGACGCCCTGGCTGGCGGTCGGGTTGAACTCGGCGTCCTTCACGTGGAAGGCGCGGATCCGCTCGTGATAGCGGTCGATGTAGCCGAGATAGTCGAGCTGCTGCAGCACGAAGTGGCTCGGATCGTACAGCAGGTTGCAGCGCGGGTGGTTGCCGACGCGCTCGAGGAACATCTCGAAGGTGGTGCCGTCGAACAGGTCCTCGCCCGGATGGATCTCGTAGCAGACGTCGACCCCCGCCTCGTCGAAGGCGTTGAGGATCGGCGTCCAGCGCCGCGCCAGCTCGTCGAAGGCGGTCTCGATCAGCCCGGCCGGGCGCTGCGGCCAGGGATAGACATAGGGCCAGGCGAGGGCGCCGGAGAAGGTGGCATGGGCCTTGAGGCCGAGGCGCCGCGAGGCCTGGGCGGCGTAGCGCAGCTGCTGCACCGCCCATTCCTGCCGCGCCTTCGGATTGCCGCGCACCTCCGGTGCCGCGAAGCCGTCGAAGGCCTCGTCATAGGCCGGGTGCACGGCGACCAGCTGGCCCTGCAGATGGGTCGACAGCTCGGTCAGCGCCAGGCCGTGTGTCTTCAGCGTGCCCAGCACCTCGTCGCAGTAATCCTGGCTCTCGGCCGCGCGCTTCAGGTCGAACAGCCGGGCATCCCAGGACGGGATCTGCACGCCCTTGTAGCCCAGCCCCGCGGCCCAGCCGGCGATCGAATCCAGGCTGTTGAAAGGCGCGGCATCGCCGGCGAACTGGGCCAGGAAGATGGCCGGTCCCTTGATCTCTTTCATGGTTTCCTCCTCCGTGGGGCGCGCCGCCGCACCCTCTCCCTGGGCGATGATTGTTCGATGCCCGAGCCTAGCGCCCCGTCCGGGCGACGCGCAATGCAATCGATTACAGAACAGCCGGCTTTGACGGTCATGATCCCGTTTCCGGGCGCCGTTTGTCAATTTATTGTCTGATGAATAACGGGCGATGATGAAATATTGGTGCGGAGTGGGGCGAAGCGTAAGATAGTTGCCCGGCCGTCGGCAAAGGCGGGTCGTGAAGGGAGGCCAAGATGCGTTTGATCGTGCTGGTCGCCGGCCTGGCGGCCGTTCTCGGGCTCACCGCGTGCACGCGGCCTTCGGCCCTCGACACCAACCCGCAATATGTCCGCATGACCCGGGCGCAGTTCGACCGGCAGGTGCTGGGGCGGCCATTCCTGGTGCAGGGCGTGCTGGGCGGGCCGGACCGGCTGTTCGAGTATCGCCGCAACGGCAAGTACACGCTCAGCGGCCTCGACGGCAGCGGCCGGCCGATCCAGCTGCGCGAGGGCAACTGGCGATTCGAGGACGGCACGGTCTGCACCGGTCGGCTCAGTCGCAGCGAGGCGGGCGACAGCTGCGTCACCATCTTCGCCTCGCCGCTGGCCGCGGCGCCGGACGTGATGAACTGCAATGTCCGCTGGGTCGGCGACCGCGGCAATCTCGAGGGCGATTCGGTGCATCGCTGCCGGGTGACGGCGCGACGCTGAGCCGTCAGTCGCCGAGGCTCTCGGCCCAGGCTTCGAGGCGGGCGGCGAGGGCGGCGTCACCCGCGATCTCGATCAGCTTGGTGCGGTCGGTGGCGCCGCCGACGATGGTCAGCGCCGATTTGGGCAGGCGCCAGTTCTTGGCCAGCAGCGCGATCAGTGCCTCGTTCGCGGCGCCGCGCTCCGGCACCGCCGTGACCGCGGCCTTCAGGAGAGGGGCGCCGTCGGCATCGGCGGCCCGCCCGGTCACGGCGTTGCGCCCAGCCCGCGGCGTCAGCCGGACCGTGACGCGGACGCCGCGCGGCCCGGCGACGAAGAGCGGGCCGCCGGGCCCCGTCACGTCAGCAGCGCGATATAGATGTTCCGCAGCACCATCTGCAGGAAATAGATGATCAGCAGCAGCACCACCGGCGAGAGATCGATGCCGCCGAGATTCGGCAGGATCCGCCGAATCGGCCGCAGCGCCGGCTCGGTCAGCCGGTAGAGGGCGTTGCCGATCTGGTAGACCACCTGGTTGCGCGTGTTGACGACGTTGAAGGCGACCAGCCAGCTGAGGATCGCGGCGGCGATCACCACCCAGACATACATCTGCAGCACGATGTCGATGATGCGGAAGATTGGGTCGATGACGATCATGCGCCTGTTCCAGAGGTGGTCCGTGCCGGCCCTGTCGCCGAATCCGCCCGTACCGTACCGATGCCATCCCCGTGGAACAAGCGACGCGACGCGGGGCGGCGAGGGCTCCGGCCGCGGGAAATCATCATTCTTTCACAAACAGCGAATTCCCCTGTTGACAGGGGGTAGGGCGGCATCCTACATCACGGCCCGCCGCATCGCCCAGGTGGCGGAATTGGTAGACGCGCAGGTTTCAGGTACCTGTGGCCGAGAGGTCGTGGAAGTTCGAGTCTTCTCCTGGGCACCATCTTTCCAGATGGGCCCGACGATGCGATGCAGTGGTAATGACCCGCTTGTCCAAAGCGGGTCTTTCCTTTTGGGGCCGACGCCCAGTCTCGGGGATGGCCCAGGGCCGCGGCCGGTGTGAGCTGCGGCCGGAATGGTGCCGCGGCCGAAGACGGAAGGTGGCGACCGGTGTCCGAACCGATTCTGCATGACGGGGATCTGCCCGACGGCCTCGATCTCGGCGACGTGATCGCGATCGACACCGAAACCATGGGCCTGAACCCGGTGCGCGACCGGCTGTGCCTGGCCCAGCTCAGCGCCGGCGATGGCACCGTCCATCTCGTCCAGTTCCGCAAGGGCGCCTATGACGCGCCGAATCTGAAGGCACTGCTGGCCGACCCGGCGCGGCTGAAGCTGTTCCACTTCGCCCGCTTCGACATCGCCGCGCTGCAGGCCTATCTCGGTGTCGTCACCGCGCCGGTCTACTGCACCAAGATCGCCTCCCGGCTGGTCCGCACCTTCACCGACCGGCACGGGCTGAAGGATCTGTGCCGCGACCTGATCGGCGTCGAGCTGTCGAAGCAGCAGCAGAGCTCCGACTGGGGCAGCGACCAATTGACGCCCGAGCAGCTGCGCTACGCCGCCAGCGACGTCCTGTACCTGCACGCGCTGAAGGCGAAGCTGGACGAGATGCTGCGGCGCGAAGGGCGCGAGGCGCTGGCGCAGGCCTGTTTCGACTTCCTGCCGGCGCGGGCCGCGCTCGACCTCGGCGGCTGGGCGGATCTGGATATCTTCGCCCACTAGCCCGATATGGGGTCACATTCGTGCCGTCTTGTGGCGGTACGGGGATCGGCCGGGCCCGGGCAGGGGCCGCCGGCGCCGATCCGGATCAGATCGTGGTCCGCGCCCTCCGAACCGGCTATAGCAGCCGCCGCGTGGACCATTTGGGAGAAGGTATGGTGGCAACCGCAGGGATCGAGGCCGGCCGCAAGGCGCTGCTGGTGGAGCGCGACGCGCTCGACCGCCTCGCCGAATCGCTCGACGCCAGCTTCGACCGGGCCATCGACACGATCCTCGGCGCCGCGGGCCGGGTCGTGGTCAGCGGCATCGGCAAGAGCGGCCATGTCGCCCGCAAGATCGCGGCGACCCTGGCCTCGACCGGCACCCCGGCGCTGTTCGTCCACCCGGCCGAGGCCAGCCATGGCGATCTCGGCATGATTCATCAGCAGGACGTGGTTCTGGCGCTGTCCAACTCCGGCAACACGGCCGAGCTGGCGGATGTCATCGCCTACACCCGCCGCTTCGCCATCCCGCTGATCGGCATCACCAGCCGCGCGCCCTCGAATCTGGCGGACCAGTGCGACACCGTGCTGCTGCTGCCGGCGGCGGAGGAGGCCTGCCCGACCGGGCTGGCGCCGACCACCTCCACCACCATGATGATGGCGCTGGGCGACGCCCTGGCGGTGGCGCTGATGCATCGCCGCGGCTTCTCCTCCGACGATTTCCGGGTGTTCCACCCCGGCGGGTCGCTCGGCAACAAGCTGATCCGGGTGCAGGACCTGATGCACGCCGCCGCCGAGCTGCCGCTGGTGGGGCCGCAGACGCGGATGGACGAGGCGATCATCGAGATGAGCCGCGTCGGCTTCGGCTGCGTCGGCGTGGTCGACGGCGACCGCCGGCTGGTCGGCGTCATCACCGACGGCGACCTGCGCCGGCATATGAGCGCCGGGCTGCTGGGCCAGACCGCCGGCCAGGTGATGACCCCCGGCCCGCGCACCATCCGTCCCGGGGCGCTGGCGGCGGAAGCGCTCGGGCTGATGAACCGCTACAAGGTGACCAACCTCTTCGTCACGACGGAGGACCGGCCGGTGGGCATCCTCAGGGTGCATGACTGCCTGCGGGCAGGGCTGAGCTGAGCGTGGTGGCCGCGCCGCAGACGCCGCCGGGCCGCAACGGGGCGCAGCGCAACGCCAGCGCCGCGGGCCGCCGCGCGCGCCTGGCCACGGCCGGCCGCGCCGGCCAGCTCAGCCGGTCCTACAGCCGCATGGTCGGGGTGCTGAAATACGGGCTGCCGGTCATCGGCCTGGTGGTGGTCGCGCTGATCGTGCTGTGGCCGGAACTGCACCCGACCCAGGTCGACATCTCGAACCCGGCCGAGCGCGCGGCGGCCGCCTCGGGCGAGATCCAGAATCCGCGCTACAGCGGCATCGACGAGGCGGAGCGGCCGTACACCGTCTGGGCAACGCTGGCCAAGCAGGTGCAGGACGAGGTGTTCGACCTGAACCGGCCCAAGGGTGAGCTGAAGCTGCCCAGCGGCATGCTGATGACCCTCGACGCCCAGGCCGGCAAGCTCAACCGCAGCACCAAGTCGGTGCATCTCACCGGCAATGTCACCCTGCGCCGCAGCGACGGCACCACCATGGTCACCGACGCCGCCGACATCGACCTGGCCGACAAGGGCGCGCGCAGCACCACGCCCGTGACGGCCGAGGGACCTTTCGGTAACCTGTCGGCCGGGGGCTTCAAGGTCGAGCAGCAGGGCGACGTCATCATCTTCACCGGCCCGACCAAGCTGTTTCTCAAGCCTGGCGCCGACAAGGCCTTTCAAGGAACGCCGCAATGATCCGCCCGCTGATTCTCGCTGTCCTGCTCGCCGCCGCGGCCACGCCGGCCCTGGCGCAACAGCAGCTGCAGCTCGGCGGCGGCAAGGGCGAGCCCTCCGAGATCCAGGCCGACGACGCGCTGGAGTGGCATCAGAACGAGAAGACCTACATCGCCCGCGGCAACGCCGTGTACAAGCGCGGCGACCTGACGGTGAAGGCCGACGTCCTGACCGCCTATTACCGCGAGCTGCCGGACAAGAGCACCGAGATCTTCCGGGCCATGGCCGAAGGCAATGTGCTGATCACCCGCGATGACGGCACCACCGTCACCGGCGGCAAGGGGGTCTATGAGCTCGACGCCCAGACCTTCACCCTGACCGGCGGCAACCTGAAGTTCGTCAGCAAGGACGACGTCATCACCGCCACCGACAGCATGGTGTACCGGCAGGCCGACGACGTGGCGATCGCCCGCGGCAACGCCACGGCGACCCGCGCCAAGGAACAGAAGAGCCTGCGCGCCGACACGCTGACCGGCCATTTCGCCCCAAGCGAAAAGGGCAATGGCGACAAGGAGCTGTCGACGGTCGATGCCGACGGCAATGTCCGGCTGACCACGGCGACCGACGTTGTCACCGGCCAGACCGGCCATTACGACGTCAAGACCCAGTTCGCGACCATCAACGATAACGTCCACCTGACCCGCGGCGGCAACCAGCTGAACGGCGACTATGCCGAGGTCGACATGGCCAGCGGCGTCAGCAAGCTGCTGACCCGGCCGGGGCAGGGCGGCCGCGCCCGGGCCCTGCTGGTGCCGGACGAGAAGGGCCAGACCCCGGGTCTGCCCGGCGCGCCGAACCAGGCCGCGCCGAAGCCGCCGGCCCAGACGGCGCCGAAGAAGTAAGGGGGAGGGGATGAACAAGCCGATCAGCCTGCAGCCCTCCGACACCGCGTCCGCGCCGCGCCTCGTCGCCAAGAATGACGGGCTCGTCGCCCGCAACCTCGGCAAGCAGTACAAGAAGCGGCCGGTGCTGCGCGACGTCAGCCTGCAGGTCCAGCGCGGCGAAGCGGTCGGCCTGCTGGGCCCCAACGGCGCCGGCAAGACCACCTGCTTTTACATGATCACCGGCCTGATCCAGCCGGATTACGGCACGATCCTGCTGGACGGGCAGGAGCTGACCGACCTGCCGATGTACCGCCGCGCCCGGCTTGGCATCGGCTACCTGCCGCAGGAGGCGTCGATCTTCCGCGGCCTGACGGTCGAGCAGAACATCCGCGCCGTGCTGGAGATCTCCGAGCCCGACCGCTCGGCCCGCGAGGCGTTGCTGGAAGACCTGCTGGCCGAATTCTCGATCAGCCATCTGCGCCGCACCCCGGCCCTGGCGCTGTCGGGCGGCGAGCGGCGGCGCGTCGAGATCGCCCGGGCCCTGGCCAGCCACCCGCATTTCATGCTGCTGGACGAGCCGCTGGCCGGCATCGACCCGATCGCGGTCGGCGACATCCGTGACCTGGTGGCGCATCTGCGCGACCGCGGCATCGGCGTGCTGATCACCGACCACAATGTGCGCGAGACCCTCGATATCGTCGATCGGGCCTATATCCTCCACGACGGCCGTGTTCTGATGGAAGGGTTGCCATCGGACATCGTCGGGAATGAGGAGGTGCGGCGCGTGTATCTGGGCGAACGCTTCAGCCTGTAGACCACCGGGCGACCATGGCCATCTCGCAACGCCTCGGGCTCCGGCAGAGCCAGGCGCTGGTCATGACGCCGCAGCTGCAGCAGTCGATCAAGCTGCTGCAGCTCTCCAACATCGAGCTCTCGGCCTTTGTCGAGACGGAGCTCGAGCGCAACCCCCTCCTGGAACGGGAGGAGGGGGAGCGCGGTGACGAGGGCGGCGACAGCACCGGCGACCGGAACGACATCGACCCGCCCGATCCCGCATCGGGGCGGACAGTGGCGGCCGACGTCGCCCTGACGGCGGCGGAGCCGCCGGCGATCATCTCGGCCGACGCGCCGCTCGACACCGACTGGGGCAACCTGTTCACCGGCTCCAGCGCCACCGACCGCAACGACGACTATGGCGGCGAGGCGCAGTTCGCCGCCTCTGGCCGCGGCCGGGCGGATTTCGCCGACGACCTGCCCGGGCTGGAGGAGACGCTGGCCGAACGGCCGAGCCTGCGCGACCATCTGCTGAGCCAGATCGCCATCGAGTTCACCGCCCCGGTCGACCGGCTGATCGCGGTGCGGCTGGTCGACCTGCTGGAGGAGACGGGCTATCTCGGCGCCACGGTCGAGGAGGTGGCGGCCGGCATGGGCTGCCCGGCCGAGCGGGTCGAGGCGGTGCTGCGCCGCTGCCAGCGGCTGGACCCGCCCGGCATCTTCGCCCGCAGCCTGGCCGAATGCCTGGCGATCCAGCTGGCCGAGCGCAACCGCCTGGACCCGGCGATGCGCACCCTGCTCGACCATCTCGACCTGCTGGCCAGGCGTGACCTGGCCGCGGTGATGCGGCTGTGCGGCGTCGACGCCGAGGATCTGGCCGAGATGATCGCCGAGATCCGCGCCCTTGACCCCAAGCCGGGCGCCGCCTTCGACCACGAGATCGCGCAGACCCTGATCCCCGACATCCTGATGCGGGCGCAGCCGGAGGTCGGCTGGGTGGTCGAGCTGAACGCCGACACCCTGCCGAAGGTGCTGGTCAACCGCCGCTACCATGCCGAGATCAGCCGCGGCGCCCGCAGCAAGGTCGACCGTGATTATGTCGGCACCTGCCTGGCCGACGCCAACTGGCTGGTCCGGGCCCTGGACCAGCGGGCCAACACCATCCTCAAGGTGGCGTCGGAGATCGTGCGCCGGCAGGACGCCTTCTTCGTCCGCGGCGTGCAGCACCTGAAGCCGCTGACGCTGAAGGACGTGGCCGAGGCGGTCGACATGCATGAGAGCACGATCAGCCGCGTCACCACCAACAAGGTGATCGCCACCCCGCGCGGCGTGTTCGAGCTGAAATACTTCTTCACCCAGGCGATCCAGGGGGCGGGCGGAGCCGACGCGCATTCGGCCGAGGCGGTGCGCCACCGCATCCGCACCATGATCGACGCCGAGCCGGCGGACGCCATCCTGTCCGACGACCGGATCGTCGAAATCCTGCGCGGCGAGGGGATCGACATTGCACGGCGGACCGTCGCCAAGTACCGTGAGGGGATGCGGATACCATCCTCCGTCCAACGACGACGAGAGAAGGGTCTGAGCCGATGAGCGCTCCCCCAGCTTCGTCCGCAGCCCGGGATCCGGGCCCCTTCGTTGACAGGAAGGCGCCCCATCCCTATGGTCGCCGCCCGAAGGCGGCCCTCCACGGCCGCCCGGTTCATTTTGGGCGCCCGTTCTCCATCGTGCAGCAGTGAAGCGACAGCCATGCAACTGACCGTTCGAGGCAAGCAGATCGACGTCGGTGACGCATTGCGCACCCATGTCAGCGACGCCCTCAACAGCACGACCGCGAAGTACTTCAACAACGCGATCGAGGCGAATGTCGTCTTTTCCCGCAACGCCCATCTGATCCGGAGCGACCTGTCGGTCCATGTCGGCCGCAACATCCTCCTGCAGAGCAATGCGGAGGCCGAGAGCCCGTACCACGCCTTCGATGCCGCGGCCGACAAGCTGGCCAAGCGGCTGCGTCGCTACAAGCGCCGGCTGCGCGACCACCACAACGGCGACGGCCAGCAGCCGGCCCTGCCGGCCCAGGCCTATATCCTCGAGGCCGAATCCGAGGAGCTGCTGGACGGCGAGGAGCCGAACCAGCCCATCGTCATCGCCGACGTCTCGACCTCGATCGAGAGCCTGACGGTGCTGCAGGCGGTGATGCGCCTCGATCTGGGTGACCTGCCGGCGCTGATGTTCCGCAACCAGGCCCATGGCCGGCTCAACATGGTGTTCCGCCGCCCCGACGGGAATATCGGCTGGGTCGATCCGAAAGGGACCGAGGATGCCGCCGCCTGAGGGCGGCGCATCCGATCGTCATGATTGATTTCCTCCGCCCCGAGGCGATTCTCGCCAACCTGAAGGCTGCCAGCAAGAAGCAGGCCCTGCAGGAGCTGGCCCGCCGTGCCGCCGAACTGACCGGCCAGCACGAGCGCTTCATCTTCGACGTGCTGCTGGAGCGCGAGCGGCTGGGGTCGACCGGCGTCGGCCGCGGCATCGCCATCCCGCACGGCAAGCTGCCGCATCTGCAGGGCGTGCTCGGCGCCTTCGCCCGGCTGGAGCGGCCGATCGACTTCGACGCGGTCGACGAGCAGCCGGTCGACCTGGTGTTCCTGCTGCTGGCGCCGGAAGGGGCGGGGGCGGACCATCTGAAGGCGCTGGCCCGGATCAGCCGCATGCTGCGCGACGAGACCCTGTGCGAAAAGCTGCGCGGCTGCCAGAGCGCCGACGCCATCTTCGCCCTGCTGTCGCAGAGCGAGTCGGTGAACGCCGCTTGACCGTAAGCCCTCCGCTCCGCTAGCCGGGGCGGATCGGCTCTCGCTCGCGGTTCCGCCATGTATCTGCTCGGCCTCGACGCCGGCACCTCGGTCATCAAGGCCGCGCTGTTCGGGCGCGACGGCCGGCAGCGCGCCGCCGCCTCCCGCCGCACCAGTGTCTCGCACCTGCATCCCGCCTGGTCGGAAAGCGACCCCGACACCGCCTGGGCCGCCACCGTCGCGGTGATCCGCGAGGTGCTGGCCGCCGCCGGGATCGACGGTTCCGCCGTCGCCGCCATCGGCGTCACCGGCGCCATGGTCGGGGCCTGGGTGATCGATGCCGACGGCCGGCCGCTGCGCCCCGGCATCCTGTGGGACGACGGCCGCAGCCAGCCCTGGATCGAGGCGCGGCTGGCCCAGGACCCGGCTTTCCTGTCCCGCATCTTCGCTGTCTCCGGCTCGGTGATGCAGCAGGGCTGCACTCTGCCGGTGCTGCGCTGGCTCCTGGACCACGAGCCCGAGGTGATGGCCCGGGCCGACTGCGTCTTCGGCTGCAAGGACTATCTGCGCTTCCGCCTGACCGGCCGGCGCGCTGCCGACCCGACCGAGACCGCGGTGGCCCCTGGCGACGCCCGGGCTCAGGGCCGCAGCGAGGCGATGCTGGAGCTGTTCGGCCTCGGCCCGCACCGGCACCTGCTGCCGCCGGTGCTGCGGTCGGAGGCGATCGCCGGGACGGTGACCGAGGTTGCGGCGGCCGAGTCCGGGCTACGCGCCGGCACCCCGGTCGCCACCGGTGCCGGCGACGTCGCCGCCAGCGTCATCGGCTCGGGCGGGCTGGCCGCCGGGTCGGCCTGCACCGTGCTCGGCACCACCTGCCTGAACGGCGTGGTGCTCGACGCGCCGTCCTTCGCGCCGCCGGATCTGGGCCTGCTGTTCAGCCTGCCGGGCGGGCTGTGGCTGCGCTGCATGGTCAATGTCGCCGGCACCAGCAACCTCGACTGGGTGCTGCGCAGCCTGTGCCCGGACCTGGCCCGCGACCCCGACCCCTATGCCGCGCTGGAGGCGCTGGCCGCGGCCGCGCCGCCCGGCGCCGGCGGCGCCGTCTACCTGCCCTATCTCAGCGAGGTCGGCATCATCGCCCCGGCGGTCTCGGCCGCGGCGCGGGCCCAGTTCGCCGGGCTGGCCCCCGGCCATGGCCGGCCGGAGCTGGTGCGCGCCGTCTATGAAGGGCTGGCCTATGCCAT
Source organism: Inquilinus sp. (assembly GCF_039594555.1). GTDB lineage: Bacteria > Pseudomonadota > Alphaproteobacteria > DSM-16000 > Inquilinaceae > Inquilinus. Next base: position 13,851 of record NZ_JBCNNF010000108.1, read on the forward strand.
CCGCGACTGCTTCGCGGCGATGGCGGAGCAGCCGCAGAGCGTGCTGCTGTCCGGCGGCGGCGGGCGCAGCCGCTTCTGGTCGCAGATGATCGCCGACGTGCTGGGCCTGCCGGTCGAGATCCCCGACGGCGGCGAATACGGGGCCTGCGGCGCGGCCCTGTTGGCCGGGACCGGCATCGGATGGTATCCCTCGATCGGCGACGCGTCGCGCCGGGTCCGCAGGATCCGGCGCACGCATCGTCCCGATCCGGCGCTGCGGGAGGCCTATGAGGCCGCCTGGCAGCGCTACGGCAGGTATCGCGACGCGCTGCTGCGCATGCCGGCCGCTTTGTCCGACCTTTCTTGACGGGGTCCGGATCGGCCTGCATCATGCCGATTGTGGTCTAGACCACCAGGGCCCGCCATGACCGACCTACAGCCGACCGAGACGGACAAGCCGATCTACCAGCAGATCGCGAAGGATCTGGCCGACCGCATCCGGGCCGGCGCCTTCGCTGTCGGCGACCGGCTGCCGTCGGAGCGCGATCTGGCTGACCAGCTGGGTATCAGCCGGATGACCGTGCGCCAGGCCTTCAAGAGCCTCACCGATGAGGGGCTGATCGAGAGCCGGATCGGCCGCGGCTGCTTCGTCGCCCGGCCGAAGGTCGACCAGCGGCTGCAGCGCCTGAGCGGATTCAGCGAGGACATGGCCCGCCTCGGCCGCCGTGCGGCCAGCGTCATCCTGCGCCAGGAGGTTCTGCCGGCGACCGGCGAAGCGCGCGAGGCGCTGGGCGTGGCCGAGGGCGCGCCGCTGGTGCTGCTCGAGCGCGTCCGCCTGGCCGACGCCGTGCCGATGGCCTTCGAGGTCACCTGGCTGCCCGAGGCGCTGGTACCTGGCATCCTCGACCGCCATGATTTCCGCACCGCCTCGCTGTACGAGGTGATGCGCCGCGACTACGGGCTGGTGCCCTGGCAGGCCGAGCAGACGGTCGAGGCCGACCTGCCCGATGCCGTCACCGCCGGGGCACTGGACATCCCACGCAGCGCGCCGGTGCTGGTCTTCACCCGCCGCACCGCCGATGCCGACGGCCATGTGATCGAATTCGTCCGCTCCGCCTATCGCGGCGACCGCTACAAGATGCGGGCGCGGCTGTCCCCTCCAGACTCGACGGATCCATGACCTCGACTGACCTTTCCGGTGCTGCCGCCTATCTCGCCGGCATCGCCGACCGCATCGCCGCGCTGACCGCGACCCAGGGCGAGGCGATCGGCGCCGCGGCGGCCGCCTGCGTCGAGACCATCCGCCGCGACGGGCTGATCTACATCTTCGGCACCGGCCATTCGCATCTGATGGCGGAGGAGGGGCATTTCCGCGCCGGCGGCCTGGCCTGCGTGGTGCCGATCCTGGCCTCCTCGGTGATGCTGCATGAGGGCGCGGTGGTCTCCGGCGCGCTGGAGCGGATGGCCGGCCTGGCCGCGCCGCTGCTCGGCCGCTACCCGATCGGGCCGGCTGACACGCTGTTCATCTTCTCCAACAGCGGCGTCAACGCCGTGCCGGTCGAGGCTGCGCGCCACGGCCGGGAGAAGGGGGCCACGGTGGTGGCCGTGACCTCGATCGCCTATTCCCGGGCAGCGGCCGCTGGCCGGCCGACCCTGGCGGAGACCGCCGACATCGCCATCGACAACCAGGGCCCGCCCGGCGATGCCCTGGTCACCGCCGCCGAGGGGCTGACCGTCGGTCCGATCTCGACTGTCCTGGGCGCCGCGATCTGGAACGCGGTGCTGACCGAGACGGTGGCCCGGCTGGCGGCGTCGGGCGAGGTGGCGCCGGCCTATATCAGCTCGAACATGCCGGGGTCGAAGGAACGCAACACCGCGCTGGTGGAGCGCTACCGCACGCGCAATCCGCATCTTTAGACGCATCGCAGCCCTGGCGGACGCCCGGTCAACGCGGCGCCGCAACGGGGCTGCCGGATCAGACAGGGGAGACGGCAATGGCGACGAGATGGTCGATCGTGACAGGCGTGGCCGCGGCCGCGCTGCTCTGGGGCGCCGCGGCGGCCCAGGCGGCGCCGGTGCAGCTGACGCTGTGGCATATGGAGCAGCCGCCCCAGCGCGTGGCGCGGGTGCAGGAGCTGATCGACGCCTTCAACAAGACCCATCCGGACATCGCGGTGAAACAGGAGCCGCAGAGCTGGGGCGAGATCTACGCCAAGGCGCCGGCCGCGATCGCCGCCGGCAATGCGCCGGACATGCTGTTCGCGATCCCGGACTTCACCCCGATCCTGAAGGATCTCGGCGCGCTGCAATCGGTCGACGGCTTCGTCAAGCAGCTCGACGCCCAGCACCATTTCGTGCCCAGCGCGCTGGCGCCCTACAGCTATGACGGCGGCGTCTGGGCGGTGCCGCTGTACAACATGGCGATGTCGCTGTGGTACCGGAAGAGCGTGTTCGACCAGGTCGGCCTGAAGCCGCCGAAGACCTGGAGCGAGTGGAAGGCGGCGGCGGAGAAGCTGACGGCGGACGGCCGCTACGGCATCGGCCTGCCGGCCAACAAGCAGCTCTACACCGACCAGACCGTCTACGACCTGATGGTCAATGCCGGCGCCGCCGACATCTACAACCCGGACGGCACGCTGCGCTTCGACAACCCGCAGACGGTTAAGGCCTACGACTTCTACAAGGACCTGTATCAGTTCTCCGCCGCCGACGCGCCGAGCTGGACCTGGGGCGAGGCCGAGGCCTGCTTCGCCAGCGGCGGCTGCGGCATGATCCTGCAGTTCACGGTGATCAGCACCTATGACAGTCAGGCCGAGGGGGATGCCCAGGATCTCGGCGTGGCGCCGGTCCCGCATGCCGACGACCGCAAGGAGTCGGGCACCATCGCCTATTCCAATGCGGTGATGATCCTGGCCAAGGACGAGGCCAAGCGGAAGGCGGCCGAGACCTTCATCGCCTGGCTCCTGGAGCCGGAGACCTATGGCCGGTTCCTGAACATGGAGCCGGGGCTGTTCCTGCCGGTGACCGCCGACGGCGCCAAGGCCAAGAGCCTGTGGAGCGACCCGCTGGTGGTGAAGTACAAGCCGCAGATCGAGGCGATGATCGCCAACAGCCGCAACGGTGCCCTGTTCGGCTTCACCGGCGGCCACACCTTCCCCAGCATCGCCGCGATCTCGGCCCAGAACATCCTGGCCGAGACGCTGCAGAAGGTGCTGGTCGACGAGATGCCCGCCGCCGACGCGGTCAAGGCCGGTCAGGCCCGGATGCAGGAGGCGGTGAAGTAGGGGGCCGCAGGGCCGGACGCCTTTCGACCATGGCCCGCCCTATTCATAGTCCCCCCTCCCCTTGCGGGAGGGGGGCAGGGGGAGGGGTCTGCGCGCGTCCGCGCGCGAATGCGGCTGACTTCGCCGCCTGGACAGGATGTGCCTCTTCAGGCCGGAGCACGCCGAGAGAACCCCCTCCCACTATCCCCCTCCCGCAAGGGGAGGGGGGACTCAAAAGAGCGAGCGAAGGATGAGCGCCGAACCCCGGCGCCTGTCACGCGCCCGCTCGGAAGCCATCGCCGGGATGCTGATGGTGGCGCCGGTGCTGGCCTGGCTGACGGCGACCATCCTCTACCCGCTCGGCGCCGCGGTCGCGATCAGCCTGCGCGACATCCGGGTGATCGGCTCCGATGGCGGCTTCGTCGGGCTCGGCAACTACATCGACGTGCTGGAGATGGCGCGGCTGTGGGCGGCGCTGGGGCGCAGCCTTGTCTGGGTCGCGGGCAATGCCGTGCTGCAGACGCTGCTGGCGCTGGGCACCGCGCTGCTGCTGAACCAGCGCTTCCGCGGCGTGCGGCTGGTGCGGGTCTGGGTTTGACCAAAATATTCTTGTAATGCTGGCAGACTT
>NZ_JBCNNF010000109.1:0-17663 GCF_039594555.1 Inquilinus sp.
GCCATCACCGCGGATTGCGACGTCCATTGCCGCGACGGCTGGCCGGACGGGCAGGCGCCCGGCTTCGTCGGCTTCGGCACCTCCTGGGGGGTGCAGGACCTGACGGTGCAGCAGCGCTTCGTCAAGGCGATCGATGCCGGCATCGACCAGTTCGGCGGCAGCGGCGACGACCCGGCGCCGATCGTGGCGGCGGTGCGCGCGGGGCAGTTGAGCGAGCGGCGGCTGGACCAGTCGGTGGCCCGCATCCTGCTGCAGAAATTCCAGCTCGGCCTGTTCGAGAACCCCTATGTGGACGCGGCGGCGGCCGGCCGCATCGCCGGCAATGACCGCTTCAAGGCCGAGGGGCGCGCCGCCCAGCAGGCCTCGCTGGTGCTGCTGGAGAACCGCCCCGCGGCCCGGGGGCCGCTGGTGGCCGCGGCGGATGGCAGCGCCTGGCGGCCGGGGCCGAACCGGCGGCCGATCCTGCCGCTGAGCCCCACGATGCGGCGGGTCTGGCTGCATGGCGTCGACGCGGCGACGGCCCGGGCGCACGGCTTCACCGTGGTCGCCGATCCGCGCCAGGCCGATTTCGCCCTGGTGCGGGCGGCGACGCCGTTCGAGACGCTGCACCCCAACTACACCTTCGGCAGCCGGCAGCATGAGGGGCGGCTGGATTTCCGCGACGGCGACGCCGATTACGAAGCGATCAAGACGGCCGCGGCGGCGGTGCCGACCATCGTCACGGTCTATCTGGATCGGCCGGCGATCCTGGCCAATGTGCGCGACCGGGCGACGGCGCTGATCGGCAATTTCGGCATCACCGACGACGCGCTGCTGGACGTGCTGCAGGGCAAGGCCCGGCCGCGCGGCCGGCTGCCCTTTGAGCTGCCGTCGTCGATGGCCGCCGTCCTGGCCCAGGCCTCGGACGCGCCCTATGACAGCCGGGCGCCGCTGTATCGCTTCGGGGCGGGCCTGAGCTACTGAGCGACCGTTTGGAGATGCTACTGGCGCGGCCGTCTGACGGCGGCTTCTCCGCTTCCGGTGCTCACGGGCTTAATGCCCGCTGCGCTCTGGTTCTCGAAACCACCGCCAGCCGACTCACGCCAGCGCATTTCCAAACGGTCTCTGAGGGCCGGCCGCCGCTTCGCCGGCCCGGCGGAGCTCGCCGGGGCGGAGGCCGTGGTGGCGGTGCATCGCGCGGCTCAGCGCGCTTTCCGACTGGTAGCCGACCTCGGCGGCGACCTGGGCCGCGGACGTGCCGCGCAGCAGCTGTCGGCGGGCCAGGCCCAGACGCAGGTCGGTCAGGAAGGCCAGCGGCGGGCAGCCCGCCGCGGCGCGGAACGCCCGCACCAGCGTGGCGCGCGAGGTCGCGGCCCGGGCCGCCAGCTCGTCCAGCGTCCAGGGCCGCGCCGGCTCGCGCAGCATCGCCAGAACGGCGCGGGCGGTGGGGCGGTGGCCGAGCAGGCGCAGCAGGCCGCCGGACGCGCCGTCTGCACCCAGATGGGCGCGCAGCATCATCACGAACAGGGCGCTGGCGAGATGGGTGGCGATCGCCGCGGCCCCGGCCGCATCGGCATCCAGCTCGTCACGGATCGCCTCCAGCAGCAGCCGGGTCCGTGCCGCGTCCGGCCCGCCCGGTCCGCGCAGCAGGATGCGGTCGGGCAGGGCGGCGATCAGCAGGCTCTCGCCGGCGGCCTCGAATTGCAGCCGGCCGCAGATGATCTCGGTGTCGGGCTCGACGCCCAGGCTGGCCCGGTGGCGGATGGCGTTGCGATAAGCTTTGCTGGTGCCGGTCGGGATGCCGGCCGTGCCGGGGCGGGCGCGCATCACATGCGGGTCGCCATGCGGCAGCAGCAATACGTCGCCGGCCTGCAGCCCCAGCGGGGCATGGCCGGGGCTCTCCAGCTCGCACTCCCCGCGCGTGACGATGTGGAAATAGGCCCAGCCCGGGCCGCCGGCTGCTGCGTGCGGCGACGCCCAGCGGCCGCCGAATTCGCACAGGTCGTCGAGGACCGGGCGCACCTGCAGCAACGGGGCCAGACCGCTCAGGGGATCGTCGAGTGACTCCAAGGTCATGATGCAGCTTTGATCCGTTCGGTCATGCCATCGCGCTGAACGGCCATATTCCAGATGTGACTCGGAGCCTAGATCTATCTCATCGATCACGGAGGACGCATCATGCACATGCACGACTGGAACACCTACCGGCAGCAGCTCATCGCCGGGGTCGGCGAGCTCGGCAAGCTCAGCCCGGACACGGTCCGCGGCTATGCGGCGCTGGGCGGCGCCGGGGCCAAGACCGGCCACCTCGACGCCAAGACGCGAGAGCTGATCGCCCTGGCCGTCGCCATCTCGCTGCGCTGCGACGGCTGTATCACCGTCCATGCCGACGCCGCGCGCAAGCAGGGCGCGACCAAGGAGGAGATCGCCGAGGCGCTGGGCGTGGCCGTCAGCATCAATGCCGGCGCCGCGATCGTCTACTCCACCCGCGCGCTCGACGCCTTCGCCGCCTCGCAGGAAGGCTGAGCCGTCCCGGCCCGGCCGCCGTCCCGAGGTGCCGGCCGGGCCGCGGCTCAGCTGCCCTCCAGCTCCGCATCGGCGCCGTCCGGGCCGCGGAGGGCGCCGCCGACCGTGTGGCTGTCGAAGGCGACGCTCTTGATCACCGCATGCACCGGCCGGCCGGGCGCCAGGTCCAGCGTCTCGACCGACCGCCGGGTCAGCCGGGCCAGCAGGCCGTCGCCGGCGCAGTCCAGCCGGATCTCCGCGGTCGGGCCGTCGCAGGGCGCGATCGCCAGCACCGTCGCTGGCAGCACGTTCAGCGCGCTCAGATGGTCCGGCGTCCGGGTTGCCAACATGACGTCGCGGGCCCGGATGCGGATGCGCACCGGGCTGCCGGCCGGCTGTTCGATCCGCGGCACGGTCAGGAAGCCGGCGGCGACGCGTAGCCGGGTCAGCTGCCAGCGATCGTCATGGCCCTCGACCACGGCCTCCAGCACCGCGCCGGCCTCGGCCCGCGGGAACAGGTCGGCCCGGCCCATCACCTCGCGCACCGGCCCGGCGGCGGCGACCCGGCCCTCGGCCAGCACCACCAGCGTGGCGGCCAGCCGCGTCACCTCGCCGATCGAATGGCTGACATAGATGATCGGGATCCGCGCCTCGTCGCGCAGCCGCTCGACATAGGGCAGGATCTCGGCCTTGCGCGCCTCGTCCAGCGCCGCCAGCGGCTCGTCCATCAGCAGCAGGCGTGGGCTGGACAAGAGCGCCCGGCCGATCGCCACGCGCTGCTTCTCGCCGCCCGACAGCCCCGCCGGCGGGCGGTCCAGCAGCGGGGCGATGCCCAGCAGCTCGACCACCCGGCCGAATTCCGCGCCGCGCTCGGCCTTCGGCGTGAACCAGCGGCCATAGAGCAGGTTCTGCCGCACCGTCAGATGCGGGAATAGCCGCCCCTCCTGGAAGACATAGCCGATGCGGCGGCGGTGCGGCGGCAGGAAGAGGCGGCGCTCGGTGTCGACCAGGGGGCGGCCGTCGACAACGACCCTCCCGTGCAGCGGCCGCACCAGCCCGGCGATGACATTGACCACCGAGGTCTTGCCGGCGCCGGAGCGGCCGAACAGCGCGGTCAGCCGGCCTTCGCTGGCGAAGGCGATGTCCAGCGCGAAATCGCCCTGGCGGTGGCGGATCTCGACCTCGAGGCTCACGCTGCCTGCACCCGCACGCCGGCGCGCCGGGCCATGATCTCGGAGGCGAGGAGGGCGGCCATGGCGATGACGACCGAGACCAGGGTCAGGCGCAGCGCGCCGATGTCGCCGCCCGGCACCTGGGTGAAGGTGTAGATCGCCGAGGGCAGGGTCTGGGTCTGGCCCGGGATGTTGGAGACGAAGGTGATGGTGGCGCCGAACTCGCCCATCGCCTTGGCGAAGGCCAGGATGGCGCCGGCGATCACGCCGGGCAGGATCAGCGGCAGGGTGACGGTCAGGAACACCCAGGGCGGCGAGGCGCCCAGCGTGCCGGCCGCGGCCTCCAGCCGCCGGTCAACGGATTCGATCGACAGGCGGATGGCGCGGACCATCAGCGGGAAACCCATCACCCCCGCGGCCAGGGCGGCACCGGTCCAGCGGAAGGAGAAGACGATGCCGATCTGGGCGAGAACCGAGCCGATCGGCCCCATCCTGCCGAACAGCAGCAGCAGGATGTAGCCGGTCACCACCGGCGGCAGCACCAGCGGCAGGTGGACCACGCCGTTCAGGATCGACTTGCCCCAGAACCGGCCGCGCGCCAGGGCCAGGGCGACCAGCACGCCGAGCGGCAGGCTGACCGCGGTGGCCCAGAGCGACACCTTCAGGCTGAGGAGGATCGCGGTCAGCTCGTCGGGGGTGAAGTCGAACACTTGCGCTTTCTCATGCCGGCAGCCCCATGCTGTCATTGCCGGGCTTGACCCGGCAATCCAGGGGCCGCCAAGAGCTGTTCTTGAAAGCCCCTGGATCCTCGGGTCAAGCCCGAGGATGACAGTTGGAGCGGGAACCCTCCGCTTACTGCGCCAGGACGGTGAAGCCCTGCTTCTCGAACAGCGGCTTGGCGGCGGCGGATTTCAGGTAATCGACGAAAGCCTGGGCCTCGGGCTTGCTGCTGCTGGCCAGCACCGCCACCGGGTACAGGATCGGCGGGTGGCTGTCGGCCGGGAAGGTGCCGACGATCCTGACGCCCGTGTCGGCGGCGGCGTCGGTCTGGTAGACGATGCCCAGCGGGGCCTCGCCGCGCGACACCAGCGCCAGGGTGGCGCGGACATTCTCGGCCTGGGCGATTTTATCCTTGACCGCATCCCAGACGCCCAGCTTCTCCAGCGCCGCCTGGCCGTATTTGCCGGCTGGCACCGCCTTGACGTCGGCCATGGCCAGATGGCCGTCGCCGATCGCCTTGGCCAGCTCGAAATTCGGGCCGATGGTCAGCTGCACCGTCGAATCCTTCGGCGCCACCAGGACGATGCGGTTGCCCAGCAGGGTCGACTGCGTCTCCGGCCTGATCAGCTTGCGGTCGGCCACGTACTTCATCCAGTCGAGATCGGCCGAGATGAAGACGTCGGCCGGGGCCCCGGCCTCGATCTGCTTCGCCAGCGCCGAGCTGGCGGCGTAGGAGATGACGGCCTTGTGCCTGGTGTCGGCCTGCCAGTGCGTGTTGATGTCGTCGAGCGCGTCCTTCAGGCTGGCGGCGGCGAAGACCGTGATGTCCTGAGCCTGGGCGCCCGCCGGGGCGCCGAAGCCGGCCGCCGCGCCCAGCACGCCGGCCAGCAGTGCGCCGAGCCAGCCGCGTCGAGTGATCCGCATCATCCTGTTCCCCGTTCCATGCCGGCCGGGCGGTTGCCGGCCTGTCGCGCGCGATCTTACAGCGCCGCTATATCCGGGCAAACATTTCGCTGAATGCCGCAGGCGGCGGTCACGACCGCCGGTTCAGCCCCTGCTCGGCCAGGATCGACCAGATCTCCTCGGCGCTGTCGGCGAAGCGGAACAACTCGACGTCGCGGGCGTCGATCATGCCGTGCTCGACCAGCGCGTCGAAGCCGATCACGGCGCGCCAATAGGCCTGGTCGAACAGCACGATCGGCAGGGCGGAGGACTTGCCGGTCTGGCGAAGGGTCAGCAGCTCGAACAGCTCGTCGAAGGTGCCGAAGCCGCCGGGGAACACCACCAGCGCATTGGCCCGCATCGCCAGATGCATCTTCCGCATGGCGAAATAGTGGAAGCGGAAGGTCAGGGCCGGGGTGGACCAGGCGTTCGGCTCCTGCTCATGCGGCAGGGTGATGTTGTAGCCGATGGTCGGGGCCCCGGCCTCCACCGCGCCGCGATTCGCCGCCTCCATGATCCCTGGGCCGCCGCCGGTGGCGATGACGTTGTCGCGCAGGCCGCCATGGTCGGTCAGGGCGCCGCCGCGCTCCGACGCGATGCGGCCGAACTCGCGCGCCTGGCCGTACCAGTGGCCGTGGCGGCCGGGCCCGCCTTCGCTGACACGGGCGCTGCCGAAGACGACAATGGTGGAGCGCACGCCCCAGGCCCGCAGCGATTCCTCGGCCTTGGCGTATTCCAGCATCAGGCGCACGCCGCGCATGGAATCGCCGAGCAGGAAATCCTGATCGAGCTCCGGCAGGCGGTAGGAGGGCGACGCCATCTGCGCCGCGTTGGAACGGGAGGGACGGTCGGGGGCTGGCTTGCTCATCGCCCCTCTAAAGCAGATCGCGGGCCGGGCGGGAAGGGGGCCCGCCGTCACACCATGCGGCGCGTGGCGGGCCGTCCGGTTCCGTTCAGGCCCAGTAGCGCCGGTTCAGGCTGATCCGCCGCTTCAGCGGGCGCGGGATGCGGGCTTCGCGCCGGCCGCAGTGATAGGCGGCCAGCTTGACCGCGCTGCGCAGGATCGCCGACGGGATCGCCAGCGGCTGGTGCCGGGCCAGGTGCCGCAGCTCCGACTGCACGAAGCGCCGGCCCTCGCCCTCGGCCTTGCCGAAGCGCTCCAGCAGCCAGGGGGCGCGGGCGTGCATCACGCCGACGTCGAAGTAGCGGCGGAACTCCTCGCCGATGCTGTAGCTGTGCGAATGGTGCACCTGTGCCTCGGCGACATAGGCCTTGGCCCAGCCCGACAGCAGCATGCGGCCGGTCACCGCCGCGTCCTCGCCGAAGATTGTGCCGGATGGGAAACCGCCGACCATCTCCAGCGCCCGCCGGCGATAGGCGGCGAAGGAGTTGGAGCAGAAGGTCGCCTTGATCCCGGCGCCGACCGCCTCCTCCGGGCGCAGCACGACGCTCTCGGGCGGATAGTTGAACAGCCGGGCATGCGCCTCGATCGCCCCGGCGCCGTGATGCGGCAGCTGGCGGCCATAGGCGACGCCGACCTCGGAGTCGGCGAAGGCGGCGACGATGCGGGCGATGGTGTCGCTATCGGCCGGCACTGCGTCCTGGGTGAGGAAGACCACCACCTCGATCCGCGGTGACAGGCGGTTGACCGCGCGCTGGCGGGTGCCGCCATGATCGAACTGCGACCGCGGGATGACGATCACCTCGGCCCCGGCCTTGGTGAAGCGCTCAGCCGTGTCGTCGGTCGAGCTGGAATCGATGACGAGCAGGGTTCCGGGTTGGAAGGACTGCGCCTGCAGCGCCGGGATCAGGACATCAAGATGCTTCGCGGCATTCAGCGTCGGAATGACCAGCGCCAAGCGATCTGCGGCGATCGACGGCTCAAGCGTCGGCAATCTCTTCTCTGCGGCGAAGGAGTTCATGCCGCGCCCGGTTTGTTGTGCACTGCAGCATTATTACGGCAATCTTTCATCGCGATCCAGCCGCAATCATTCCTAGGAAGGGTTCCAAAGCATCCGTCGGCGTGAGTCCGGAGGACGATCAGCCGACAGGATCGATCTCGCATCGGTAACGGAAAATCATGGCGTGATCGGGGCGCCGCCGTGATCGGGCGATGGCCGATTGGCCGCATGGGTCTGTCGATTCTTCTCATCCTGCGCTCGTTTCCGCCGTCGCGGCACGAACCCGCAGGCAACGAACGAACACGCGAAATGAAACAATGATCCCGAAAATTCGACGGAATCGAATCGCTATTCAAGCCCGCAGGCGCATCGCCTCGTCCGGCCGCCCGAGATAGGCCTCGACCAGCATGTCGACGCTTTCCGACCAGGACGGGATGTCGGCGGCGGACAACATCTCCCGGGGCAGGGCTGCGGCGCGGCGGAAGGCAGCGCCCAGCGATTCCGGGGTCCGGTCATAGACGGCGATGTTGGGCCGTCCCCAATCCACCCCCGCCGGCGCGATGATGGGCAGCCGGCAATAGCTGTATTGGCGGATCTTCAGGCTCGACGCCGCCAGATAGGCGAATTGCGGCCGCATGGCATAGGGCGCGATGCCGATATCGGCGAATTTCACGAAGGGCACGATCCTGGCGAAGGGCTGCTCGCCATGCAGCACCACATTGCCGGGGTTGGGGCCGCGCCATTGGACGCCGAAGCCATGGATGGTCCAGTCCGGCGCGATGGCCGCCAGCTGCTCGATCACCCACTGGTCGAACAGCATGTTGCCGACCGCAACCATGTTGCGCGACCCCTCGGGATAGGGGGATGCGGCGGCGGTGTCGAAGGCGGTCTTGTCGATGCCGTGCGGGATCACCATCGCCGGCGCGCCGGGCGGCAGGGCCTCGGCGATGCCGGCGCTGGCCGCCGCGACCAGGTCGAAGCGCGGCAGCATCCGCCGCTCCGTCTCCTGCAGCATCGGATGCGTGCCGAGGGTGGAGAGCAGGTCGTTGGCCTTGTACGCCAGATAGGCGTCCGGATATGCCCGCCGCAGCGCCGGCAGAAAGCGCACGCAGGTGCCCGTCTCCACCAGAATCAGGTCGCAGCGGGGCATGCGGCGGCGCAGCTCGGCCGGCAGCCGCGCCGGCCAGGCGGCGTAGATCGGGCCGCTGAGCCGGTTGAGCGCGGCGTTGTGGAGATTGGCCGGATGGATCAGCGTTGGCTGCACGAAGGCCGTCAGGCGCGGCGCGACAGTCAGCCATTGCCGCTTGGGGGCGGCGCGCAGGTTGCTGAACTGGGCGCCGGGCCGCAGGCGGTTGACCAGGCTGGCATCGACCGTCAGGAAGACGACATCCACGCCCCGGGCCGCCAGATCGTCGGCAAAGAAGTGGATGCTGGCCTTCCGCCCCCCGTAGACGTGGTTGGTCACGATCAGAACGGTCTTGAAGGGAAGCGGCAAGATCGGCGTCCTCATGGGCCGGGGCTGCGGGCGCGGCGGCGACATCGCACTTATCAGATCACCGCCGACGTGACCACGCCCTTGCGGCGAAGTTGCGGCGGCCGCCGGGCCGGCCCGCGGCAAGCATCTCCGGCCCCCGGCTGAATACGGCGAAAGCGGGGCATTTCGGCAGTCAAGCTCGGAAGCGGTGGACAGTCGCGCCGGAGGCGATGATAAGGAGACGGTACGGCCATGCTTGCGCGACAGCATTGGCGCGGGCTCCGCGGCGACAGCAGGCGAGGCCCTGGGTTGAGAACTGGATGAGCGTGATGATTCAGGATCCATCGAATATTCCGGCGACGCCGCTGAACGCGTCGGCGCTGGTGCTCACCGACGGTACCATCGTCTCGCTGGCATCCGAATCCCGGATGCGCGCCGGAACCCTGGTCGGCCAAGCCTTCGGCATCATCCGTCGATACTGGTTCCGGCTGTTGTTCGGCGGCATCCTCGGCTTCATTGCCGGCTGTGGCCTGATGCAGGTGCTGGCGCCCACCTACACCGCTTCCGTGGTGATCGAGCCGGGCCAGGTCTCGCAATCGCTCGAGAACGAAGGCAAGCTTTCGGCCCTGGCGACATCGCTCTCCGCCTTCGACACGCTGCCGCAGATGACCAAGGACTTCCTGCAGCTGGTGCAGTCGAACATCGTCGCGGCGCGGCTGATGAACGACCAGTCGATCATGCAGCGTCTGTTTGCCGAGGACTGGGATCCCGAACGCAGGATCTGGCGCCAGCCCGAAAACTGGGTGAGCCAGCTCAAGGGCTGGGTCCGTGTGGCGATGGGACGCCCGGCCTGGGAGCCGCCGAACATCGACCGGGTCAATGCCGCCCTTTCCGCCATGATCAAGATCAAGGCGATCGGTGACGGCATGATCCAGGAGATCTCGATCGACATGAAGAATCCCGAGAGTGCCTCCGCGATTCTGAACGCGGTGGTGCTGGCGGCGGACGAGACCCTGCGCGAGCGTGAGGCCGCACGGCTGAAGGCATCGATCGACTATTGGCAGAACCTGCTCAGCCGGGCGGCGTCGCTGGAGAATCGGAACGCCCTGATCGACAATATCCAGGATGCCGAGAAGCGCGCGGTCTTCGCCAATGTCGACCTGCCATTCTCGATCGACATCCTCGACCCGGTGGTGACGCCGGTGACGCCGTCCGGGCCGCGCGGCATGCTGGTCGTCCTCGGCGGCTTCATGGTCGGCGTCATGATCAGCCTGCTGACCATCCTGCGCCGCAGCGCGCGGGAGGCGGCGCGGGCGCCGCTGCATGTCGGCGTGATGCAGGTTGCCGGCGACCCGCCGGACACGCGATTTGCCGGGCCGATGCCCAACCGGTCGATCGGCCAGAGCGCCTGATCGGCCCCTGCGCTGCGGGGCGGCCACCATGATCGCGACAGCCGATGACGGCCATCAGACCCGGACCGGGGCCCCGCGCTATCTCTGGCGGGCGATCGTCCACCCCTATGCGGCCGTGGTGCTGTGCGGCATCCTCATCATCGTTCCGTATTTCTTCGATGCCAGCCTCACCTTCCTGTTCAAGCCCTTCGTGCGCTTCGCCAGCATCAGCGAACACCTGCTGATCTCGTCATCGCTGATCGGGACCATGGCGCTCGGCGTCGCCTGCGGCCTGTGGCTGTCGAGGACGGTGCCGCGCAGCGAGATCGCGCGACGGGTGCGGTTCTACCGCAGCGACATGGCCCTGCTGCTGTTCGGCGGCCTGCTGGCCATCGCCCTGCTGATGAGCGTGGTCAAGATCGGCTCGGGCTTCTCCTCGCTGGGGACCAGCGTCTACGCGGCACGGGCGTCCGTCCGTGATCTCGGCGGCACGGCAGTGCTGGGCAATCTGTTCACCATCGCGCTGCCGGCCACGCTCCTGCTGCTGCAGCTTCGCGGCGTCCGCATCGGCATCATCGCGATCGGCGCGTTCGGCCTGATCGCCCTGTCCGGCTTCGCCATTTCGGAGCGGTTGACGATCCTCGAGGGGCTGATCTGCCTCATCGTGTTCATCGGCCTGTTCCAGCCGCATGTCATCCGGGTCCGCACGGTGGCGATCATGGGCGTGCTCTGCGTCCTGTTGTTCGGCGCCAATCTGGTGATGCGGACGCTGCCGATGCTGCCGCCCGCGCTGCAGGACAAGGTGATCACCCTGCTTCCCGAGATCGTGGCCAGCACGCTCGGCTCCTACTATTCCGATCCGGTCAACAAGCTGTACTACCAGATGCTGGTGCCGTATCGCGGCGGGTCCCTTGGGGATGAGCAGTTCTTCATGGCGGCGCCGCGGCAGATCATCGGCCGGCTGACGGGCGAACCGGTCGGCATCAAGCAGGGCCACGTCAAATATTCGGCCGGCACCGGAACCTTCACCGATCTCGACTCACTCGGCGGCCGCGACGTCAAGCTGACCAATCCGGGGGGGCCGTCCCAGGACTTCTCCGATTTCGGCTGGTGGATCTATGCCATCGTCTTCCTCAAATTCCTGGTCTTTGCTCGGATCTACCGGGCGGCGGCGGGGCTTCATCCCCTCGCCGTGGCGGTCTATCCGCTGTTCGCCATCGCGGCCTGGGATTATCCGCGGCTGAACTATCTCTACGAGGTCCGCGGCGTCATCCCGCTGCTTCTCGCGCTGATGTTCATCCCCCTGGCCATGTATCTGGAAGGGCTCCAGGCCCGCAAGGCCGGCCCGCGGGCCCACGCCGCGCCGGCCCCGGCGGCGCGCGCCTGAGGAACGCGGCCGGGATCGGCTGCTCTACCGAGCGCTTCCCGCCGGCCGCAGGGCGTCCTTCGCCGCCTTGGCTACGACGAAGGCGGGATAGCAGAAGGCCAGCAGGAACAGCGTCGCGCTGGTCATGGCGTGGCGCCGGACGGTGGCCGGGAACTGGCGCAGGGCAGGGTCGTTCAGGGTCAGCCCGCCGGTGCGGATCGTGATCATCGCATTGGCCAGCACGCGGATGATGAGGCGGCGCAGGCTGCGATAGGTCTCGGGCTTGAGGCCGTCGCTCCGCAGCATCGCCTCCAGCGTCCTCGCGGCGCAGAAATAGCCGTAGATGTGCCGCTCCGACTTCCGGCGGGTCATGATCGAATTGGCGCGCACCCGCCGCAGGAAATACTCCCTGTCCCGCACGAAGGTGGGACCGCATCGGACGAACAGCCGCGGTGTGTGCTCCTCGTCCTCATGGAAGACCGAGAGGAAATCGAGGCCGTGCCGGCGTGACACCTCGCGGCGATGGATGTACAGCCACGAGGTCGGAAGATAGTTCCTCCGGCCGATCTGGAAGTTCAGCAGGTCCTCGCCGGACGGGAACAGCCCGTCGGCGTTCTGCCGGTACTGGTTGAGGGCGAGGGGCCCGCCGCCCTGGCTCTCCCCGTCCAGGAACGACCGGCCCGAGAAGCAGAACAGGTCGAGATCGGGATGGGCCGTGAGCGTCTCACGGAAATCGGCGAACAGCCCGTCCGCCAGGATGTCGTCGGAATCGAAATAGTAGATGAAGTCGCCGGTCGCCGCGGCCGTCCCGACATTCCGCGCCGCGCCGAGACCCTGGTTCTCGGTGTGGATGATGCGGACATTGTCCAGCCGGCCGTAGAGTTCCTCCACGATCTGCCCGGTGCGGTCGGTCGCGCCGTCGTCGACGATGATGATCTCGTCGGCCGGGGAGGATTGCCGGATGACGGAGTCGATCGCCTCCTGCACATAGGCTTCGACATTGTAGCAGGGGATGACGACCGACAGGCGGGGCGGCGGGGGCTGCATCGTCACGCCCGCCTAGGCCACGACCAGGTCGCAGTTCTCGACCCGGTTCGTCCACGCCTGGTAATAGGTCGAGTTCTTGCCGTAGGAGTTGTCGAGCAGCGTCGTCTTCATGCCCAGCAGGCAGCCCAGGATGTGGCCGTGCATGCGGGAGGTGACGATGCGGTCGTGCTGCAGGATCTGGCGGTTCAGCCGGGCGACCAGCGCGTCGGTGAAGCGGTACCAGGCGATGTCGGTCGGGAACAGCTTGCGCCCGATCCGGGCGTTGATCTGGTCCGAGCGCATGATCAGCCGGGTAGCCACGCGATCCGGCTTCCTGCACAGATCCGCCCAGTCGACCGGCTGGTCGACCTCGCCCCGGAAACGCTCCGGGATCTCCGACTGTTCGACGTCGCGGCGCAGCATCCACAGCGTCTTCGAGATCCCGGCGCCGGCCCCGTAGCTCTTGGTCGGGAAGCTGCGCCACAGGAAATGCGCCATGTCCGGGCACATCTCGACCGTGTTGGTGAATTCCCGGCGGAAGATGTCGTAGGTCTTCTGGTCGCGCGCGAGGAAATGCAGGTCGCGGTGGCCGGAGAAGACGTCCGCCGTCCGCCGCAGCTCCGCCTGGTCGCCGAAGAACATGGTCTGCGGGAAGATGACGATCCGGTTGTCCGGATAGTGCTCCACCACCTTCCGGCGCAGCACCTGGTGCGACAGATAGATGTCGCCGAAATTGCCGCCGCCATGCAGGATGATGGTGGTGTCCCTGGACAGCTTGGGGAAATGGGCGGCCTGCTCCGGGAAGCCGAATGTCGAGTAGCGGCCGACCACGTCGTATTTCCGGTCCTTGAAGAAGGCCTCAGTGCCTTTCAGGATCAGAATGTCGCCCACATTGAGATGCATGGGGTAGTCAATGTAAATGACCTTGCTGCCCGGCTTGATATATTGATCGATGACCGAGAGCCGGTCCTTCAGGTAATCCATACCATGCATGCTCTAGGGCTTTTCCTGCTGAGACGTCGGCCGTGGGGCTCTGTATAGAGTAGAGCCCAAAGGCGTGGCAATCTCGTGACCGAGCGCGGCGCCGCGGATGTGTCCGCTCAGGGCTGCTTGCCGCGGTGCCGGGCGCGGTCCATGACCGCCCGCAGCGGGGCGACCAGGTCCCAGTTGAACAGCCGCATCGACAGGGCCGCGATCACCAGGCCCACGCCGATACTCGCCGTCAGGCGCAACCCCGCGCCCGAATGCTGCAGCAGGAGCTGGGTGGCGGTCACCGCGACGGACATCAGCAGCATCGGCAGCAGCGGGCGCACCACCGCCCGCAGCTGCTTGGCGGCCGGGATGCCGCCATAGCGGGCGACCAGGGTGTAGCTCCAGGGCAGCGACACCAGGTTGCGGCAGGCCCAGCCCAAGGTCACCGCCACCAGCGGCATCTGGGCCGTGACCAGGGCGCTGCCGAGCGTGATCACGCAGGACACGAAGGCATACACCACGAGGAGGTTCTGGTGCCCCTTGGCCCGCAGCAGCGGGCCGGCCAGGGCCCGCGACAGCAGGAAGAACCAGGTCGCTGCGAAGATCTGGACCAGCGGCGCTGCCGGCATCCACTTGGCGCCGAAGGCCAGGGGCACCAGATCCGGGGCGACCAGCAGCAGGCCGATGAACATCGGTCCGCCGATCGCGGTGATCAGGCCGGTCGCGGCCAGGAAGACGCGGCTCGGATCACGCGACGACCGCTCGAGATCGGAGAAGAAGGAGAGGCCGAAACGGACGATGTTGCCCTGGATCAGGTTCCCGGCCTCCTCCACCAGCCGCTGGGCGAACTGGAAATAGCCCAGCGCGGCGGGGCCGTGGAAATAGCCGACCATCAGGGCGAAGGCCCGGGACGTGCCCTGCCACAGCAGCATCTCCAGGCTGATCGAGCCGCCGAAGGAGGAGAGCGACCGGAATTCGCGCGCGTCGAAGCGGAAATGCGGGCGCCGGGTCATGCTCAGCCACAGCGCCACGACCGACAGCGCGTTGGACAGCAGCATGCCGCCGACCATCGCCCAGGGCCCGAACCCGGCGTAGCCGAGCACGCCGATGCCCAGGACCTGCGATATCCGGGCCAGCATCATCCGCCGGGTCAGCACGTTCGCCCGCATCTTGCGGGTCAGGATGGCGGTCGGAATGGCCATCGCGGCGTTGCCCAGCAGCATCAGGCTGGTCGCGGCGAGCAGCCACGGCACCTGCGGGTCCTCGTACAGCCAGCCTACCGGAACGGCCACGGCCCAGCAGACCAGCACCGCGCCGACGGCGATGCCGACCAGACCGGTGAAGGCCGTATCGGTCACGCTCGTGTGCACTGAGCGGTGGCGGACGAGCGATTCCTGAATGCCGAAGCCGGAGATGAAGCCGAGCAGGGTGACGATGCTGATCGCGATCCCCGCCCGGCCGATATCGACCGGGGTCAGGAACCAGCCAGCGACGAGAACCGAGGCGAAGCCGGTGATGGCGTTGGATACGGCCTCCGCTGCCGCCCAGGGGGCCGCCCGCACCACGCGGGATTCCAATCGTTTCGACATGACGTGCCTAGAAGTCGCGGCGGACAGGACCCGGCGGCCGCGAGCGCCCGCCGGTCGGCGATCACATCCTGGCGCCCTGCTTGAGGTACCAGGCCCAGGCGGTCCGGATCGAGTCCTCCAGTCCGAAGCGGGGGCGGAAGCCCAGGACTGAGGCGGCCAGGGACGGGTCGGCAACGAGGCTCGGCGAATCCCCCGGGCGCGGCGGCGACAGCCGGACCGGCACCGGGCGACCGGTCACCCGCTCCACCGCCGCGATCACCTCCCGGACCGTATGTCCGGTCCCGGTGCCCAGATTGAAGGCGCGGGGCGCGCCGTCGGCGAGCAGATAGCGCAGGGCGCGGACATGGGCGTCCGCCAGATCGGTCACATGGATGTAGTCGCGGATGCAGGTTCCGTCCGACGTGGGGTAGTCGTCGCCGAGGATGTCGATATGCGGGCGGTCGCCGGCCGCCGCCATCAGCACCAGCGGGATCAGATGGGTCTCGGGATCGTGCGCCTCGCCGATCTCGGCATCCGGGTCGGCGCCGCAGGCATTGAAATAGCGCAGGGCGGCCCAGCGCAGCCCATAGGCCGCGGCGAAGTCGGCCAGCATGCGCTCGATCATCAGCTTCGAGGCGCCATAGGGATGGATCGGGTGCTGCGGCGTGTCCTCCGCGATCGGGCTGCGCTCGGGCGGGCCGTAGGTCGCGCAGGTGCTGGAGAACACCACGTTGCCGACGCCATGGCGCCGGGCGGCCTCGAGCAGGGACAGCGACCCCGCGACGTTGTTACGGTAGTACAGGGCGGGTTCGGTGACGGACTCGCCGACATAGGTCAGGGCGGCGAAATGCAGGATGGCGACGGGCCGGTGCTGCGCCATCACCCGGTCCAGCGCCGCCCCGTCGCCGATATCCGCCTGCTCCAGCGGCCCCCATTTGACGAAATCGCGGTGGCCGCGCGACAGGTTGTCGATGGTGACCGGAACGAAGCCGGCGGCCACCAGGGCCTTGCAGGTGTGGCTGCCGATGTAGCCGGCGCCGCCTGTGACCAGGACGGCGGGTTTGTCGTTGCCCATACTTGATGGATCCTCTGGTGTCCCCTCGGGACGATACTGCCCCGGCTCTGTCTCCGCCCGTTGCCGGACGGCAGTGTCTGCCACATCCCGCCGCCGGACGCAAAGCGTCGCCCGGCGGGCACGGCAGACCCGAAGAGGGCCGGCCGCCCGGACGGCCGAGCGGTAGCATTCGATCGCGGCACCTTTGCGGCAGGCGCGTCGCCGGAACAGGCCGCCGAACAAACACCGGGCTCGATCGTTTAGCAGTGCGTCGCGACGATGTCGCCGCGGGAGGGGGCGGGGCCGTTGCGCGCCTGCCGATGCGGCGCCGCCACCGGGCGCCTAGACGAAGGAACGGGATGACGATGTTCAGGATCGCGCGAGCGGCTGCGCGCCGGCCGCTTCTCCCTCTGGTCGCCGCGGCGCTTCTCGCCGCCGTGACCGGCACGGCTTCGGCCGCGCCGCGGGTCTGGTTCGGGCCGTCGGTGCCGCTGCAGCATGGCCAATACCGGATTCAAGGGGCGGATGATTTCTCCGACCTGTTCAAGGCCGATGCCCCTTGGCAGGACACGGCGTCCCGGATCCAGGTGTTCAAGCTGTACGGCACCTATATCCTGCAGACCCCGGACGACCAGTTGTCGGCCATCTTCAAATTCCTGGGCCGGCGCCATATCGCGCTCGCCGTCGAATTCGGGCCGCTGACACCGGGCGACGACAAATGCGGCACCGGCGTCGAAGGCTTCTCCGGAGGCGAGGCGCAGGGTGCGACCCTCGCCCGCAAGGTGAAGTCGCTGGGCGGCGAGATTGCCTTCGTCGCCATGGACGAGCCGCTGTGGTTCGGCGGCATCGCCGACGGATCAAAGGCGTGCAAATGGTCGGCCCGGGAGATCGCCGAGAACGCCAATGCGACCGTCAAGGGCGTGCACTCGGTGTTCCCTCAGGCGGTGTTCGGCGATATCGAGCCGTTGCGCAGGATCGACGGCGACCTGATCGGCCGCTACGCCGAATGGATCGATGCCTGGAAAGAGGCGACCGGCGCGCCGCTCGGCTTCTTCCATGCCGATGTCCTTTGGGGCCGGGGCGGCGACGCCATGCTGAAGGAATTCGCCGCGATGCTGCAGCAGAAGGGCGTGCCCTTCGGCATCATCTACAACGGCGACAGCACCGAGACCTCCGACGCGACATGGACCGACGCCGCCCGGCGCCGCTACGAGGCCTATGAGGCGGACAACCCGCCCCCGGCCGACGCCGTCTTCCAATCCTGGAACCCCTATCCCAAGCAGCTTCTGCCCGACACCCAGCCCGGCACCTTCACCAACCTGCTCCGCGGCTACTCCCGCGGCGTGGCGCGCTTTGCCTCGGTCGAGCCGGGCGGCGCTGTCTCCGGGCGGTTGGAGGACGGGCAGGGTCGGCCGATCGCGGGCGCCACGGTCGCCTTGCAGGCGAAGGGCGGCTCGGGCGGGCAGCTCGAGCAGAGCGTGGAGGGCACGGTCCCGCGGAACGCCGCCAAGATGATGATCGCCTGGCGCGCCAACACCGAATGCGGCGGCTGCAGCGGCGATGCCGATGTCCTGGTCCGTCCGCCGCGTTTCG
>NZ_JBCNNF010000011.1:0-38637 GCF_039594555.1 Inquilinus sp.
GCCAGGCCCGAATCCTCGCGGAAATGGCAGGAAGCGAGTTCGACTACACCCTGCCGGACCGGGACGGGATCCTGGACAAGCCGGCGATGCAGCGGGTGGTCGATGTCGAGGCCACGCTCTTCCGCACGCGGCGGGACGTGCTGCATGCCCAGGAAAAGGCGCTGATGGACCAGCGCGCCAGCTACGACCCCGAGATCTCGGCTCTCGATCAGAGCATCAAGCTGTACGACGAGGAGATGGCGCTGATCGCACAGGATGTCGCGGCGACGAAGACTCTGGCCGATCAGAAGCTGACGGCACAGTCGCGCCTGCGGGAAGTTCAGCGCAACTACTCCGCGGCGCAGCGGGATGAGCTGGAGCAGCGCTCATTCCTGGCCCGGGCGCGCCAGAATCAGCTCGACATCGACCAGCGGATCGTCGAGCTGCACAGCAGCCGGGCCAACGAAAACGCCAGCGACCTGCGCGATCTCAATCTCTCGATGAGCCTCAACGACCAGAAGATGGCTTCGCTGCTGGCGACCCTGACCGAGCTGAAGCGGCAGGCGGACAGCACGGCCGCGGCCGTGATGACGATGACCACGTCCTACAGCATCTCGCGGCTGGTCGACGGGCAGCACACGCAGGTCCCGGCCGACGAGCAGACCGCGATCGAGCCGGGCGACATCCTGCGGGTAGAGCAGAAGCTGACATCGAACGGCGTGCGGCTCAGCCTGAACTGAGCCGCATGCCGGCTGCGGGAAGACGCTGCCCGGGGGAGGGCCGGAACGTTGCGACGTCAATCCCCGCCGCCGGCGGATCTCCTGCCGGCGGTGGAACCGGCCCAGAGCCGGTACACATCCGCAATCCCCTGGCGCAGATCGATGCTCGGATGCCAGCCGAGCTTGCGGATGCGGGTGACGTCGAGCAGCTTTCGCGGCGTGCCGTCCGGCCGCGACGGATCGAGCACGACGCGGCCCCGGTAGCCGACGACCTCCGCTACCAGCGCCGCCAGGTCGGCGATAGGAATGTCGGTGCCGGCGCCGATGTTGATCGGCTTCGGCCCGTCATAATGCCGCATGACGAGGACGCAGGCATCGGCAAGGTCATCGACGTGGAGGAACTCCCGCCGCGGCCGGCCGGAGCCCCAGAGCGTTACCGTCGGCGCCCCTTCCATCCTGGCCTCGTGAAACTTCCGGATCAGCGCCGGCAGGACATGGGACGTCTCGCGGTCGAAATTGTCGTTCGGGCCGTAGAGGTTGCAGGGCAAGGCCGAGATGAAGCGGCTGCGATACTGGCGGGCGAAGCTCTCGGCCAGCTTGATCCCGGCGATCTTGGCGACGGCATAGCCCTCATTGGTCGGCTCGAGCGCCCCGGTCAGCAGCTGTTCCTCCCCGATCGGCTGGGAAGTTTCGCGCGGATAGATGCAGCTGGAGCCCAGATAGAGGAGCTTCTCGACACCGACGCGGTGGGCCGCGTGGATGATGTTCGCGGCGATCATCAGGTTGTCGTACAGGAAATCGGCCGGCGCCGCGGCATTGGCGACGATGCCGCCGACCTTTCCGGCGGCGACGAACACGATCTCCGGCCGGCTGCGCTCCATCCAGGCGGCGGTGGCAGCCTGGTCGCGAAGATCGAGCTCGGCCCGGCCGGCGACGATCAGGTCGCAGGCTTCGGCACCGAGCCTGCGGCACAGCGCCGAGCCGACCATGCCGCGATGGCCCGCGACCCAGACCCGTTTTCCGGTCAGGTCGACCGTCCCACGCATGGGCTCAATTGTAGCGGTCATTGCGTCCGGCCTCCCACATGACGGCCTGCAGGTCCGACTGCACCATCTCCGAGACCAGCGCCTCGAACGGCACGGTGTGCCGCCAGCCCAGCCTGTCGCGCGCCTTCGCCGGATCGCCGATCAGCAGGTCGACCTCGGTCGGCCGGAAGTAGCGCGGGTCGATCTCGATCAGCGGCAGCCCGGTCCGGGCATCCAGTCCCTTCTCGTCAACGCCCCAGCCCACCCATTCGATGTCGCGGCCGACGGTTCGGAAGGCGAGCTCGACGAATTCCCGAACGGTGTGGGTCTCCCCGGTGGCGAGGACATAGTCGTCCGGCTCGTCCTGCTGCAGGATGCGCCACATGCCGTCGACATAATCGCGTGCATGCCCCCAGTCCCGCTTGGCGTCCAGATTGCCGAGATGCAGGCTGCGCTGCAGCCCGTGCTCGATCGCGGCGACCGCCCGCGTGATCTTCCGCGTGACGAAGGTCTCGCCGCGGATCGGGCTCTCATGGTTGAACAGGATGCCGTTGGAGGCATGCATCCCGTATGCCTCCCGGTAATTCACCGTGATCCAGTAGCCGTAGAGCTTGGCCACCGCATAGGGGCTGCGGGGATAGAACGGGGTCCCCTCATCCTGGGGGATGCGCTGCACCCGTCCGAACAGCTCCGAAGTCGACGCCTGGTAGAAACGGCAGCGATCCCCCATCCGGAGAAGGCGCAGGGCCTCGAGGAGGCGCATCACCCCGAGAGCATCGGCATTGGCGGTGTATTCCGGCGTCTCGAAGCTGACCTGGACATGGCTCTGGGCGCCCAGGTTGTAGATCTCGTCCGGCACCACCTCCTGGATGATCCGGCAGAGATTGGTCGCGTCCGTCAGGTCGCCGTAATGCAGGTGAAATCGCCCCTCACCCTCATGCGATCCTTCGTAGAGATGGTCAATCCTCTGAGTATTGAATGAAGATGATCTCCGCTTAACCCCGTGAACGCGATAGCCTTTCGACAATAGAAGTTCTGAGAGATAAGCCCCATCCTGCCCGGTGACACCAATGATAAGCGCAGTTTTCTCGGACATCCGCTGCTCCAGACCCGACATGAAAAATAGCTTTTGGAAGTATCGCTGACAGCCCGATTTTATGAGACCTGCCCCCGCCCAACATCCTGGACGATAGGAGCGGGTATGGGCCGCCTTGGGGATGCGCGGTCACGATTTCGGATAGGGCGTGCCGTCCCTTATATCCGTTCGGCGATTCCGTCCCGCTCGACGGAACAACCGCGGCGGACCAGCTCCGCCGCCCGCAGGCCGCCGGCCTGCAGGCGGACGATCGGCTCCGGCCCCAGGGCGCCGAGAAGGATCGCCATGTGGCCGTGGCGCGGGGGCTCGGGCGGCCAGACCGGCATTCCCCTGCGGTGCAGTTCGGCGCGATCGACATCGCCCCAGAACTGGGCCAGCATCGCCCGCGGCGCGACGCGCGCCAGATGGCCGATGTCGTCCGCCGAAAGGCGGAGCCCGTCATCATCCGGGCGGAGTGACACCAGCGCCGCGTCCCATGGGCCGTCCGGCACCGACAGCGCATCCGCGAAGATCCCAGCCCGCGCCCCGGCGGCCGCCAAGCCCTGGGCCAGGAACGGCGCGAAGGGGTTGTCGCACAGGACGGCTATGCGCTGCCCCGTCACCGGAAGCCCCGCATCCCGCAGCAGCCGGACGCAGAGCGGCCCGAGAAACGGGAAGACGCCGACGGCCGGATGGCGCTCGTTCACGGCCACGACCGGGATGCCGCGCCGGCGGCAGGCCCCCAGGTCGATGTCCTCGCCCCGGAACTCCCATCCCTCGAACATCAGGCCGATCACCGCCCGGTCCGGCAGGCGCCGGATCAGGCCCTCATCGATCGGCCGGAGATGGCCGCTGTTGGTCACGATGTCGACCGTGCCGGGCACGTCTTCAGGCAAGGCCTCGATCACCGAGAGGCGATCCCGGATCCCGGCGGCGCGGGCCAGGCCCAGGGTCTCGGCCGTGACCTGCGCTGCCGAGCCATGGCGGCTCGACCGGGTGAAGGCCCAGACCTTCTCGGCCCCGGCCAGAGCCGCGATCACGGGGGTCGAGGCATAGGCACCCGTCGCCGCCTCGGTCAGAACGGTCAATCCTGTCAGGTCGAGGCCGGTGGCCGCAATCCGTTCCCGCATCAGCCGGCACAGGATGTTGGTCCCATCGACCGGGGATGCATTGCCGGCGTCAGGCGACAACGACGTCCTCCTTCGGCGTGCCGACCCCGGATGTCAGGGCGCTGCGCAGCGCGTCGGCGATCTGGATCTGCATCGCTGCGGTCATCTGCGGGAACAGGGGCAGCAGGATGCAGCGATCCCGGGCCGCCTCGGAGTGAGGAAGCGGGCAGCGGAGCGGCTGGTCGGCATAGGCCGGCTCGAGATGCGCGCACATGACGCCGCGGCGCGTGGCGATCCCGTCATCCAGGAGGCGCTGCATGACGGCACGCTGATCGACGCCCGGAGGCAGCCGGACACAGTAGCTCTGCCAGTTCGAGCGGGCCCAGCGCGGCTCGAACGGCAGGACGACACCCTCGAGCCCGTGCAGCAACTGCCAGTAGTGGTGCGCCAGTTCCCGCCGCCGCGCGACGATGGCCGGCAGCCGCTTCAGCTGCTGCCGCCCGATCGCCGCCTGCACATCGGTCAGCCGGTAGTTGTAGGCCGGGAGTTCATACTCCTCGAAGACCACGCTCTTGCTGCCATGCCGGGCCGTGTCGGAGATGGACATGCCGTGCTGCCGCAGGAGCCGGAAACGGGCGTCCCAGTCGGGATTGTTGGTGGTGAGCATGCCGCCGTCGCCGACGCTGACCAGCTTGCGCGGGTGGAACGAGAAGCAGGCGATGTCGCCGCGCGGCCGGCCGATCTTCTCCCATCTGCCGTCCAACAGGATCTCGGAACCGGCGGCGCAGGCCGCATCCTCGATCACCGCCAGCTTGTGGGCCCGCGCGATCTGAAGGATGGCGGCCAGGTCGCAGGGCATTCCCATCTGGTGCACGCACAGGATGGCCCTGGTCTTCGCCGTGATCGCCCGCGCCACCTCTTCGGGCGAGATGTTGAAGGTGTCGGGATCGACATCGACGAAGACAGGCACGGCGCCACATTGCCGGATCGTGTTGGCGGTCGCGATGAAGCTGTGGCTGACGGTGACGACCTCGTCGCCCGGCCTGATGCCGAGGGTCAACAGGGCCAGGTGCAGGGCGACCGTGCAGTTGGCGACGGCGCAGGCATGGCCGGCGCCGACGAAACGGGCGAACTCCGCCTCGAAGGCCGCGACCTGCGGGCCCTGTGTCAGCCAGCCGGAACGGATCACCGCCGCAGCCGCCGCGACCTCCTCTTCGCCGAGCAGGGGCTGTGTGATCGGGATCATGCGACCCGCGCCTCGGCCATTGGGGCCTGCGGCGCGAGACCGTCCGACGGGGCGACCTCGGCCACGCGGCCCTTCGACGCTTCCCGCCACCAGGCCGCAAGCTCGCGCAGCCCGGCTTCCAACGGCACGCGTGTCCGGAAGCCGATCAGTTCGTGCGCGGCCGCGGTGTCCGCCAGGCGCTTGGCCACCGGGTTCACCGCCCGCTCCGGCACATGCGTCGGCGTTAGCCAGGGCCGGTCCATCGCGGCGCACATCCTGCGCGAGAGCTCCAGCAGCGATGTTTCCTCGCCGCTTCCGACATTGAGGACGACGTCGCTGGCATTCGAGGTCGCGGCGAGGATATTGGCGCGGGCCACGTCGTCCACATTCACCAGGTCCATGGTCGTCGAGCCGTCGCCATAGATGACCGGCGGGCTGCCGGCCTCGATCCGCTCCATCCACCGGATCATCACCTCGGTGTAGCGGCCGTGGATGTCCATGCGCGGGCCGTAGACGTTGAAGTAGCGCAGGGCGACGTAGTCGAGACCGTACATGTCGTTGAACGAGCGCAGCAGCCCCTCACCGAACATCTTGGCGGCGCCGTAGAGCGTGCGGTTGGCGTACGGGTTGTGGGCTTCCGGAGTGGGGAACTGGTCCGCCATGCCGTAGATCGAGGCGGACGACGCCATCACCACCTTCCGGACCTTGGAGGCGACGCATTGCTCCAGCAGATCGAAGGTGGCGTCGACCATCACCTCGATCGCCTGCCGGGGCTCCGCCGCACAATGGGTGATGCGGAGCGCCGCCATGTGGAAGACCGTGTCGATCCCGTCGACCAGGCCCGCCATCACCGACCGGTCCCGGATGTCGAGGTCGACCAGGCGGACGCCGCCGCTTTCCATCGCCCGGGCCAGATTCTCCGCCCGGCCACGGACCATGTTGTCGACGACGATGATCTCGGAGCAGCCGGCCTCGACCAGATGATCGACGATCCGTGACCCGACGAACCCGGCCCCGCCGGTGACGAGCACGCGCTTGCCTGCCAGGATTTCGCTTTGGCTGGACATGATGACCTCAATCGGGAAGAGAGCGTCTGTCGGTCAGGCGACCGAGGCCCTGAGTGGTTGGCAGATTTGCACCACGGCCCCGGCGATCTGCCGGACGGTTCCGTCCGCCAGCTCCGGATAGATCGGCAGTGACAGGGTTTCCGCCGCCATGGCCTCGGCGACCGGGAACTGGCCCGGACCGTAGCCCAGCTTCGCATAGGCGGGCTGAAGGTGGACCGGCCGCGGATAGTGGATGCCGGTAGAGACCCCGACCTGCGCCAAGCGGGCCCGGATGCCGTCGCGGTCCTGTGTCCGCACGGCGTAGACGTGATAGGCATGGTCCTCGCCGTTCGACGGTGCCGGCAGCTGCACGGAGTCGAGGCCCGCTAATGCTTCGTCGTACAGCGCCGCGACCCGCCGGCGGCCGTCGGTCCACTCATCCAGATGGCGCAGCTTGACGCCGAGGGCTGCGCCCTGGATCGCGTCCATCCGGTAGTTGAAGCCGTGCCGGACGTGGTTGTACTTGCCGTTCTGGCCCCAGTCGCGCAGGCAGCGGATCGCCTCGGCGAGGTCGGCGCGGTTGGTGACGATGGCCCCGCCCTCCCCGACCGCCCCGAGATTCTTGCCCGGATAGAAGCTGAAGCAGCCGATGTCGCCGAAGGTCCCCGCCGAAACCCCATTGCGCCGCGCGCCATGGGCCTGCGCCGCATCCTCGATGATCCAGGCGCCGTGCCGGCGGCCGATCGCGACGATCGCCTCCATATTGGCCAGACGGCCGTGCAGGTGGACCGGCACGATGGCCTTGGTCTTCGGCGTCAGCACCGCCTCGAGGGCCGACGGATCCATGGTCCACGTTTTCGGATCGATGTCGACGAACACCGGCGTCGCGCCGGTATAGAGAATGGCCGCCACCGTCGCGACGAAGGTCATCGGCACCGTCACCACCTCGTCGCCGGGACCGATACCGGCGGCGAGAAGCGCCAGGTGCAGGGCCGAGGTCCCGGTGTTCAGGGCGACGGCCTCGCGAGCCCCGCAATAGGCCGCGAAGGCGTCCTCGAAATCCGCGACCGGCTGCCCCAGCACATAGTCGGTGCCGCGCAGCACCTCCAGCGCTGCCCGCTCCAACTCGGGGCCGATCTGCCGGTACTGCGCGCGCAGATCCAGAAAGGGAATCATGAAACCCTCCGCAACTTGACCAGGTCGACGGGTTGGCCGCGCTGCTTCATCGACCGCGAGGCTGCCTCCAGCATCTCGACGACCCGAAGACCGCTGCCGCCGTCCGTCGCCGGCCGTTCCTTGCTGTTGATGCACTGGATGAAGTGTTCGGTTTCGGTCAGCAGCGCTTCCTTGACCGAGATCTGGGGCGCCCACATGTCCCCCATCCGGTACGAGACCATCAGCTTCTGGATGTTCTGCGCATCGTCGGCGAGATTGATGCCGCGGTCGTAGACCTTCACCTTCTCGCTGGCCTGGAGATCGTCGTAGACGATCATCCGCCGGCTGCCGCCGATCAGCGTCTGCCTGATCTTCACCGGTGCCAGCCAGTTGACGTTGAGATGGCCGATGGCGCCGCCGGCGAAGAAGATGGTCAGCTGCGCCATGTTCTCGGGGCTGCCCGGCACGTGGCCTGCGCCGCTTGCCGACACCGCCACCGGTTGGGCCGGCAGGATGAAGTCGAGGATGGCAAGATCGTGAACCGCCAGGTCCCACAGCACGTTCACGTCGCGCTGGAACAGCCCCAGATTGATGCGCGTGGAGTCGTAGTAATAGACGTCGCCGATCGACCCTGACGCGATCATGTCATGGATGCTCTGCACCGCGCCGGTGTAGACGAAGGTGTGGTCCACCATCAGGGTCAGCCCACGCCGCGCCGCCTCCTCGACCAGGATCGACGCCTGCACCGATGATTCCGCGATCGGCTTCTCGACCAGCACGTGCTTGCCGTTCTGAAGGGCCGCCAGGGCGATATCGAAATGGGTCGAGACGGGCGTCGCCACCATCACCGCATCGACCCGCAGATCGGCCACGAGATCCCGCCAGTCCGAGAGCAGACGAGCCGTCGGATGGCGCTTGTGTGCCCGCTGCAAGGCGGCGTCCGACGCATCCGCGATGGCTGCGATCGCGCAGGTGTCGGTCTCGGAGACGGCCCGCGCCAGGTTGGGACCCCAATAGCCGTAGCCCACCACGCCGACGCCGATCACGACACGGTCTCCCGCTGCGATCTCAGAACGTTGATCGACATTTTCCCGTGCCTCCTGCGAGCTTCGCGGACGTCGCCGATGACGCGTGCTGGGACGCCGGCGACGATGGCGAAATCGGGGACGTCTCGGGTCACCACCGCGCCGGCGCCGACGAGCGCCTCCACGCCGACCGTGACCCCGCCGATGATCGTCGCGTTCGAGCCGATCGATGCCTTCCGCCGGATCAACGTCGGCGTCAGCTCCCAGTCGCCGTCGACCTGCAGGCTGCCATCCTCATTCGTCGCCTGGGGCAGGAGGCCGTTCGTGAACATCACCCCATGGGCGATCATCACCTCGTCCTCGATCACCACCCCCTCGCAGATGAAGGAATGCGACGAGATCTTGCAGGACGCGCCGATGCGGGCGTTCTTCTGGATCTCGACGAAGGGGCCGATCCTCGTGTGGTCTCCGATCGTACAGCCATAGAGATTGACCAGATCGCGATGAAAAATGACGACGTCGTCGCCGATATGGACGTTGGTGATCGGCATTCATTTCTCGTGAAGCTGTAGTTATTAAAAATATCCTGATATTCGCTCGAGCAATCGAGGCGTGACGAAACCATACCGTTCTTGGCCGAAATCGACATTTGACCAAGGGAACAGTCAGGGAAGCGCAATAATACCCATTGTGATGACTCGGAGGGGGCCGAGGTAGGAGAGATCTACCTCTGATGGGCGATCGACGTACCCCGCGGGTGCCTGCCCCCTCCGTCCCTCCGCGACCGCTACCGCCTTTGTGTTCGTTGCGGGATCACCAACAACCACACACTGTTCCGCCATCCGCCGCGGATGGATTTCCGGCCCGGTGCCCCGTTGCGGCACGGTGGTCTGCGATTGGTCTGTGAAGACGAGCAGGAACTCGCGTTTCATGAAAATCATTCTCGTGAACCGGTATCTGTATCCCGATCAGTCGGCGACCAGCCGGATGACCACGAGCCTGGCCTCGGGCCTGAAGGAGAGGGGATTCCCGGTCACAGGCCTTGCCAGCCGCGACATCCACAATGATCGCAGCCAGAGACTGCCGCCCGAAGGCGATCTGGACGGGATCAGGATCCATCGTCTTTGGACCTCGGCCTTTGGGCGAGCGTCCCTGTACGGGCGAGCCCTCGACTATCTCACCTTCCATCTTTCCGCCGCCTGGTGGGTGCTGCGCCATGCCCGGCGCGGCGACATTTGCGTCGTCTGCACCGATCCCCCGCTCCTGTCGGTGACGTTGGCCCTGCCGCTCCGGCTGAAGGGCGCGCGGATGGTGAACTGGCTGCACGACCTGTTCCCGGAGGTTGCGCTGAGGCTCGGCATGTCGGGCAGCGCACGCCTCGGCAAAGCGGCGCTCCGGCTTCGCGACTGGTCCCTCGCACAGGCGGCGATCAATGTGCCGCCGACCGGCACGATGGGCCGGTTCCTGGCGGCCCGCGGCATTCCGCCGGACAAGCTGCATGTCCTTCATCACTGGGCCGATGCGGGCGGCATCCGCCCGGTGCCGCCCGAGGCCAACGCGCTCAGGCGACAATGGGGCCTCGAAGGCAAGTTCGTCGTCGGTTATTCGGGCAATTTCGGCCGCGTGCATGAGTTCGAAACGATCCTGGAGGCTGCGGATCGCCTGAAGTCCCGGGATGACATCCGCTTTCTCTTCATTGGCGACGGGCACAGGCGGGCGGCGGTGGAAACCTGGGTCCGGCAGAAGCAGCTGGGCAATGTCCAGTTCCACCCGCTGCAACCCAGCAGCCATCTGTCCGAAAGCCTCTGCGCCGCCGACATGCACCTGGTCTCCCTGCTGCCTCCGCTCGAACCCTGCATTATCCCGAGCAAGTTCTACGGCATCCTCGCCGCGGGCCGGCCGACCCTCTTCGTCGGCGACCCCGCCGGCGAGGTGGCTTCGGCCCTTGCCTCGGGCCATTGCGGCCGATCCGTGGCGATCGGCGATGGTGCGGGGCTCGCCGACCACATCCAGGACCTGGCGGCTTCGCCCGAGATCTGTGCCCGGATGGGCGCGAACGCCCGGGACCTGTTCGAACGCGAATACACCCACATGCGGGGCTGCGATGAATGGGCCCGCCTGATGGACGGCCTGGTCCGGACGCCGGACAGCGTGGAGTCCGAAGCCACCAGCCCGAAACTGGCGAAGAAGAGATCATCGTGACCGACGCCGTCGTCGTCAGCCAGCTGGGAGCCCGCATGCACTATGCAGTGCCCCGCATCCTCCACCGGGCCGGGCGGCTCGAACACTTCTATACCGACATCTGCGCAATCAAGGGCTGGCCTCGCCTGCTCGGCCGGGTACCTCGCCACGTGCTGAACGACGGCCTGCGGCGCCTTGCCGGCAGGACACCGGAGGGCATTCCGACCGACCGCATCACCTGCTTCAGCAACACCGGGCTTCTCTACACCATGCGCCGGATGCGGGCCCGCACGCCCTCGGAGGAGACCGAGGCCATGCTGGCGACCGCGCAGGCCTTCTCGAGACGGGTGGTGCAGCGGGGCTTCGGCAATGCCGGCGGCTTCTACGGCATCGCCGGTGAATGCCTGGAGCAGATCCAGGCGGCACGGGCTGCCGGGCTGTGGACGGCGGTGGAGCAGATCATCGCGCCGCGCACCGTCGTCGAGCGACTGATCCTCGAGGAGGCGGAGCGGTTCCCCGACTGGGCTGGCCCGGCACGGCAGGATCGCCATGCCGAGGCATTCGCGGCGCGGGAGAGGGGCGAATGGGCCGCGGCCGACCTGATCGTCTGCCCGTCCGAGTTCGTTCGTCAGACAGTGGCGGAATGCGGCGGGCCGGCGGATCGCTGCGTCCTGGTTCCCTATGGGGTCGATGCCCGCTTCCGGGTTCCGGAACGCAACCGCATCGGCGGGCCCCTGCGGATCCTGACCATTGGCGCGGTGGGCCTGCGCAAGGGCTCCCCCTATGTGGCGGAGGCCGCCCGCCTGCTGGCCGGGCGCGCCGTCTTCCGCATGGTCGGCCAATGCCATCTGCCCGACCAGGTCCGGTCCCGGCTGGGACAGGTGGTCGAGATCACGGGCCCGGTTCCGCGCGCGGAGATCCTCGACCACTACGCATGGGCGGATGTCTTCCTGCTGCCGTCGATCTGCGAGGGTTCCGCGACGGTGACCTATGAGGCGCTGGCCGCGGGGCTGCCCGTGATCACCACCCCGAACACCGGCAGCGTCGTGCGCGACGGGCTGGACGGTTTCGTCGTTCCGATCCGCGACGCGGCGGCCATCGCGGAGGCATTGATGACCCTGCACGATCATCGCGGCCGCCTCGCGGAGATGTCGCGCCAGGCCCAGGCCAGGGCCGCGGACTTCGACCTCGCCTCCTATGGCCGCCGGCTCTGCGAGGCCCTGAGCTCGATTTGCCCGCCGTTTCCGGCTCTCCCCCTTCCCGCTCCGGCCTCTCGCTGAAGGACGCGACCATGTCAGCCCAGCCCGCGATGTCGCGACAGTCCTCCGACGGCCGGCTCGACCGGACGGCCGCTGCGGCACCCGCGGTCAGGGTCGGGATGCTGCTGGCGTCGATCGCCGCCGCGGATGGCGGCGTCTCCGAAGTGGTGCGCGAGCTGGCGCGTTCCATGCACGATCCGGCGAGGGTGCAGGTCGACGTGCTGACCCTGCGCCGGGATGGCGACATGGCCGCGGACGAAGGCTGGGACGGCGTCCCCGTGCACCGCGCCAGGTCGCTGGGGCCCAGGGGCTTCGGATACTCCCGGCAGCTTGACGCACTCCTCGCGGACGCCGACCTGGATCTCCTTCATGTCCATGGCCTCTGGATGTATCCGTCGATCGCGGCGCGGCGCTGGCATGTGAGGACGAGACGCCCCTATATCCTCAGCCCCGAGGGAATGCTCGATCCCTGGGCGCTGGCCAGCAAATCGTGGAAGAAGCGCATCGCGATGCGACTCTACGAGGATGCCCATCTGCGCGGTGCGGCCTGCCTGCATGCGCTCAACGACTCCGAGATGCAGTCGATCCGCGCGCTCGGCTACCGAAACCCGATCTGCCTGATCCCGAACGGGGTCAGCCCGCCGCCGCGCGACCCGCCGCCCCCGCTGTGGCAGGGCCGGTTTGCGGAGGACGCCAGGATCCTGCTCTATCTCGGCCGCCTGACGCCGAAAAAAGGGGCCAGCCAGTTGATCCGCGCCTGGTCCGCGCTCCAGGTCGGCTGGCCCGCGGCGCGGCCGTGGCACCTGGTGTTCGTCGGCCCCGGACCCGACGCCTACCTCCAGGAGCTGCAATCCATGATCGTCCAGGGCGGCGTGGCGGACACCGTGCACATCGTCGGCCCGGCTTATGGGATCCAGAAGGCCGCGTGCTTCGCCGGATCGCACGGCTTCATCCTTCCCTCGTTCAGCGAGGGCATGCCGCTGGCCGCGCTCGAGGCCTGGTCCCACGGCCTGCCGGCGCTGCTGACGCCGCAGTGCAATCTGCCTGAAGGCTTCGTCCAAGACGCGGCCATCTCCATCCAGCCCGAGGTGGCGTCGATTACCGACGGGCTGCGCCGGCTGACGGCCATGACCGACCCGCAGCGCGCGGCCATGGGCCACAGGGGTCGCGCGCTCGTCCGCGACCGCTTTTCATGGCCCGCCGTCGCCGGGCAGTTCGAGCAGGTCTATCGCTGGCTGTTGGGGCAGCGCCCCCCGCCGGACACCATCAGGCTCGTCTGAACCGCGCCGGCCGCCCGTCCGATCGATCAGGGGACCACCCGATTGCGCCGCTCCATCGTCTTCGCCTTCATCGCCCGCTATTCGATCAATGCCATCAACCTGCTGATGGCAGCGATCCTGGCCCGGCTGCTGCACCCGGACGAGATCGGGGTGCTCGCCATCTGCGCGGCGATCTTCATGATCACCGAAGCGCTGCGGGACTTCGGCGTCAGCGTCTATCTCATCCAGGCCCGGGAGATCACGCCCGCCGGGGCGGGAACCGCCTTCACCGTGATGCTGATCCTGTCGCTCGGCCTCGCCGGTGCGGCCTATGTCTCGGCCGCTCCGATCGCGGCGTTCTACCTCGAGCCGCGGCTGGAACCCGTGCTCCACATCGCGGCGCTGGGATTCCTGGTCGGACCGTTCCTCAGCCCCAGCCTGGCGCTTTTGCGGCGCGACATGGCGTTCGATGCCATCGCGGCGATCACCGTCGCCGGCGCCGCGGTGAACTTGGTCGCCGCCGTCGTCCTCGTGCTGGGCGGAGCCGGCTATATGGGTCCTGCCTGGGGCACGGTGATCGGCGGGTTGGCCAGCACGGCGCTGGCGCTGCTGTACCGCCCCCAGCTCTGGATCTTCCGGCTGACGCTGAAGGATTGGCGCAGCGTGGTCTCGTTCGGCAGCTGCTCCAGCGCGACCGCGATCCTGAACCTGTTCTACATGATGCTGCCGCAGCTGGCGCTGGGCCGCATTCTCGGCTTCGAGGCGGTCGGCCTCTACAGCCGCGCGACCATGCTGTGCCAGATGACCGAGCGCACCATCGCCAGTGCGATCGAACCGGTGGTCCTGCCCGCCTTCGCCGCTGAGGTCCGGAAGGGCAACAGCCTGAAGCAGGCCTATCTGCGGGGCCTCAGCTACATGAGCGCCGTGCAGTGGCCGTTCCTGCTCTGCCTGGCCCTGCTGGCGGACCCGGCGGTGCAGGTGTTGTTCGGCCCGCAATGGTCGGGTGTCGCGCCGCTGGTGAGCATCATGGCGCTGGCGTCCCTGGCCCTGTTCCCCGCCTTCATGACCTATCCGGCGCTGGTCTCGGTGCATCGGGTCAAGGACACGCTGATCCTCAGCCTGGTCGTCCTGCCGCCGTGCATCGCCATCATCATCGGCAGCTCCTTCCTCGGGCTGTCCTGGGTGGCGGCGAGCCTGTTCCTGACGGCGCCGCTGCAGATCTGGGCCTCGCTGACCTTCGTCCGCCGGTCGATTCCCTTCAGCTGGCGCGAGGCGGCGGCGGCCTGCCGCAGCAGCGCCCTGGTGGCGCTGGCCACGGCGGCCGTTCCGCTCGTGGCGGTGATGATCGAGGGTTTCCGCTTCGACCATCCGTTCATCGCGATGGCGATCATCGTCCCCGGCATGGCGGCGGCGTGGGTCGGTGGGCTGCTGGCGACCGATCATCCCCTTCTCTCGGAAATCGGCGGCCGCGAACGCATCCGGTCATGGCTCGGCGGCGCGCTGACCCCGAGGCGTCGGCGCCCGCCCCGTGCAGGGCCGGCCCGGCCGTGACGGCGCCCGGCCCCGACCGGCGCGGCGTGCTCAGGGGGCTGGGAGGCCTCGCGGCCTTCGGCGCCGGCACGGCGATGCCCGGCATGGCATCGGCGACGCCGGAACAGCCTGCCGCCATGCCGCGCCTCTTCAGCCCCCGGGACTTCGGCGCCCTCGGCGACGGCCTGGCGGACGACACCGACGGCTTCCGCGGCATGCACCGCGCCATGACGCAGCTGCAAACCGAGGACGACAGGCTCCGCAAGGCGGATCCGAACCGGCCGCCGATCGAGTTCCTCATCCGCCTTGATCCCGGTTTCTATCGCTACCGCTGGAATCGCTGGACCTGGGGTCTCCGCCGGATCACGGTCGTGGGCTATGGCGCGACGATCCAGTGCCTGCATCCCGGCCCCTTCGACATCGACCAGGCGCCGCTCGCCAGCAACCGCGACCATTACTGGGCCTGGAATCCGGACGGCCCGGCCTACGGCTCCGCCGCCGCGCCGGCGGAGCAATATGGCCTGCGGCTGCGCACGGCGCGGCCGGGGGACGGGACGGTGACCCTGCTCGCCGCGAGCGCCGCGCCTCTGCCCTTCGCGCCCGGCAACTGGGTGCTGATCCAGTCCTGTGCGCAGCAGCAATACGGCTATCCGCCGAACCTGCGCTATTTCCAGCGCGCCCGCGTCGCCGCCATCGACGGCATCACCATCCAGTTGGACCGCCCCCTCCTCCACCTCCACAAGCAGGATTGGCCCGAGGATCCGGCTCAGGCCCCCGCGATCGGCGGCGCCCGGATCGTGGCGATCGACCGCCCGGACTGTCCCCTGGCCCTGTCCCAGCGGTTCCTGGGCCTGACCGTGGCTTCCAACCCGAACCATGCAGTGCGCGACGCGGGGGTCAGGTCGACGCGCGAAACCCTGACCATCAGCGGCACGCTCCGGGCCGTGGTCGAGGATTGCGACCTGATCGCGTTCGGCGTCACTCAGGCCGAGGATGTGCAGGTCCGCAACTGCTCGATCGGCTACACCGAGCCCGACAAGCTGATCGACCGGCTGAGCTTCGACGCCTGCACCATCGGGTCGCTGCAGCAATGCACCGGCGTCAACCACATGACGCTGCGCGACTGCACGATCGAGGGCGACGCACAGCTGCTGGCGCGCGAGGTGGTGGTCGACGGCTGCAGCTTTCCGGGGCCTGCCACTTCAGGGGAGGACCGGCGCGGGATCAATCTCGACGGCCCCAACCCGACCCGCCGCATGACCGTGACCGGCTGCCGGTTCTTCGGCCGCGGTGATCCGACGGGCCATGCGCTGCGCGGCCCGGTCTGGATCGAGGTCCCGACCGACGGTGCCGAGACCAGGCTGCTGGACGATCATCGCCTCCACCTCGCCTATGGCGGGCCGGCTTATGCGACGCTGGTCGATCTGCTGGAGGAAGGCTGGCCGGTGCGGCTGGACGGGGCGGAGGGGCCGCGGTTCGGCCGCTGCTCGGAGATCGTCGACGCCGGCGACGGGGCGATCATCGGCATCTCGGTGCCAGGAGGGCTCCGGCCGGCGGAGAGGCTGGCCATTCCCCGACTTCTCTCCCTGGCCGTCACCGGCTGCCGCTCGACCGGCCTGCCGGACGAACACCCCGACCCGCCCGACCTGACCTGGGAGGACGAGGTCCTCCACTCGCGGCGGCTGCGGGTCACGCTGCGATCCGATGTCGCCACCCGGCCGGTCTGGCTTCCCGGCTATCCGGTCTCGGTCCGCTGCACGGTGGTCCGGCCTTATGCCGGACCATCCCCGGGATGCTTCCTCACCTGGCGCGAAGCAGGCCCGGACTCGGCCCCGACCGAGCTGAATGTCGACCTGAGGCAGGCCGGGCCGCGCGAGCTCACGACTCGTTCCGCCGAGCTGAGCGCCGGCGATACCTTCATCGTCGCCGGGCAGCCGGCGCCCCGGTTGCCGGCGCTGCGCTATGTTCCCCGGGCATCGGCGCTGATTGTCACGGAGCCCGGCGCGATCCCCGCGGCCGCCGCCGGCACCGAAGCCGAGCAGGCCATTTTCCGCCTCGAACTCGAGGTCGAGCCTCCCTGCTTCTGATCCGCTCGCGCAGAGGTCAGGACGAGCCCGCCGGCACCGCCGAACCGGCCGGCATTCGCTCCGCCGGGGTGCGCTTGACCCTGGCGAAGAACAGGAGCGGCAGGAACATCATGGCGAACTGCACCAGTGTGCTGGGAACCCATTGCGTGTGATGGGTGACGGTGAGCATGCCTGAGGGGATGCTGAGAATATAGATGATCTGCGCCAGGACCCAGCCGTCCGATGCAGCCCGGTACATCCGCGACAGGAAATAGGCGACGGCGAAGAACTTGAGCGCGCCGAACCACCAGAACGAACCGAACGCATCCGCCATGCCCGTCTCGGTGCTGCCCAGATCCGGGGTGTAGTTCCTGTCGTCGAAGGTCGGAATGACCAGGGAGTATTTCAGGGCCGGCCCGACCAGCTGCGCCGGGACGAAGTTCCAGACCAGGACATTCCAGTGATAGGCGCCGTAGTCCCATTCCTGAGTCTCGCTGTAGGCGTTGATCAGGAAGATGGCATTGCGCATCTCCGGCGCGCCGTTCTTCAGCACCTCCTCGAAATTCGCGACCACGTCTATCTGCGACAGGCCCTCCAGGCTCGGGCCGTTCTGCTCCCGAGTGTTGTTGCGATAGTCGCCGACGCTGTTGAGGCCGAGGATGGACATGAGCACGGCGACCACGGCCAGGCTCCGCGGCAGCACCCAGCGGCGGTGGAACCAGAGGGCGAGCAGGATGGCCAGCCCGAACTCGATGAATTCGCCGCGCTTGCCTCCCATCACGAAGCGGTCGACGACGAAGACGGCATCGAACAGGACGATCGCCAGCGCCCAGCGGGACGGCCGCCGCGCGAAACAGAGAACGGCGACGATTAACCCGTAGGTCAGCATCCGCGCGAAGAACAGATACATCACGGCCGTGCCGGTCGGCATGGTCGACAGCCGGGCCTCCGGCGGCAGACGGCTCAGCGCGAAATAGAAATAGGCGCCGAACAGCGACATGAAGGCCGCGACGCGCAGCAGCCGCGTCTCGTCGAAGACCCAGCGGAATCCGGCGGACGGGCGGTCGCCGGCGGCCCAGCCCAGCCCGCACATGATGGCGCAGAGAATGGTGAAGATCGCCGTCTGCTCGAACGCCCCGACCGGCAGGAAGCGGTCGTTCGACAGCCCGATCATCTGCGGCACGATGAAGCCCAGAAACGTCGCCCCGGCGAGGAACGGGAAGCCGTAGATCCCATCGCGCCGCTTCAGCCCCTGCACCATCAGGGCGATGCATACGACGAAAAGGCCGAAGGTCAGGAGCGAGTTCATCAGACGGGGATCCCGTAGCGCATCGCGTACCAGCCGAGCTTGACGTATTCCTTCATCACCCAGACGCCGTCGGCCCCGGCCATCATCTGCCAGACGGAGCCCCTCGGCTCTACCGGTGCCGACATCCATTCCAGCCCGGGCAGCACGCTCTCGAAGCAGGACAGCGCCCGGCGGCTGTGAAACCAGCTCGTCACCAGGATCGCCCGCCGGGCGCCCATCGCCGTCAGCAGCGGGGCGGACAGCTCGGCATTCTCCCAGGTGTTCCTGGACTGGCACTCGATCTCGATCACCTCCGGCGGCACGCCGGTCTCGGCGATCAGGCGGCGAATATCGGCGCAGTCCCCGCTGCCAGAGACCAGGATGCGGGGTGCCGCGCCGGCCTTGTAGAGCGCGGCCGCCTGCGCGGCCCTGGGCGGGCCGTCACCACCGAGGACGACGATGACGTCGGCGGGCGCCCGCGCGCTGCGGATAAAGAGCCATGCCTCGGCCCCCTTCAGGCCGGCTCCGACGACGATGCCGTAGGCGAGGACCGCAAGGACGGCGGCCGCGGCAAGGCGCCGGACCAGGGTCGCGAGACGCCGTCTCACACGCGCTGCCCCTGCTCGCGACGCCGGATCTCCATCATCTTCACGACGATCATGTACTCGTAGGCCGTCAGCAGCCGACAGTACAGGTACCCCGGCGTGCCGTCGAGAAAGCCCCGCCGGATGACATACATGTAGAGAAACCTCAATGCCGGCCGGAACGGCATGCGGAAGGACAACTCCTTGAGGGCCCGCCGCCGACGCTCGGACCGGCGGCTGAAGATGTCGGCCAGCCTTAGCCGACCCTGCCGCAGGCTCTTCAGCGATTCCTGCGCCTCGAACCACGAATAGCGATTGTGCTTCTCGTACCAGGCGTTCAGGCCCTTGTTGAAGCTGTAGTGGTAGAAATGGCTCTGCAGGCGGCCCTCGGGCCCGTCGGCGACGCATTGCAGGTTGATCTGGCGCTCGAAGGAGATCTTCTCCGGCCGGACGAGCCGGACCACCCAGGTCGGGTACAGGCTGCTGTGGCGGATCCAGCGCCCCATGAAGATGTTCTTGAAGCGCACCCGGAACAGCGCCTCGGGCCGGGACCGATCGGCCGCGATCGCGAGCATCTCGTCCCGCAGTTCCGGCGGGGTGATCTCGTCGGCATCGGGCATGTAGACCCAGGGGTGCCTGAACTCGATCTGCCGCAGCCCGTAGGTGCGCTGGGCATGCTCGTTGTCCTGGACCCTGTGATACACCCGCGCGCCCGCAGCCTGCGCGATCTCCACCGTCCGGTCGGTGCTGCCGGAATCGAGCACGACGATATCGTCGCTCCACGACACTGCCGCGAGGCAGCCCGGGAGGTTGAGCTCCTCGTTCAGAGTCAGGATCAGGACGGAGATGCTCATGCGCGGTTTCCCACCTGCGCGACCGCCTGGGATCGGCTGCGGATCGCCCTGGCGGGATTGCCGACGACCACCGTCCAGGGCGGAACGCTCTTGAAGACCGAGGCCCGGGCGCCGACGACGGCGCCCTCGCCGATGACGACGCCCGGCCCCACGAAGGCATCGGCGGCGACCCAGGCATGGTCCCCGATCGTGATCGGGGCCGTGGTGAGGGCCATGTCCGCGGAATCGATGTCGTGGCTGGCGGCACAGAGGAAGCTGTACTGGCTGACCGTGGCATGCCGGCCGATCCGGATGCGGTCGACCGAGTAGCAGTCGACGCCGGGGCTGAGACAGCCGAACTCGCCGATCTCGAGGTTCCAGGGGGCCCAGATGCGGGCGGAAGGATGCACGACGGCGGAGCGGCCAACCTGCGCGCCGAAGAGCCGCAGCAGCAGGCGCCGCCAACCATGCAGCGGCTTCGGGCTCGGCCGGTACAGCAGCAGCCAGACGACGCCCCAGGCCATCCGCGCCAGCTTGTTCGCCGTCGAGTGCGGGCTCGGCCTGGTCGCGACCTGCGGCCGGCCGCTTACGGCCATGGCGGCGGGCTGATTCATCACCGGCATCGCCTCGCCATATTCGATCCAGGCGTTTCCGGTCGGAGAGGACCCGTCATGCGTAGCGCTCGCGAAGCATCCGAAGACCGTTCTTGACCGGTCTCGGCAGATAGGTCCGCAGGCCGTCCCGCAGGCCCGGCGGGAAGCGCCAGCGTGCAAGATCGATCGGCGCGGCAATAGCGGGTCGGTCTTCGGCCACACGGTCGAGCAGCGCACGATACCGGTCGGCCATCAGCTCGACGCCGAACAGCTCCCGCACCGTCGCACTCGCCTGTTCGGACATCCGGGCGAGCGCCGCGCGGTCCCGCGCCAGGCCGATCACGGCCCGGGCCGCCGCCTTGACATCGCCGACCGGGAACAGGCGCCCGTTCCGGCCGTCCCGCACCGCCATGTCGGTGACGCCGCGGAGCAGCGACGCGACGGGCACGCAGCCGGCGGCCATCGCCTCCACCAGCGTCACCGGGAAACCTTCGAAGCGCGAGGGCATGATCAGCACGTCGTGCCCGGCCAGGAGGTCCCCGACCGAGGTCGGCGCGACAGCGCCGAGGCAGCGGATGCGGCCCCTGGCCCCGTCGCAGTTGCGCTTGAATCGGGCGAGATCCGGCCCGTCCCCGGCGACGGTGAGGGTCACCGGATCGGGGATCTCCTGCAGGATGCGCGGCAGCCACAGCACGCCCTTCGCCTGGTCTTCGATCCGCCCCAGGAAGAGCAGCCGCAACGTCTCGTCGCTTGTGCTGCGAGCATCCAGGACGACGCCGGCGGCGTCGATCCCATTCGGGATGGCCAGGGTCCGGCCGGCGTCGAAGCCATGGCGCTCCACGAGGTCGGACCGGATCCGCTCGGAGACGCCGACCGTGGCATGGACGTGGTCCCGGATCGCCCGCGCGGCGGCGTAGGTTCCCGGCGTGATGTTGTGCACGATCATCACCCGGAGGATCCGTGACGGCAGGTAACGGATGCAGTTCGTCTGGACCCGGTCTGCGGCGACATTGACGAAAACGCCGTCGAATCCTTCCCGCTCGATGGCCGCGATCATCGACCGGGCGCCGGCCTCGTCATCGTCGTCGGGCCGCCCCGCCACGGTGCCGAGGTCCTGCTGCGACCGGAAATAGGCGGTGTTCGCGGCGCGGTGTGCCGCGGGACCATAGCCGAGCCAGCGCAGGTCGATTCGGTGCGGTGCCAGCCCGGTGTGCAGATGGCGGAAGACCGAATAGGTGCCCCCGATATGCGGGAAGCCGAAATAGGCGAACCTCATTTTCTCAGGGCTCCGGGGCCAGGCGCGGGGTTGCCGGCACGCGATCACGCCGCGACACCGCCCGGACGAAGCCGAGATGGGCCGCCACCGGGACCAGGAGCCCGATCGTCAGCACCATGTCCGGCACCAGGAAGACCGTCCCGACATAGGCGACCGCGCCCAGGACGACCGACAAGCCAACCATGAAGACCGCCGCCACGGCGTGCGGCATGCCGAGATCGAGCAGCAGGTGGTGGAGATGCCATCGGTCCGGCGAGAACGGGCTGCGCCCGGCCAGCAGCCGACGGACGATCAGGCTCAGCGTATCGACCACGGGGATGACGCAGACCCAGAGCAGGACCGGAAACGCAACCGAGAGCAGCGGGCCGGAAGACAGCCCGATGATGAAATAGCCGATCGCGGCGCCGAGCATGGTGCTGCCGGCATCGCCCATGAAGACGGACGCTCGCGGCCGCCAGTAATGCCGGGTGTTGAACACCAGGAACCCGAGTACGGCGGCCAGCAGCAAGCCGATCTGCGCCATCAGGTCGGCGCGCCCGACGAAGGACGCCAGCAGCGCCAGCCAGAACAGCGCCCCCGCGGCCATCCCCCCCGCCAGACCGTCCAGGCCGTCGATCATGTTGAAGGCGTTGGTCAGCCCGATCAGGAACACGATGCTCGTGACCAGACATACGGCCGATAGCAGCGGCTCACCCATCATCGCGACCAGACCGGACGTCGCCTCGCCGAGATCGGTGATCCGGTGCTGGCCGAGCGTGACCATCGCGATGGCCGCGAATGTCTGGACCAGCAGGCGGATGAGGGGGCGTATATCCAGCCTGTCATCCACGGCGCCCGCCGCGACGAGGACGGCAAGCCCACCGACGAAGGCCCACAGACCGGTCAGCGCGCGGTCGAGGAGCAACAATCCGATGCCATAGGCGGCGAACATTGCCAGGCCGCCGCACCGCGGCACCAGGCCTTCATGCCGCTTGCGCTCCGACGGGCGATCCACCAGTCCCAGCCGGGGTGCGATGCGCTGCATCCAGGCCACGAGAACGACGGCCAGGAGAAATCCGTTCAGCAAATGAGGCGTGAGGTCCGGCATCTCGTCCTTCCGAAATCGTCTGGCCCGGCCTGTTGGCGGCGGGAAAACTCTGGAAAGGAAAAAATGAACCCGCAGGTTCTCTCGAAGATCTCGAGACCCTAGTGGCGAGACGGTCCCGAATTCGATTCAGGAGAACTAATGAGGGGCGCCCGTCGGAAGGAGCATACCCATCCCTCCCCCCTTCTTTCGGCGACGGGATCCATGCCCGGAAAGCTATCCATCAGGACGATGGGCATGGATCGTTGCGGGACCTGCCGTAAGATCTTCACCGGGCTGAGCCGCGGTAGCCGAGCACGTCCTTGACCAGGGCGAGGAAGCGCTTGTCGGGACGCCGCACCCGCGCCAGCCCCCCCACCAGCGGCAGGAACGGCGTCGACGGGTCCAGTTGATGCACCAGCCCGAGCAAGGCCCGCGCGGTTCCCCAGTGACCGCGGCCCGACTGCGCCATGGCGGTCCAGAAGGCCTGCTGCGCCAGCCGCCGCCGCGCCAGCCGATGCAGGAAGGCCGCATCCTCCAGGCCGCTTCCCTCACTTCGGAAGAACGACCGGAATGCCTCGGCCCGTTGCGCATAGTCGCGCAGGATGTTGTCGGACGCCGTCACCGACATGTTGCGGCCATGCACCCGCTTGATCGCCTGCAGGACCGGGGCGTACGCCACCGCCCCTTGCGTCGCGAGCCGCAGCCACATCTCCATGTCGCCGGAATGCGTCAGCTCCGGCCGGTAGCCCCCGACCGCCTGCTGCGCCGATGTCCGCACGATCGCCGTCGGGGTCGCCACGGGATTGACCGGATCCCGGCACAGCCGGGTGATGAAGTCCCTGCCGCCCTCGATCTGCCATTCGGCCCTGGTGTGCGGCCCCGGTTGCGGCGGCAGCCGCTGGTCCGGAAGCAGGTCCTCGGCAAGGCCGTGCGTCAGGACGACGTCGGGATGGTCGTCCATCACGGCGACGGCCCGATCGAGCGCCGCCGGGGTCAGCAGATCATCGGCGCTGAGCAGCAGGAGATAG
The DNA here is from genome assembly GCF_039594555.1 of Inquilinus sp. Taxonomy (GTDB): domain Bacteria; phylum Pseudomonadota; class Alphaproteobacteria; order DSM-16000; family Inquilinaceae; genus Inquilinus. The sequence continues at coordinate 23,322 of NZ_JBCNNF010000011.1, forward strand.
TCGGATCGTGCCCAGGCGATTCCTTCGTTGTAGGTGGCGATATGCCCGCGATTGACCGGGTGCACCGACACCTCGATGCAGGAATGCTGAGCCGCATAGCGTCTGGCGACCGCGGCGGAATCGTCCGTCGACGCGTCGTCGATCACCAGGATGCGCACGTCCTCGGACGTCTGGAAAAGAACGCTGTCGAGGCATTCTCCGAGGAAGCGCCCGTATTGGTAGCAGGGAATGCAGATATCGACCTTGGGCATGCAGCCACTCCTCGCCTCGGTAGGGTCATCCCGACGACCGGAGCGTGAAGCCTGGCGGATCCGGACGGCGAGCGGCCAGCATGCCAGCCTCGGCGGAACTCCCCGACGCCCCCATTGGCAGGGGCCCTTCCCCCAACCGGGTTAGCGCGCGGCCGGGGCCGCCGACGGGTCCTTTCGGATCGCCTCCGCGCCGGCCCTCCAGGATTCCGTCGAGACACCCGGCAGATAGGCTCTGTGATCGCCCTCCTACTTCCATTGGAGAGTGGCAGAGGCCGAAGGGCTCAGTCGTAGCGAGCCGTCCCGCCGCGGCAGAGTGAAGCATCGGCACATCTCAGCCGATGGACAGTCCCGAGACGGGAGCAACGATGAACGCGCTGGATACCTCCTCCCGTGACGCCCTGGCGAACACCCTCGCATCGGCCATGACGGACGCCACCGGCCAAGGCTTTCAGACCGCGTTGCCGGATGCTCCAGCCGATGCACCGAACGAGCCGTCCGGCATCCAGCGCACGGCCGGCAGCGCCTCTCTCTCCCCCACCCCGACATCTCCCGTCGAGACGAGCCAAACGTCAGGAGAGCTATCCCCGGCCGTCGAGAGCCCGTCCGCGGCCGATGCCCCCGCGGCCCGCCTTCTGGCAACGGACGGCATCGCCGCCCGGGTGCTGGCCAGCCCTGCCGCTTCGGACCCCAACGCCGGCAGCGATCTGACGAGCATCATCCGCTCGACCGTGGCCGCCCCGACGACAGCGGCGACCGCACTGACGACGACGGCGGCCACCTCGCCGCTGGATGCCGCGATGCCGGGCGCGCCGACTTTGCTCGAGCAGACGCTCAGCGCCCCGAGCGAGATACAAGGCGGCGCTCCTTCCGTCGAGCCGGTCAGCAACGTGACCTCGTCGCCGACCACGTCCAACACCCTGCCGACTTCGCTCAATCCGATCGTCCTGGAGAACCTGAAGCAGGGCAACCCGGAGAGTGAATGGGGTGTGGAGGGTGGAGGAAGCGCCAACATTCAGGGCTTCGCCACCAACATCAGCGTCAATCACGGCAGCACGATCGACTTCAAGATCGCGACGGATTCCACGCATTATCGGATCGACATCTATCGCCTCGGCTACTACGGCGGGATGGGCGCCCGAAAAGTCGGGAGCATCGAGCAGAATCTCACCACCGCACAGGTCCAGCCCCATCCGCTGGTCGACTACAGCACCGGCCTGATCGACTGCGGCAACTGGTCGGTGTCCGCCAGTTGGAACGTGCCGGCCGACGCCGTCTCCGGCCTCTATATCGCCAAGCTGGTGCGCGAGGACGGCACCGAGGGGGCAAGCCAGATCCCCTTCATTGTCCGGGATGACGAGAACCGCAGCGACATCACCTTCCAGACCTCCGACACCACCTGGCAGGCCTATAATGCGTGGGGCGGCGCCAGCCTTTACGGCGGCGATGTCCCGACCGATCCGGCCAACCTGATCGGCTGGATGCCGCCGAACTGCAGCTGCGGTCTGACCGCGATCGGACGGGCCACCAAGGTCAGCTACAACCGGCCGTTCATCACCACGATCAGCCCCTATTCCGCCGGACCGCAGGACTGGATCTTCGGCGCTGAATACTCAGCCATCCGCTGGCTTGAGCAGAATGGTTACGACATCAACTACATTTCCGGCGTCGACACCGCCCGAAGCGGGGCGCAGCTGCTGAACAGCAAGGCGTTCCTCTCGGTCGGCCACGACGAGTACTGGTCGGCGGAACAGCGCGCCAATGTCGAGGCGGCCCGGGATGCCGGCGTGAACCTGGCGTTCTGGAGCGGCAACGAGGTCTATTGGAAGACCCGGTGGGAGACCAGCATCGACGGCAGCGGCACGCCCTACCGCACCCTCGTCACCTACAAGGAGACATGGGGTGACCGCACCGACCCCAGCGGCATCGGCACCGGGACATGGCGGGACCCGCGCTTCGCCGACCCCGGACAGAAGCCGGAGAACGCGCTGACCGGCACGATGTTCACGGTGGATGCCTACCGGCTGGATACGATCACCATCCCCTATGACTATTCGAACCTGCGGTTCTGGCGGAACACCGCGGTTGCCGACCTGCAGCAAGGCCAGACCTATTCGCTGGTTCAGAACCTGCTCGGCTATGAATGGGATTCGGATGTCGACAACGGCTTCCGCCCGGCGGGGCTGATCAACCTGTCGCTGTCGACCGTCTCGGTCGACACCTATCTGCGGGACTACGGCACCACCGTCGGGCCGGCGACCGCGCAGCACAGCCTCACCATGTACCGGGCCGCGAGCGGCGCCCTCGTCTTCGGGGCCGGCACGGTCTACTGGTCCTGGGGGCTGGACGGCAACCACGACAACGAGCCGACGCCGACGGATCCGAACGTCCAGCAGGCGATGGTCAACCTGTTCGCCGACATGGGCATCCAGCCCGGCACGCTGCAGGCCAGCCTGATCATGGCCTCCGCCTCGACCGACCACACCGCGCCGACCACCACCATCCTGACGCCGTCGAACGGCACGGGCCTGGTCGAAGGCCAGCGGGTCGTGATCACGGGAACCGCCCAGGACTTCGGTGGCGGCATCGTCGCCGGCGTCGAGGTCTCCACCGATGGCGGCACCACCTGGCACAAGGCCCTCGGCCGCGAGAGCTGGAGCTACGCCTGGAACGCGCAGGCCGCCGGCACCTATGTGATCAAGGCCCGGGCGGCGGATGACAGCGTCAATCTCGGCGCCGCCTCGACCGGGGTCTCGGTGACCATCACCCTGCCCTCCACCCAGAGCATGTGGACCTTCGCCGCCAAGCCGACGGAGGTTCATATCCAGGACCGCAATCCCGTCGAGCTCGGCATGCGCTTCGTCTCCGATGCCGCCGGCACGGTCACGGGCGTCCGCTTCTACAAGGGCTTCTACAACCAGGGCGCCCACACCGGCAGCCTGTGGAGCGCGGACGGTACGCTGCTGGCCACCGCCACCTTCACCGACGAGACCCTGGAGGGATGGCAGACCGTCACCTTCTCCAACCCCGTGTCGATCAATCCGGGAACGGCCTACATCGTCTCGTATCACAGCCAGGGGTTCTATTCGGCCGATACGGGCTATTTCGACGTCGCCCGCACCAATGGGCATCTGACGGCGCAGGTCGGCGCCGGCGTCTACGCCTATGGCTCCTCGACGCTGTTTCCGAACACCGTCTACCAGAACGAGAATTTCTGGGTCGACGTCCTGTTCAATGTCGGTCCCAACGGCGGTAATGTCGCCCCGGTGGCCAACAACGACAATGGGCTGAGCACCAACCAGGGCGTCGCCCTCACGATCCAGGTCGCGACCCTCCTGGCGAACGACACCGACCCCAACGGCGATCCGCTGACCGTAACCGGCGTCAGCAACGCCCTGAACGGCACGGTGAGCTTCGACAGCGTCGCCGGCACGATCACCTTCACCCCGACCGCGGGCTACAGCGGCCCGGCACGCTTCACCTATAGCGTCTCGGACGGCCGGGGCGGCACCGCCTCGGCGACGGCCGACATCACCGTCAACCCGGCCGGCACCGGCCTCAGCCTTTGGTCGGCCTCCACGGTGCCGGCGACGGTGACCGTCAACGACCCCGGATCGGTCGAGCTGGGCGTCAAATTCGTCGCCTCAAGCAACGGCACCATCACCGGGCTGCGGTTCTACAAGGGACCGCAGAACACGGGCACGCACACCGGCAGCCTGTGGTCGTCCACCGGCGTCCTGCTGGCCACGGCCACCTTTGTCGGCGAGACCGCCAGCGGCTGGCAGACCGTCGTCTTCTCCAGCCCGGTGTCGATCACCAGCGGCACGACCTATGTCGCCTCCTATCACAGCAACGGCTACTACTCGGTCAACGGCAACTATTTCTCCACACCCTATTCGAACGGCCCGCTCAGTGCCCCGGTCAATGCCGGCGTCTACGCCTATGGCGGGACGAGCCTGTTCCCGACCAACACCTATAACGGTTCGAACTACTGGGTCGACGTGCTGTACAACCAGTCCGGCGGCTCCACGAACCAGGCGCCGACCGCCGTCGCCGATGGCGGCTACAGCACGGCCCAGAACACCGCGCTGGCGATCGCCGCCGCCGCCCTGCTGGCCAACGACACGGATCCGAACGGCGACACCCTCATCGTGACCGGCGTCGGCGGCCCGGTCCATGGGGCGGTCGCCTTCAACAGCCAGACCAACACCATCACCTTCACCCCGGAGGCCGGCTACAGCGGCGCTGCCAGCTTCACCTACACCATCTCCGACGGCCGCGGCGGCACGGCGTCGGCCACGGTCGACCTCACCATCCGCCCGCCGGGGGACGGGGTCAGCCTGTTCCAGCCGACCGACACGCCGGCGACGGTGACCGCGGACGACCGGAGCCCGGTCGAGCTGGGCATGAGGTTCACCGCCTCCGCCGGCGGCACGATCTCCGCCATCCGCTTCTACAAGGGTCCCCAGAACACCGGCACGCACACTGCCAGCCTCTGGACCTCGACCGGCACGCTGCTCGCCACCGCCACCTTCACCGGCGAGACCGCCAGCGGCTGGCAGACCGTCACCTTCTCCGCGCCCGTGGCCATCAGCGCGGGGGTCACCTACGTCGCGTCCTATCACACCAACGGCTTCTATTCGGCAGACGGCGCCTACTTCACCGCGGCGCGTTCGAACGGCCCGCTGACCGCCCCGGTCAATGCCGGCGTCTACGCCTATGGCGGGACAAGCCTGTTCCCGAACAACACGTGGAACGGCTCGAACTACTGGGTGGACGTGGTCTACAACCAGTCCGGCACGGGGACCAATCAGGCGCCGACGGCCGTCGCGGATTCCGGCTTCTCGACCAACCAGAACGTCGCCCTGTCGATCCAGACCTCCGCGCTTCTGGCCAACGACACCGATCCCAACGGCGACCCCCTGACCGTGACCGGGGTCAGCAACCCGACCAACGGCACCGTGGCGCTGAACGCCCAGACCAACACCGTGACCTTCACCCCCACCGCCGGCTTCAGCGGCCCAGCGAGCTTCACCTACGCGATCTCCGACGGCCGCGGCGGCACCTCATCCGCCACCGCCTCGCTGACGGTGGCGGCGCCGCCACAGGGCACCAGCCTCTTCGCCGACACGGCCGCCCCGACCATCCTGAGCGTCGCCGATCCCTCGCCCGTCGAGCTGGGGATGAAGTTCCAGACCGATATCGGTGGCACGATCACGGCCCTGCGCTATTACAAGAGCGCCAACGACAATGGCACCCATGAGGGCCATCTCTGGACGGCAACGGGGCAATTGCTGGCCACGGTGACGTTCACCGGCGAGACCGCCAGCGGCTGGCAGACGGCGGCCCTGGCGCAGCCGATCACGATCCAGGCGAACACGACCTACATCACCTCGTATCACAGCAACGGCAACTATGCCGCGACGCCGAACTTCTTCACGACCGACATCGTCAACGGCCATCTGCGCGCGCTGGCCGATGCGACCAGCGGCGGCAACGGCGTCTTCGCCTACGGCGCGAGCGGCAGCTTCCCGAACGGCAGCTTCAACCGCACCAGCTATTCGGCCGATGTCGTGTTCAACCCGCAGCTGGCGGCCTGAAGGCGGGAAATGATGCCGCGTCTCCCCGTCACCGTCCTCTCAGGCTTCCTCGGCGCCGGCAAGACGACGCTGCTGAACCACGTCCTGCGCAACCGGGAAGGCCGCCGGGTCGCGGTCATCGTCAACGACATGAGCGAGATCAACATCGACGCCGAGCTGGTTCGGGCCGGCGATGCGGACCTCGCCCGTGCCGGGGAGTCGCTGGTCGAGATGACCAATGGCTGCATCTGCTGCACGCTGCGCGACGATCTGCTGCGCGAGGTCAGGCGCCTGGCCGCCGAAGGCCGGTTCGACCACCTGCTGGTGGAGAGCACCGGCATCTCCGAGCCTCTGCCCGTGGCGGCCACCTTCTCCTTCCGGGATGCGGACGGCGCCTCGCTTGGCGATGTCGCGAAGCTCGACGCCATGGTGACGGTCGTCGATGCCGCCAGCCTGCTGCGGGACTATGCCGACGAGACCCTGCTGCGCGACCGCGGCGGAGCCGCCGGCGAGCAGGACACCCGCTCTCTGGCCGACCTGCTGGTGGAGCAGATCGAGTTCGCCGACCTCGTGGTCATCAACAAGGCCTCCGACGTGTCGGGGGAAGAGCTCGTCCGCATCCGCCAGGTGATCCGGGCCCTCAACGCCGATGCGCGGATCCTCGAGACGGATTACGGCCTGGTGCCGCTGGGCGCCGTGTTCGACACCGGGCTGTTCTCGGAGGCCAAGGCGGCGCGGCACCCCCTGTGGCACCGGGAGCTGTTCGGATCTGCCGGTCATGTGCCGGAGACCGAGATGTACGGCATCTCCAGCTTCGTCTACCGGGCCCGGCGGCCCTTCGACCCGGAGCGGCTGGAGGAGTTCCTGGCACGGCGCTGGCCGGGGCTGATCCGGGCCAAAGGCTTCCTCTGGCTGGCCACCCGGCCGGACTGGATCGGCCAGTTGTCGATCGCGGGCGGACAGCGCCGGATCGACGGCAAGGGGCTGTGGTGGGCGGCGGTGCCGACGCAGCACTGGCCCCGCCATCCGGATTGGCACAGCCGGCTTCAGGATCATTGGAGCCCGATCTGGGGCGACCGGCGGCAGGAGCTGGTGTTCATCGGCTGCGGCCATGACGAGGGCGGCATCCTCCGGGCGCTGGATGACTGCCTGGTCGGATCACCGCTCCGCTACGACCGCGCGGCCTATCGCGGCCTGCTCGACCCGTTCCCCAACTGGCAGATCGGGCACGTCGCCTGACGGATCCGGACATTTCAAACCACCATTTGCAACAAGGACATCGATATGCACACCGAGATCTATTCCGACGGCATTGGCGAAATCACGGTCACCGGCACGGTGCTGCGGATTGACCTGGTCAGCCTGTCCCCGACCGAACGGGACGCCAACAACGCTCCGAAAGCAACCTTCCGGCAACGGATCATCATGCCGCTGGACGGCTTCGCCAACGCCGCGGACCTGATCCAGAAGGTGATGCAGGGGCTGATCGAGGCCGGGGCAATCCAGCGCCGCCAGGCAACGGAGGCCGCTGCGGCCGCCGGCCCGGCGCCTGCGCCGAATGGAGCCCACCGCAACAGCTCGCCCAACTTCTCCTGATGACCGCGGCAACACCGGAGGCCATGCCGGAGGACGGGTCGCCGTCCCCGGCGGGCGGGTCGCGCGACACCGGGCTGTATTGCCTTACCGTCGTGCTGCGGCATCACGGCTTCGACATCTCCGTCGCCGGCCTCGCCCACCGTTATGCCCTGGGCGCCGAGCCGGTTCCGGCACCCCTCCTCCTCCGCATGGCGCGGGAGTCCGGGCTGCGGGCGCGCCATCTCCGTCTCGGCTGGGCCGGCCTCATACGGCTGGGCGAGGCGTTTCCGGCGCTGGCCAGGCTGGACAACGGCAACTGGGTGCTGATCGCCGGCATCGTCGCGGATGACGAGGCCCGGGATGCAGTCCGTCTGCTCGACCCGCTGGCCGACCGGCCGGAGATGCTGGTCGTGCCCGGTGAGGCGTTCCAGGCCCGCTGGTCGGGTGAGCTGATCCTGCTGAAGCGCAGCTATCGCATCGGCGACCCCGAGCAGCCCTTCGGCTTCCGCTGGTTCGTGCCGGAGCTGCTGCGCCAGCGCCGGCTGTTCGCCGATGTCGCGGTCGCCGCCCTGTTCCTGTATGGGCTGGGGCTGGCGACGCCGATCTTCTTCCAGCTGATCATCGACAAGGTGCTGGTGCACAACAGCTACATGACGCTGTACGTGCTGTCGGGCGGCATCTTCATCGCCCTGGTGTTCGACGCCGTCTTCACCTTCCTGCGGCGCTACCTGCTGCTCTACGCCACCAACCGTATCGACATCCGTCTCGCCACCCGGACCTTCGCCCATCTGCTGAGCCTGCCGATCACCTTCTTCGAGCAGGCCTCGGCCGGCATCCTGGTCAAGCACATGCAGCAGGCGCAGCGGATCCGGGAGTTCCTCACTGGCCGCCTGTTCCTGACGCTGCTGGACGGTCTGTCGCTGATCGTGTTCGTGCCGGTGCTGCTGATGTACAGCACCTGGCTGACCCTGGTGGTGCTCGCCTTCGCGCTGCTGGTGGCCTTCGTCATCGTGCTGCTGGTCGGCCCCTTCCGCCGGCGGCTGCGCGCCCTGTACGCGGCCGAAGGCCAGCGCCAAGCCCTGCTGGTCGAGACCGTGCACGGGATGCGGACGGTGAAGTCGCTGTCGATGGAGCCCATGCAGCGCCGGATCTGGGATGATCGTTCGGCGCAGAGCGTCGCCATGCGCTTCGAGGTCGAGAAGATCTCGACGACGGCCCAGTCCGTCACCGGCCTGGTCGAAAAGCTGATGAGCGTGGCGGTGATCGGGCTTGGCGCCATTGCCGTGTTCGACAGCACGATGACCATCGGCGCCCTGATCGCCTTCAACATGCTGGCCGGCCGGGTCTCGGGCCCGCTGGTCCAGATCGTGACCATGGTCCACGAGTACCAGGAGGTCGCGCTGTCGGTCCGGATGCTGGGCGAGGTGATGAACAAGCGGCCCGAACGGCATGGCCGGACCGACGGGCTGCGCCCGGCCATTGCCGGCCGCATCGAGTTCGACAATGTCTCCTTCCGCTACTCCGCCGAGGCCAATCCGGCGCTCGACGACATCTCCTTCACGGTGCCCGAGGGCAGCATCTTCGGGGTGGTCGGGCGCAGCGGCTCCGGCAAGACCACGGTGACGCGGCTGATCCAGGGCCTGTATCCGGTGCAACAGGGTGTGGTCCGGGTCGACGGCGTCGACATGCGGGAATTCGACCTCGTGCATCTGCGCAAGTCGATCGGCGTGGTGCTGCAGGAGAACTTCCTGTTCCGAGGGACGGTGCGCGAGAACATCGCCGCCACCCGGCCGGATGCCAGCTTCGACGAGATCGTCGAGGCGGCGCGTATGGCCGGTGCCGAGGAGTTCATCGAGCGCCTGCCGCGCGGCTTCGACACGATGCTGGAGGAAAGCGCGGAAAATCTCTCAGGGGGTCAGCGCCAGCGCCTGGCGATCGCCCGCGCCCTGGTGGCCAATCCCCGTCTCCTGATCTTCGACGAGGCGACCAGCGCCCTCGATCCCGAGAGCGAGGCGATCATCCGCCAGAACCTGAAGCGCATCGCCAAGGGCCGCACGGTCATCATCGTCTCGCACCGGCTGTCCACCCTGATGGATGCGAACGCCATCCTGGTGATTGATCGCGGGCGTATTGCCGATATCGGCCGGCACGACCAGCTTCTGTCGCGCTGCACGACCTATCGGCATCTCTGGAACCAGCAGATGAGGCAGACCGCATGATGCCGGAGCGAGATCCGCCGCCGGAACGCCGGGCGCTGCCGGCCATCCGCAAGCCGGCCGCGATCGTGCGGCTGCCGACCCACCCCGCCGTCGCGGAGTTCCAGCGCGATGCGGTCGAGCTCGAGGCCCGGGCGCCGCCGCGGATCACGCGCCTGACCCTGTATGCCGTTACCGCGCTGATCGTGGGTGCCGTGATCTGGGCCGCGCTGTCGACCGTGGACGAAATCGTCGTCGCTCCCGGCAAGCTGATCACCGCCCAGCCGAACCTCGTGGTCCAACCGCTCGAGACCTCCGTCATCCGCTCGATCGACGTCACGGTGGGCGAGGTCGTCCATGCTGGCCAGCGGCTTGCCGCACTCGATACCACCTTCACCCAGTCGGACGTCGAGCAGTTGCGGGCGAAGGTCGGCGCGCTCGAGGCCCAGATGAGCCGGATCGAGGCGGAACTCGCGGGACGCCCCTATGAGCCGGGGAGCCAAGTCGATGCCGACGAGCAGTTGCAGCTGCGCTTCTATCTCCAGCGCAAGGCCGCTTACGATTCCCAACTGCGAAACTTCGACGACCAGATCGGTCGGGCGGAGGCCAGCCTCCAGGCAGGCCGCGACGAAGAAAAGCTCCTGGCGCAGCGCGTCGACACCCTGCAGCAGGTCGAGCAGATGCGGCAGGAGCTGCTGGCCAGCCAGACCGGCTCTCGACTGAACTACCTCGTCGCCAAGGATACGCGGCTGGACATCGAGGCCGAGCTCGCGAAAAACCGTGGCAGCCAGGCCGAGATGACCCTCGCCATCGACAAGGCGAGATCCGAGCGGCAGGCCTATATCGAGGAGTTCCGGCGCGCCGCGGTGGAGGACCTCGTCAAGGCCCGCGAGGGCTATGCCGCAGCGGTTGAGGAGCTGAAGAAGGCCGAGCTTCGCCGCGACATGATCGTGCTGACCGCGCCCGCGGATGCCGTCGTCCTCGACATCGCCCAGCGGTCAATCGGCTCAGTGGTGCGGGAGGCCGAACCCCTGTTCACCCTGGTGCCGCTGAACGTCCCTCTGGAGGCCGAGGTCTCGATCGCCAGCAAGGATATCGGCCAGCTCGGCACCGATGAGCCGGCCCGCATCAAGCTCGACGCCTTTCCTTTCCAGAAGCACGGCACGGCCACCGGCACGGTCCGCACCATCAGCCAGGACTCCTTCGCCTCCAATGCACGGGACGACAAGGGCAGCCCCGATACCGCCGCCCCTCCGGTATACCGGGCCCGGATCCGGCTGGTGGATACCGCCCTGCGATCGGTTCCCGACACCTTCCGGCTTCTGCCCGGCATGACGCTGACGGCCGAGATCGAGATCGGCCGGCGCAGCGTTCTCTCTTATTTCCTCTACCCGCTGCTGCGGGGGCTGGATGAAAGCATCCGCGAGCCCTGAACGGGCCGGCGCGCGGATGATTTCAGCAAGCGGAGGCGCCTCGCCGGCGTAGCCAGCATCAACACGACGGCTACTTGGTGGTGGATCCGGTCCCTGCCGGCCGCCGAATGCTGTGCAGCTTGAACGCGACCTCTGTCCGGTTGCGAGCCTGCATCTTCTTCATGATCACCCGGATATGAACCTTGACCGTGCTCTCGGACAGATTCAGCTCATACGCGATGATCTTGTTCGGCTTGCCCTGGGCGACGCCCTCAGCGACGGCGGCTTGCCGGTCGGTCAGGTCGAATGGGGGCTTCGTGGTTCCGGCCTCATCGCGATCCAGCTGGCCGGCCTCCATGAGAATGTCGGCGGGCACGAAGACGCCTCCCGCAATGGCGAGATGCAGGGCGCCGATCGCGACCTCCAGGCTTACATTCGCCGGAACATAGCCGCGGGCGCCGAGCGACAGGATCTTGAGCACATGGCCGGGCTCCTGTTGCTCACCCATGACGATCACGGGAAGCCCCGGATGATCTCGGGCCAACGTCTGCAGATCCTCGATCAAGGCGGGATCGTCGGCACGCCTGTCGCCGATTCCCAGAAGAACAGCGGATATGTCCATCTCGGATCCGGCGATCTGCCACTCGTCCAAATCCGCGAACTCGACACCCGCAACCCCACCCTCCACCATCGCAAACGCAGCGATCAGTGCCTCCCGGACAAGGGTTCGGGAGTCCATGATCGCGACGGTGACATCGGATTCGCCGCCCCGCCTGCAGCTCGCCCGCCCCGCGCTCCGGGATTGCCTCGCCGCCTCGGAAATGATTGCAGAGCCGTTCTCGTCGCCCGCTCGAGCCTTCATATCCGCTCCTGACAGGACTTCAACGCCCTCCCCAGTCGGGGAGAGCGCAGCGCATCAGTCTCGATTGAATACTTCAGCGTCCCACCGCTCATGACCGCGCTTCCACCGATCCTATATTATAGGACCAAATTCCGATACTTATCGCCAAGCCAACACCAAATTTCATTACATTGGAACCCGTTCAGAGGAGCCCCGTCAAGCGGAATGGGTAAAATTTTATTTAATTCTTCGTAACACTCTGTTTACGATTTCATTCCAGATATACTTCTTTTGAGGTATGGCGCCCTTCCAAGAGGTATGGAGTCTCACCAATCCCAAAACAGAAACACCCGGCCCAAAGGGCCGGGTGCTCTGCGATCTATGCCCGGCTTGGTACGGGCTACAGCACGAAGTCCGTGGCATTCAGGGCGTGATCGGCCAGGACCATGATGATCGAGTCCGGATTCCTGTCGCCGTTGGCGTCGAGATAGATCCCCTGCCTGCCATCGGCGAAGACGACCACCCGGAGCTCGCCGGCATGCCCGGTGAAACCGCCGAAGCCGAAGCTGAAGGCGGTATCGCCGTTGGCGGCATTGCCATCTGCATCGATGCCCGAGAGATCGATCCGGTCGCCTGAAGTGAAATCGGCGATCAGGTCCCGTCCGGACGCGGCGACCGTGCTGTCCGACAGGCCGGTGTAGACGAAGCTGTCGTTTCCGGCGCCGCCCTTCAGCACGTCGGCGCCCAGCCCGCCGCGGAGGATGTCGTTCCCGCCGCTGCCCCACAGGGCGTTGGCGCCGCCGTCGCCGATCAGGGTGTCGGCCAGGTTGGACCCGTAGATCTGCTCGATGCCGCTGAGCGTGTCGCCCTGGGCATCACCACCGGCCCCGGTGCCGAGCACCAGGTCGACGGTCACGCCGGCACTGCTGGCGGTGTAGTAGGCGGTGTCGATACCGGCGCCACCGATCAGCACATCCGCCCCGCCCCGGCCTTCGAGGATATCGTTCCCCGCACCGCCGTCGAGTGTGTTGGCCCCGGCGCTGCCGGTCAGGTTGTCATCGAGAGCGGAGCCCGTCAGGCTCTCGATGCTGACGAGGGTATCGCCCTGGGCGTCGCCGCCGGTGCCGGTGCCGGACGTCAGCTTTACGGTGACGCCGGCGGCCGACCCGGCATAGCTGGCAGTGTCGTTCCCGGCGAGGCCGTCGATGTGGTCGGCGCCGATCCCGCCTGTCAGCGTATCGTCACCGGCAGTGCCGACCAGCGTGTCGTCGGAGTCGAGTCCCGAGACGGTCACCGTCACGGTGGCGGTGCCCCCGCCGGCGAGGGTGTAGGTGAAGCTGTCTGTCCCGGTCAGGCCGGTGGCGCCGGAGCTCGCACCAGGCAGGTGGTCGAAGGCATGGTTCGGGTCATAGATGAAGGTGCCGTCGGCGTTGAGCGTCAAATGCGCGCCGGAGGCGAGTGTGATCATGACGCCGACCGCCGCCGCGCTGCCATTCACCGCCGCCACGGCGAGCGCACTGTCCAGGTCGCTGTCCGCGCCTGAGCCGTTGTCGGCAAAGACGTTTCCGGTCGTGATGACGAGAGCCTCGTTGGTCGCGAAAGCATCAGATTGCGCGACACCCGGATCGTCGACGGAGGTGACACCGACATTGAAGCTGCCGGTGGCGGTGCCGCCGTGGCCGTCCGACAGAGTGTAAGTGACCACGTCCGGGCCATTGGCATTGGCGTTCGGCGTGTACACCAGGTTGCCGTCGACATCGAAGGAGATGGTGCCGTGCAGTGCCGAGCCGCCGGTGATCGACAGCGTGTCGCCATCGACATCGGAAGCGGCCGCCAGGATCAGCGCCTTCGAGACGGTCAGCGGGGTGTCCTCGCTGGTGCTCTGGTCCGCGACCGAGCCGGCGGTCGGGGCATCGTTCACCGCGCCGACGCCGATATTGAAGGTCCCAGTCGCAGTGCCGCCATGGCCGTCCGACAGGGTGTAAGTGACGACGTCGGCGCCATTGGCATTGGCATTCGGCGTGTAGACCAGGTTGCCGTCGACATCGAAGGAGACGGTGCCATGCAGTGCCGAGCCGCCGGTGATGGTCAGGGTGTCGCCGTCGACATCGGAGGCCGCGGCCAGGATCATCGCCTTCGAGACGGTCAGCGGGGTGTCCTCGCTGGTGCTCTGATCCGCGACCGTGCCGGCGATGGGGTCGTCATTCACCGCACCGACGCCGACATTGAAGGTCCCAGTCGCGGTGCCGCCATGGCCGTCGGACAGGGTGTAGGTGACGACGTCGGCGCCATTGGCGTTGGCGTTCGGCGTGTAGACCAGGTTGCCGTCGACATCGAAGGAGACGGTGCCGTGAAGCGCCGAGCCGCCGATGATCGACAGCGTGTCGCCGTCGACATCGGAAGCGGCCGCCAGGATCAGCGCCTTTAAGACGGTCAGCGGGGTGTCCTCGCTGGTGTTCTGATCCGCGACCGTGCCGACAATGGGGTCGTCATTCACCGCGCCGATGCCGACGTTGAAGGTCCCGGTGGCGGTGCCGCCATGGCCGTCCGACAGGGTGTAAGTGACCACGTCCGGGCCGTTGGCGTTGGCGTTCGGCGTATAGACCAGGTTGCCGTCGACATCGAAGGAGACGGTGCCGTGCAGCGCCGAGCCGCCGGTGATGGTCAGGGTGTCGCCGTCGACATCGGAGGCCGCGGCCAGGATCAGCGCCTTGGCGACGGTCAGCGGCGTGTCCTCGCTGGTGCTCTGGTCCGCGACCGTGCCGGCGGTCGGGGCGTCGTTCACCCCGGTGATGGTCATGGTCACCGTCGCGGTGCTCTGCGCCCCCGCGCTGTCCCGCATCGTATAGGCGAAGGTGTCGGTCGCCGTGGCACCGGCCGCCAGGCTCTGGAAGGCCGAGCCCGGGTCGTAGACCACGTTGCCGGCCCCGTTGATGCTGACCGTGCCCACCGTCCCCGTGCCGTTGACCGAGACCAGCGTCTTGGTGTCGCCGGCATCCGGATCGGTGTCGTTGGCCAGCAGGCTTGCCGCCGTCAGGATCACCGGCCCGCCATCCTCCTGCGCGCTCCCGGTGTCGGCCACCGCCGTCGGCCCGACATTCGTCTGGTTGTAGAGCACGTCCACCCAGTAGTTCGTGGCGTTGAAGCTCTGGTCCGGGAACAGGGTCGACGAACCGTAGGAGAAGACGCCGTTGCCACCGCTGCTGAGGCTGTCGAGCGCCGTCAGCGAACCATTGGCATGGGCGGTCAGGAAGTAGTTGCTCGTTGCCGAATAGAAGCCGTTGGTGTGATAGGAGACGATATAGGTGGTATCGGCGCTGATGGTGATCGCCGTGTCGAACACGACCGTCTGCCAGCCGCTGCCGGTCTCGTTGACGAAGGTGGCGGTGGCCAGCAGGGTGCCGTCCGCCGTCCACAGGCTGCCGGTGTGGGGGCCGGTGTTGTCCGCCCCCTTGTAGAAGCGGAC